>NZ_CP109486.1:900000-1036854 GCF_035918235.1 Streptomyces sp. NBC_01445 | reverse complement strand
CCCGCAGACACGACGCGCCGCCGCTACGCGGCGGTTCCCGCGCGTCGCGCGGGAAGAACTCCCCGACTTCGTCGGGGAGTTGGCGGCACTCCGTGACGCCATGTCAGCACCGCTTCGCGCTGCTGACGGCTCGGATCGCTCCGCGATCCGGCCTAGCAGGCCCACGCTCCGCGCGGTCCCGCCAAAAACAGCTGGCTACACAGGCTGATCGGTGGGGGTGACGGTGCGTCTGTGTGTGGCGCAGGCTCTCTTGACGATCCGTCATGCTTCTGGTCGGAATCGGACAAGGTGAGAACCTCCCAATCCCGTGTGTGTCATCATGGCGAGCGGGCTAGATTATGGCCTGGATGCTTACCACCGACCGCCCCTGCTGGCCCTGACTTGACCCCTGCCGAGCATATCTATCACGGGAGACCGTAATGGCAGCAATGAAACTTCTTCCACATCAGGTCGAAGCTGTCGATGGGATTCTGAGGACCCTTCAGACCCCGGCCGATGGCTGTATGCCGGCGCAGGGACTGCGGGCGCAGGTCGTCTCTGCAACTGGGTCGGGCAAGACATTGATGGCGGTGGAGGCAGCTCGCCGTCTGAAAGCGCGGCGGGTGTTGGTATTGGTGCCGACGCTGGATCTGCTGATCCAGACGGCCGCCGCGTGGCGGGCCGGCGGCCGTGGTGGGGGCATGGTGGGGGTGTGCTCGCTCAGTGCCGCGGACAGTCAGGGCGTGCCGTGCACGACCAGCGCGGAGGAGTTGCGGTTGTGGCTGCGGGGCCTGGAGCAGGTCACCGTGTTTGCTACCTACGCCTCGCTGGGGCTGCGGACGCTGCAGCGGGCGCACGGAGCCGGGGTTGGGGTCTGGGACCTGGTCGTGGTCGACGAGGCGCACCGGACGTCCGGGGACGCGGGCAAGGCATGGGCGGCGGTGCATGATCAGCAGCAGATTCCGGCTGAGCGGCGGTTGTATATGACGGCGACGCCGCGGGTGTGGGAGGCCGGTGGTGAGGTGCCGCGCATGGTTGCTTCGATGGACCGGGACAGCGAGATCTTCGGCCCTGTCGCGTTCGAGTTGAAGCTGTCGGAGGCGATCCGGCGGGGCATCGTGGCCCCCTACCAGGTCGTATGCCTCGATATCCGTGACGAGGACGTCTACCGGGCGCTGCAGGATGCGCCGTTGGGTGCTGACCGTGTACGGGGAGCGCGCCTGGCGGCGTTGCAGACCGGGCTGTTGACTGCGGTCGCTGAGGAGAAGCTGCGCAGGATCTTGAGCTTCCACAGTCGCGTTGCGGAGGCGGAGGCGATGGCGGTGGGGTTGCCGGCCGTTGCAGAGGAGCTGCACGCCGATGACCCTGAGCGGTTCCCGACGGCGGGGCGGGTGTGGGCGCGGTGGCTGTATGGCGAGCATCCTCCTTCCCACCGGCAGGCCGTGCTGGGGGAGTTCGCGTCCGACTTCTTCTCGGGCGAGGACGGGCGGGAGGTGAAGGCGGCCGTACAGGTTCTGGCGTCTGTGAAGGTGCTCGGGGAAGGTGTGGATACGGCCCGGTGTGATGCTGTGGCGTTTTGTGATGCGCGGGGTTCGATGGTGGAAATCGTGCAGATGGTCGGCCGGGCTTTGCGGATGGGTCCAGGTGGGGGAAAGCTCGCCACATTGGTGGTTCCGGTATTCCTCGGAGCCGGTGAAGAGAGCAGCGAAATACTGGTCTCGAATTCCTACGACACTCTCAGCAAGGTCCTTGCGGCCCTGCGGGCACACGACACGGAGACTATCGAGGCCCTCGCTGATCCCCGTGTACGCAGCGGGAGTTGGGGGCCTGATGACTCACCGGAGATGGTGGCCGACGCTGACATCGATGATGCAGACGGCGAGGTGGACTCGGAGAGCGCTGATGAGCGGGTGGTGAGTGCGCCGGCCGCGGAGCTCCTGCGGTTCAGTACACCGCGCGATCCCGCGCTCATCGCACAGTTCATTCGGCTGCGGATCATCGATCCGGAGAATGCGTACTGGCGGCGCGGTATCCAGGCTGCGATCCAGTTCCTCAAGGAGACCGGTGCGCAGGCCCTGCAGGCGCGGCAGCGGTACGTGACGCCGGATGACTGGTCCCCTGCGCGGTTTCCGCTGGGGGTGTGGTTGGCGGACCAGCGCAAGTACTACAGCGCGGAGCTGCTCGGGGGTGAGCGGGTGCGGCAGTTGGACAAGCTGGGCATGGTGTGGAACGCGCACGACAATGCCTTCGATGAAGGCCTCGCCGTCGCCCGCGCGTGGGCGGAAGAGCACGGGCATCTGCTGGCGCCGGTCAGTGCCGTCGGTGAGGGCGGGTTCCCGGTCGGGGTGTGGCTGAAGAACCAGCGGGCTGCCGCCCGGCAGGCCGTGGAGGCTGCTCTCGCGCACGAACAGGGCCGGCTGGTGCCTGCGGGAGGGTGGGGACTCTCAGAGAGCCGTCAGGACGCGTTGGACGCTATCGACCCGGGCTGGTGCCCGGCGTGGGACACCGCGTGGCAACGCTGTTTTAGGCTCGCTAAAAGCCACATCGATGCTGGCGGCACACTCCCCCACGGGCCCGGTGTCCTGGTCGTGCAGGGCGAGGACCTCGGTGTGTGGGTGCAGGCGCAGCGTCTGGGGTGGGACAGGCTCGGGGCGGCGCAGCAGTGGCTGCTGGAGAGCGTGCTGGGCGTGGAAGAGGCGGCGGAGGCGGAGCGGGTGGTACGCCGCACCCAGGACGACAAGTGGATGCTCAACCTGACCGCCGCACGCCGCTTCCACGCCCGGGAGGGGCATCTGAACGTGCCCAGGAAGCACGTTGAAGAAGTCCCGTCCGGGGTCGAGGGAGCCGGGGGCGGCGCGAACGGCCAGGATGACGGCGCGGGCGGGGCGCTGGTGCAGCTGGGGATGTTCCTCGCCAACACTCGCCGACGCGCCGACAAACTTACCGGTGCACGACGTGCAGACCTCGATGAGCTGGGCATGCGCTGGTAGGGGCGTGCAGCCCTCTTGGTGATTCAGCTTGTCACTGCGTCCTCGAGTTTTAAGAAACCGGCAGGCGCAGGGTCAGGGCTCCCCAGGTTCCGGTGGTCGGCATGTGTGGTTCGACAACGGTCTGGGTGAACGCGCCGTATGCCCATTGTGCCTGTTCGTCATCTGTGGCTCCTCGGCCGACCACGACACCGCGCAACAGCCATCCTGGACCGTCGCAACCGATCATCCGGGCGTTCTGCACGGTTCACTCCCGGTCGGGGTGGTGACCGGAATCCGGGTGCGGAGCTCGGGTCCTGCTCTGCCGATGGATTCATGCGCTCTGCCGCCATCACCTCGGATATTGCTGGCGAGGTCGTTGCGCACCGACGCCCAGTCACGGGATGTGATGGAGCGGAATGCCTGAAGCTGCAGGGCATTTGCTCCGTTGATCAACACCGCTTGCACGAGCGCGCTGCGCGTTTCGTCGTAGCTGACCTCAACACGCACGCTGGGCGTGCGCGGCACCAGGAGACCTCCAAGGTCCCAGCGGTCCAATACCGCTGCTGGAGACCCCAGTTCGGAGGCGTCCCAGGGCCCGGACACGGTTCCCCGCCCTGATCGCGATACAGCCATGAACTCCCCCGTCCCATATGCGTGGGGCAGGAGCGTAGCGAGACCAAGCAACGCGCAGCCAGGGCTGCGCGCCGCCTTCCCGCCTCAGATCGCAAGCCACAGCGCCCGCCAGGACTTCTATTTCGGTCCCGACCGGCTCCTGCGGCGCCACGACTACCACGTCGACGTGGCTGGCGGATTCGCCGCCGCACAGTACGTCTACGACTACGCGGAAGCGGACGGCATCGTGCTGCCCACCAAACGCCGGGCTTACCGCCGCGACACTGACGGTCGTCCGCTCCTGGAGCAAGCATGGTTTCCATCGACCTCAGCAACGTTCGCTTCAGCTGAGAGAGCCTTCTGTCGATGCCCCCTCTGTGCCTGTGTGTGCGGCGCGCACCGCCCTGAGCCCCGCCTGCGGGTGTCCTGTGGCTCACCGTCGGCTGCCGCCGTTGGGTCTGTCTGGTCATCTTGTCGGGAGGCTGTCGGCGGTCCGACTGGGTGTGGCCGCAGTTGTCAGGCGGCGAAGCCGATGTTCATGACGTACTCGTAGGCGCCGTAGTCGGAGCCGAGGTCGATGGTGATGCCGTCGAACCATGCCTCGTCCATGGCCTCGTCGTCATCGGCTGCCCATGCCTGCACCATCCGGTCCCAGTGCCGCACGTTGAGGGTGCGGAAGGAGACGTCGCGTTGGAGCGGTCGGGGGACCTGGGCTTGGTTGAGGGGATGGAACTCGACGCGGGTGCCCCGGCCTTGCCGGTTGAGGCGCTGCAGCAGGTGCCGGGCGACGTTGTGGCGGCGCACCTGCCGGTAGGCGTCCTCCAGCTGTGCCAGGCTCTTTTTTGACGGTGAGGCCTTGCCCTCGGCCCAGCGTTTCAGTGTGCGGTCGGTGACGGTGAGGCCGGCCTCGCGTGCGGCCGTGCGTGCATGGTCGGTGCGGGTGAGGTAGTGCAGGCGGGCCAGCATGCCGCGGCGGGTGGTTGCGGGGCTGGCGATGAAGGCGGCCAGGTGATCGAGCTGGCGGGCCGCGGCCTCGTAGCCCTTGATTCCGCGGGCGCCGAACTTGCCGAACTCAAGGTTCCTGTCGGGCACTTACTCCCCCTCCCCCGGCTGCAGGGTCTCGTCGCCGGCGGCTTTGGCGGTGTAGGTGTCCTTCACCTTGACCTCGGTAACGCCACGGCCCTCGGGGAAGACACTGTGCCAGTCGCCGATGACGTGGAGTTCGTCGGTGCCCATTGCACGCACCACGGTCAGGCCTTCCTCGTGGGCCTTGTAGGCCTTTGTCCAGAGGTTGGCGAAGGCCTGGGAGCGGATGAGGTGCATCCAGTCCGGGCGGTACAGCTCCCGGTTGTAGTTCGACTCCCCCATCGTGGACACGAATTTGGAGTACATCGCTTTCACGTACTCCAGTGTCACTTCGTCCTCGTCGCTGATTGCCTGTTCGCGGGCGTCTTTGAGGGCGATGCGGAACTTCTCCAGGAGGTTCTCGGTGGCGCCGGAGGTGTACGACTCGTGGATCTGTGGCGGGTCGCACAGGCCGTATTTCGGGCCGGACAGGCGTAGCAGGAGACGCAGGGTGGGTTCGGTGACCCACAGGGGGCCGGGTTCGTCCCGGTTTCCGATCGGGTTCGGCAGCACCGCTTCGTGTTCCCAGTGCGGTGGGGTGATCAGGTGGACGCCTGCGCGGCGCCGGTCGTGGTCGAAGCCGGTGGAGTGTTCCAGCTGTCCGAGTGGGAGGTGGGTCTTGAGGGCGGAGAGGTAGGCGCCGTTGATGTCGAGCGCGGTCACTTCGTGCTCACCGGGCGGGAGCTCGTGGCGGGTCCACTTGGGGCGGGCTTCCCAGATCCGGTCGGCGCCCTTGGCGGTCTGCTTCTTGAGGATGTCGGGGATCCAGGGGTGGGCGATCACGTCGTAGCGTGCGCCCTTGCGGGTCTGGTCCAGCAACGCCATCGCGTCCGGGATCGCCCGCTTCAGCAGCGCGGTACTCGCGGCTTCGACGTCGCCCTCGTGGGCGGCGAGCGCGGCTTGAACGGCTTGGTGGATCGTGTCGGCCGGACCGGACGGTTCCTGGAACGCCCGTCCACGCGGGGCCGGTTTCTTCGGCCGTTGCGCACCGTGCGCCGCGTGTGGCGGGCGCGCCGAAGGTGACGGTTGGACCTGCGGAGCGCTCGGAGCCGCAGGCGTGGCCGTAGGCGTGACCGTAGGCGTCGTGGCGCCGGCGGTGGGCCGGCAGTCGGCAGGGTCCAGGTGCTGGGGAAAGCCAGCGACGCGCTGCCGGGCCGGGCTGGCGCACAGGACGCACGGCTCGGGCGTGGCCAGAGTTTCGACGTCGTCTGTGTCGTCCCTGTCGTCTGCGTCGTCGGCCGGTGAAGGTTCGGTCGCGTCGGTGGCGGCAACCGGGGCCGGTGCCACCTCGTCCGCCTCGGGCTCAGGCCCCGCCTCGGCCTCGGAGTCGGGTTCGGGCTCTGGCTCGGCGGGCGGCGCGAACTTCGCAGCCAGGCCGTCAAGGAGGTAGGCGTACTTCGCGCGCGTCTCCCCCGCCGGGTCACGCCCCGATTCCCACCCGGTGACCGTGGACGGGCTCACGCCGAGTGCCCGGGCCACCTGCGCCTTCGACAGTCCCGCCTGCTCGCGCAGACTCCGGCGCACCTCGGTGTCGGGAAGCTCCTCCTGCGGGGTGAGCGAGGCGAGCAGGGAGTCGATCGCGTCGAACTCGCTCATCACTGACCCGCCCCCTTGTCCGAGCGCCTGGCGCGGCGCCGCTCGGCCAGGGCCGGGGTGACCGTCTCCTTGACCCGCTGCTCACCCCACCCGGTGATCTGCGCCGCCCGCCCGATCCGGCCGTGCACCGGCCGCCCGGTGACCGGATCACGGGCCAGATACACGCGCAGCGCATCGGCGACGCGGTCCTCGGCGTCCTTCAACACCTCGACCGCATCGGCGAGTTCACGCTCGTCATCCACCTCTGACACACTCCAGACGATACCACTTTCAGTGACATACATTAAAATCGTGACGGTCGCCGTTTTGAGTCAGGCCATCGCGGGACAGTGCGTGACCAACCGGGCGGCTTGAGGGTGCAGGTCGCATTCGGCGTGCGGTCAGGCCCGTGACGTGCATGAGCGGGGAGCGGGGCATCAGGCCGTCGAGGGAGGCCATGCACGCGTCCTGCAGGTCGTGCGTGACACCTCGCATCGTCGATGGCCGCCGTCATCGGCACCTGCGCACACCCTGATGTTCAGCGGTACTCAGCACGCAGGCGGCCTGCATGACGGTCGGGAAGCACGGCCCGTGACGGTGAAGACGGCGGCGGTACGCGGCCCGAGGGGGCTCACGTGGTGGTGTGGTCCTTCGGCGGTTCGGGCTGGGTGTGGAGGATGTCGCGGGCCTGTTCCGCGGCGCGGGCGATGCTTTCGGAGACGAAGTCGAGGAAGCGGGCGATATTTTCGAGGCGGGTGGCAGCGGGAGTGCCGGAACCGAGGACGCCGACGCCTTGTCGCGCGATGTCGACGACATGGGCGGTGGAACGGGCGGAAGCCATCATCGACTGGTACATGATGTCGTTGTCGACGACGTAGCGCTCACGGCGGCGGTCGTCGCGCTCCCTGCGGACCATCCCCTGACTCTCCAGGAACGCGACCGCCTTGGAGATGGACGCCGGGCTGACCTGGAGACGCTGGACGAGTTCGGCCGCGGTCAGACTGCCCGTGTCGGTGAGGGTGAGGCAGGACATCACCCGGGCCATCATCTTCGGCGTTCCCGACTGTATGAGGACGGTCGTGAACGTCTCCTCGTACGCGCGCACCGCTTCCGCGTCACGTCCGTGGGGCTGCGCCGGCGTGCCCGGGTTGCGGGGCGCTGCCGGCTGCTTGCGGCGGGAACGCTGTTCCGTGGCGCGGTGAGCGAGGTCCGCGCGGTAGGCGGTCGGGCCGCCGTTACGCATCACCTCACGCGTGACCGTCGATGTCGGGCGGTCCAGGGTTCTGGCGATCTCGGCATAGGCCAGGCCATCGGCCAGCCCCAGCGCGATCTGTTGACGGTCCTGCTGAGTAAGTCTGCCTCCCGGCATTGCGCTCCCCTTCTCCTTCACAGCCCTGCGCCGGCCCCGGCGCCCATCCGCGGCCCGGCGTTCGTACTCGACCACCGTGCCCAGCGGCCGGCATTCGCGTCCGGCATCCCTGACTGGTGTCCGGCGGGTCGACTATAGCGTTCACGCCCATTCCATTGCAACGACCAGGGTTACGGGTCGTTGCATTAGAGCCCAGGCCATTGCAATGAAATCCCTGCAACTACCTGCAGTTATAGGGTTCTTGCGCAACAAGAGTGTTGCCCGATCCTTGAATGCAACGTAGCGTTTCTCTCATCAGAAACAACGGATCGAAGGAAAACACCATGCAGAAGTTCGACACCCCCGCCGCCGTCCTCGCCATCCTGGACATCCCCGCAGGACGCATCCAGTTCATCGCCGCCGACCGCGCCGACACCACGGTCGAGATCCTGCCCGCCGACAAGTCCAAGAGCCGCGACGTGAAGGCCGCCGAGCAGGTCACGGCCGAATACGCCGACGGCGTCCTGCACATCGAAGCAGCCACCGCGAAGAACCGGATCCTGGGCAACTCCGGATCCGTCGAGGTGACCGTCCAGCTGCCCGCCGGCTCCCGCGTCGAGGCGAAGGCCGCCGCCGCCGAACTGCGCGGCGTCGGACGGCTCGGCGACGTCACCTTCGAAGGAGCGCAGGCCCTGGTCAAGCTCGACGAGACCGCCAGCGCCCGCCTCACCCTCCAGGCCGGCGACGTCTTCGTCGGCCGCCTGAACGGCCCCGCCCAGATCAGCACACAGAAGGGCGACCTGAACATCGCCGAGGCCACCAGCGGCACCGTCGAACTGCGCACCGAATCAGGCGACATCACCATCGGCGCCGCCCGCGGCGTGTCCGCCACCCTCGACGCCGGCACCACCTACGGCCGCATCCACAACACCCTCAAGAACACCGACGGCGCCACCGCCGCACTCACCATCCACGCCACCACCGCCCACGGCGACATCACCGCCCGCAGCCTCTAACCCACCCGCAGTCTCTGAGGAGCAGTCACCATGACGACCATGGCCATCACGGCGAACGGGCTGCGCAAGTCCTACGGCGACAAGACCGTCCTCGACGGCATCGACCTGCACATCCCGACCGGCACCGTGTTCGCCCTGCTCGGGCCGAACGGCGCCGGAAAGACCACCACCGTGCAGATCCTGTCCACACTCATCTCCCCCGGCCCCGGCACCGGCGAGACCCGCGTCGGCGGCCACGACCTCACCGCCCAGGCGCAGACCGTGCGTGCCGCGATCGGAGTCACCGGGCAGTTCTCCGCCGTCGACGCACTGATCACCGGCGAGGAGAACATGCTCCTCATGGCGGACCTGCACCACCTGCCCAAGTCGGAAGGACGACGCATCGCCGCCGAGCTGCTCGAGCGGTTCGACCTCACCGACGCCGCATCGAAGCCCGCCTCCACCTACTCCGGCGGCATGAAACGCCGCCTCGACATCGCCATGACCCTGGTCGGCAACCCGCGGATCATCTTCCTCGACGAACCCACCACCGGCCTCGACCCCCGCTCCCGCCACACCATGTGGGGCATCATCCGCGAACTCGTCACCGACGGCGTCACCGTCTTCCTCACCACCCAGTACCTCGAAGAAGCCGACGAACTCGCCGACCGCATCGCCGTACTCAACAACGGCAGAATCGCCGCCGAAGGCACCGCCGACGAACTCAAGCGCCTCATCCCCGGCGGACACATCCGGCTCCGCTTCACCGACCCCGACGCCTACCGTTCCGCCGCCTCCGCGCTCGACGACGCCGCAACAGACGAGGAGGCCCTCGCACTGCAGCTCCCCAGCGACGGCAGCCAGCGCGACCTGCGCTCCATCCTCGACCGCCTCGACACGGCCGGCATCCAGGCCGACGAGCTGACCGTGCACACCCCCGACCTCGACGACGTGTTCTTCGCCCTCACCGGCGGCGTCGGCGTGCCCGCCCAGCCGAACCAGCCCAAGGAGGCTGTCCGATGAGCTCCCTGTCCCTCGCCGTGCGCGACTCGTCCACCATGCTGCGCCGCAACCTCCTGCACGCGCGGCGCTACCCGTCGCTCACCCTGAACCTGCTGCTCACCCCGATCATGCTGCTCCTGCTGTTCGTCTACATCTTCGGCGACGTCATGAGCGCCGGCATCGGCGGCACCGGCGCCGGCCGCTCCGTCTACATCGCCTACATCGTCCCCGGCCTGCTCCTGATGACGATCGGCTCCACCACCATCGGCACCGCGGTGTCCGTCTCCAACGACATGACCGAAGGCATCATCGCCCGCTTCCGCACCATGGCCATCCACCGCGGATCCGTCCTCATCGGCCACGTCATCGGCAGCGTCCTGCAATGCATCGCCAGCGTCGTGCTCGTCGGCGCCGTCGCCGTCGCCATCGGCTTCCGCTCCACGGACGCCACCGCCCTCGAATGGCTGGCCGCGTTCGGACTCCTCGTCCTGTTCGCCACCGCACTCACCTGGATCGCCGTCGGCATGGGGCTGATCAGTCCCAACGCCGAAGCGGCCAGCAACAACGCCATGCCCCTCATCCTCCTCCCCCTCCTGTCCAGCGCCTTCATCCCCACCAACACCATGCCCGGCTGGTTCCAGCCCATCGCCCAATACCAGCCCTTCACCCCCGCCATCGAAACCCTCCGCGGCCTCCTCCTCGGCACCCACATCGGCAACAACGGCTGGCTCACCATCACCTGGAGCCTCGGCCTCACCGTCCTCGGCTACTACTGGTCCAAGGCAAAATTCAACAACGACCCGAAATAGCCCACATGACCACCCACAACCCCGTTCCGCCCCATGGCGGCGCACCCCGACACCACACAGGGGCACGCCGCCACATCCACGCCTTTACCGCGGTAAAGAAACTGGCCGCTGGCTCGGCAGCATGAGACCGGGACCTGATGCGCACTCAGGAAGGTGCACGAGGCGGTTCGGGGAGTTTGGGATGGTATGAACTCGTTGGGCAGGCTCGGACTTTACCGCGGTAAAGAATCTGCTCCGAGAAACTAACGTGTCGAGGCGTAATTTGATCTACGACGTTAGTAAGGTGACACGCATGAGTTCTCCAACCACCTCAGGCGACCGGGAAAAGGTCGTATCCAAGCTGCCGGGCCTGCTTCGCCAGAGCCTCAAGGTCAGATGCGCCCAGCACGGTCTCGAAATCCAGACGGCCATCGAACAGGCCGTCAGGGCCTGGACCGGGCTCGCCTCCGGGCTTGAACCTGTCGACACGGCCGGCGCCGACTCGTTCTCCACCTTCCTCCCGCACGGTCAGTGGGACGACTTCAAGGCGGTCACCAAGCAGCGCAGCGTGTCCCTCACTCAGGGACTGGCGCAGGCCGTGCACATGTGGCTGGACAGCCATCCGGCACCCGACATCGAACGGCCGGTCGTCACCCGGCGGTTCGTGGTGTGCAACCAGAAGGGCGGCGTGGGCAAGACCGCCATCACCGCCGGCCTCGGTGAGGCAATGGCTGAGGACCGCAACAGCCTGTACCCGGTCCAGATCGCCAAGCAGCTTGCTTCGGAGCCGGACGGTGACGAGGACCCTCTCGGTGTCGAGAACCTTCCCGGTATCGGCCTGCGCGTCCTCCTGGTCGACTTCGACCCCCAGTGCCACCTCACCAACCAGCTCGGTGCAACACCTCTGCCCATTTCGCAGGACGGCGACAGCCTCACCAACCACATGGGCGGCTCCCCCAAGGGCGACCTGCGGGATCTCATCGTCACCGTCGACGGGGAACGGTTCGGCGACCGTCTCCACCTGCTGCCCAGTTGTAACGACGCGTTCCTCCTGGACGTCCGGCTCTCCGGAGTCCGCGCCCGGGAAGCCGCGTTGGAGCGTGCCCTTGCACCGCTGGAAGCCGACTATGACGTCATCGTTGTCGACTGCCCCCCGAGCCTCGGCCTGAGCATGGACGCCGCCGTCTATTACGGGCGGCGCCGGAAGGACGAAGTGCCCGGCCAGTCCGGCCCCCTCGTCGTCGTCCAGGCAGAGGACAGCTCAGCCGATGCCTACGACCTGCTGACGAACCAGATCGAAGACCTGCGCAACGACATGGACCTCGATATCGACTACCTCGGTCTGGTCGTCAACCTCTACGACCCGCGGCGCGGCTACATCGCCACGTCCTCCCTCGAGGGATGGATGGACATTAAGGATCCGCGTGTCGTCGCGATCGTCAGTGAGCGCAAGGAGCAGAAGGAGGCCGTCCGAATGAAGCAGCCTCTGCTGTCGTACGCACCCAAGAGCCAAATCGCGATCAGCATGCGGGCCATGGCGCGGGAGCTCTCATGAGCAAGAAGGACCAGTTGGGCGGCGGACGATTCGGCAACACCCAGACCCGGCCTGTCAGCGCTCGGCGCCAGGCCGTCGCGGAAGCGACCGGCGTTGCCACAACCGGCGCGCCCGACAGCCGCCTGCAGACGCTTCCGCTCGAACAGCTCGTGCCGACGCGGTTCAACCCACGTCGCAACTTCGGCACTGATGAGGACCTCAAGGAGTTTGGTCGCAAGCTGGAGGTGAAGCAGCTTCAGCCGGCTGTTGCGGTCACGCGCGAGGCCTACCTGAAGCTGTGGGAGGAAGAGGCCGATGCGGTGGGGACCCATCGGTACGTCATCGCGAATGGCGAGCGCCGCTTCCGCGCTTCCCAGGCGGCGGGTCTTGGCACCCTTGAAGTCATCGTCGACGACACGCTTGCAGCGTCCAGGGCCACGTTTCTGGACGCGGTCCTGTCGGAGAACAACGACCGTGAGGACCTGGACCCCGTCGAGCAGGCCATCGGCATCCAGACGATGGTTGAGCAGCTCGGAGGCAAGGCCAGGGTCGCGGAGCACTTCGGCAAGTCGGCCGGGTGGGTCACCCAGCAGCTGTACTTGCTGAAGCTGGCTCCGGAACTCCAGGACCTCGTCAGTGCGGGTGTGCTGCCCGTTCGGGAGACTCGGGACCTGGTGAAACTTCCGGTGGAGGAGCAGGCCACTGCCTGGGCGAACCGGCTGGCGGCCCGGGCCGAGGAGAAGCTGGCGCCAGCGGATCCGGTAGATCCCCAGAGAGATCTGTCCCCACCGGCGCCGACGGCCCCGGTCTTTACCGCGGTAAAGAATCCGCAGACCGAGCCACCGACCGCACCGCCCCAGCCAGCTCAACCGACGCCGGTCTTTACCGCGGTAAAGAATCCGCAGACCGACTCACCGACCGCCCCGACCGCCCCGACCGAGCCAGCTCAGCCGGCCCCCGGCTTTACCGCGGTAAAGAATGAGGGTGCTGAGCCTGCGCCCCGGAGCGACGTTGCCCACGCAGCGATGCCGTCACCCCCGCCGGCTACCACTCCCGAAACTGTCCCCGAGCCCAGGGCCCACGAACTGACGGAGCGGGACACCAACGGTCACGAGGCTGACGGCAAGAAGTTCCCCTACGACAGCGGCGCCATGAGCGCGCACCTCCTGATCCGGAAGATGGAGACGGATGAGGAGTTCTTCAAGATGGTCGACATCCTGGTCGCGACAAAGCTGCGGAAGCGGCCCGCAATCTGACGTGTTGGGCCTGCCCATCGACAAGCCCCCCAACGCGCGACGCAGCCCAAGAAGGCCCACCTCCCATCGAAAGTGGAGGCGGGCCTTCTTAGCGTATGGAGATATCCGCAACTTCGGATGGTCTCGGCCGGTGCCCTCGATACCCATCTCTTGTGGCTCCGCAACGGGGCTCGCAGCTTCCCATCCGGCATGACTATTCCCCCTGTAGTTCGCATGATCCGGGGGAATGTCACCCCTCGGCGAGGCCAGAGCAACGCCCGCGACGCCCTCGTCATCTCCGACGCCGACGCTGCCCGCACCATCCCGCACGGCCTGCGCGACGTCGAGCCACCGGCGAGGCCATCGCCGGGCAGGAGACGATCGTCGGCTTCAACGACGACCTGGCCGGCGCGGCCACCCGCATCGCCAACCGCCTGCGCAGGCCTGCTCACCCAGATCCACCCCCACCCGGAACGCGTCCCAAGGCCCCCGACTCGACTACGCGGAGGCCCGGGCCCTTTTTCTCGAGCGGTTCGGTTCCGCGGCCGCCAGGCGCAAGGCCGGGCGCCGTCGCCCGATCCCTTGGCGCCGCGCATGTTCGGGCGCCTCGCAGAGGACATCCTCCTCACGCTCGACGCGCGACCGTGATCGTCCCGGGCACCGACGCGGTCGCGCTGATCGTGCCGGACCTGGCCCGCCCGCCCGCTCGCTGCGAGCCGTCCTGGACCAGCGCAAGCTCCTGGAGAAGCGCATCCAAGAGCTGCTGGACGAGCGCCCTCTGTCGAAGATCCTGACCTCCTTGCCCGGCATCGGAATGCGAACCGGTGCCCCGGGTCCCGATCGACGTAGGCGATGCGAGCGCGTTCCGACCGCCACCACTTCGTCTCCTACGCCGGACCGCCCTGGCAACCCGCAGTTCCAGATCATCGATACGCAGCGAGCAACCCTCCCGCCGGGACAACAAGCAGCTGATACGGGCGTTCTTCCTGGCCGCGTTCGCCGCGCTCGGCGACCCGGCTTCCCGGGCCTACTAGACAAGAAGATCACCCAGGCCAACTCCATACCCCGGCCCTGCTCTGTCTGACCGGACGCAGGGTCGACGTTCTGTTCGCCATGCTCCGCGACGGCACCTTCTGCCGGTCCCGGCCCGCAGCAGCCCGCAGTTGAACTCCGAGGGGATCTGCCAGCAGCACCATGCGGTCGGCCACGGGATCGAACCCGATCACCAGGTTCCCGTAGTCGCCTTCGGCAGGCAGTCATGCCCACCGGCTCGCCCAGCCGACAAGCCCGGGCCGAGGAGAAGCTGGCGCGAGCGGATCCGGTAGAGCTCAGGAGAGATCTGTCCCCGTCGTCACCGAAGGCTCTCGGCTTTACCGCGGTAAAGAATCCGCAGGCCGAGCCGCCGACCGCACCGACCGAGTCAGCTCAGCCGGCCCCCGGCTTTACCGCGGTAAAGAATGAGGGTGCTGAGCCTGCGCCCCGGAGCGACGTTGCCCACGCAGCGATGCCGCCATCCCCCGCTGGCCACGACTCCCGAACCTGTCCCCGAGCCCACGAACTCACGGAGCGGGACACGAACGGTCACGAGGCTGACGGCAAGAAGTTCCCCTACGACAGCGGCGCCATGAGCGCACACCTCCTGATCCGGAAGACGTGTTGGGCGTGCCCATCGACAAGCCCGTCAACAGGCGACGCCCATGAAGCCCTTCTCTCATCGCAAGGGGAGGCCGGCCCTCTTGGCGTATGGGATATCCGCAGCTTCAGGTGGTCTCGGTCGGTGCAGCCCCCACTGACCTTGCTATCTGCATTCTGCTACGTTGCCTGCAACGATAGGTGCAACGATGCCCGTCCAGCCGAGGAGTCGCCGAAGGCCTGTCACTGCAACAATGACTACACCTTTGAGTGCAACGATAGATGCTTCGTTATCTACTACTTCAAGTACTCGTTTCTGTACCGCGTGTGCTGCATCGTCACGCACTACAATAAATATTCAGATATCTGCAACGCTGCAACCAACGATGTTTCGTTCTCTGGAACGTGCTATCGCGCAAGCGATCTGACGATCTATGAGACTTCCGATCCAGCGAGCGATGGATCGATCTGCGCAACGTGCGATCCAGCGATCGATGCAGCTATCAGTCCATCTATCTAACAAACGAGCGATGCATCTTGCGTACGAACAAGCAATCGCCCTGACTAACCGTCAAGCGAACCAGCGAGCTGACTTTCTTACGCACCTGCTAACCAAGGAGCAAGCAGTCCAGCAAGCGATGCGGCGAGCGAGCGAACCATGTTGCGTACGAGCTGACAAACAGTCATGCGCTCAATGTGTGCAACCTGCAAGCAGACGGTCGAGCCATCGATCGCAACGACCGTTCCTTGCATGGCCGTGATAGGAGCTCGTCCTCGTTCGGCATGCAGACCGGGACGTCGCCCCTATGGCGCGGCATCGGCCTGAGACAGCGGGAGTTGGGCCGAGTGAGGCGAAGTCGCGCGTCACTCCGCACGGGTGACGTGAGTGCTGTTATCGTCATGCTTGATATCCCTGTGTCACTAGAGGAAGCAGTGGCGAAAGTGGTAGGCAAATCCGGACGAACTGCCGATCTCGGCTGCTCAAGCGGACATTGCACCTTCCAGGTTCGCCTTCTTCCCCTGGTGACAGATGTGAACTGGTATGAGGAAGCGACTCGCTAGAGAGGTGGGCACGCGTTGAAGGTCATCGCCGTGGCAACGCAGAAGGGAGGGGTGGGCAAGACCAGCACCACCGTCAACTTGGCGGCTGGCCTGGCCCTCGCCGGCGCCCGGGTACTGATCGTGGACCTGGACCCTCAGGCCCAGGCCGGAACGGCAGTCGGTGTGAACCTGGTCGGGGAAGACCAGCTGGCCCGCTCCCTGGGCTGGGTACTTCAGGCCCGGCTCCAGGGCATGCGCATGGATCTGGCCGGCGTCTGGTTCGATCGCTGCGAGTTGCTCGAAGAGTGGGAGGACGCCGGCACTTTGCATCTCCTCGCGTGTGAGGAGTCCACCATGACGTCGGCTCAGGACCTCATCCATAAAAAGGGCTTCCAGTCGACCCCCATACTGCGCCGGATGCTGGTGGAGATTGAGGATCAGTTCGACTTCGTCGTCATCGATACTCCGCCCGCCGTCTCCTCCCTGTCAGCGACGGCCCTGGCTGCGGCCGACTTCGTGATCACTGTGTGCATCCCGGAGTACCCGGCACTCAAGGGCGCCGCGGCGACACGGGGCACGGTCAAGTACGTCAAGGACCGCACGGGCGGGGAGTGTGAGCCGCAGTACCTCGGCGCCGTACTCAACCGGTCGAACCCTCCGTCCAGGTGGAAGGCCCAGGAAGTCAACATCCGCAACGGCATGCTGGATGCAGACCTCTTCCCCTTCCAGACCGATATCCGCCTCGACAACCGGATCAGCGACTCCTTCGCCTACGGGGTGCCCTCGGTCATCCGCTTCGCCAGCCACACACCCGGCAAGATGTACAGCGAGCTGATGGGCCAGATCGTGGAGCGCATGCAGTTGCCGGCGGAGAAGTGGCAGACACCGGAGCGCATCGAGAGCGAGGAGTCCGGTGACTGAGGAGCAACAGGCTCCGGCCCAGAGGAAGAAGAAGAAACAGTTCAAGCCGGCGGGTGCCGCTCTCGTACAAGGCCTCCTCTCGGGCGCCGACGACGTGGCAACGCGGTCCTTCATCGGCGGGGGACAGGGCAGCACACAGTCTTCGGCTCCGTCTTCTGCCCCTGTTCCCGCGCCAGAAGACGTTCCTTCAGTGACGGCCGAGCCCGCTGGGCTGCGTCTTCCACCGCAGGCCAAGGACTCAAGTCCTGCACCTGAAGCAGAGGACTCTGCGTCACCGGCCAAAGATGAGGCGCCTGCCCCGCAGCCAACGCGTCAGCGCTCGCCTACCCGCGCCCCCTCCCAGAACAGCAAAGGTCCGTATCACTCTGCCTCTCCCACACCGGCCGAGCCGAGGGCCGAGGAGGCGACTTCCTCCGCAGCCTCGACCGAAGCACAGGAGGAGTCAGCGAAGACGGTGCACAAGCCGGCTCGGGGGAAGGCGAGTGCGGCTTCCGCCCAACCGGCACAACAGGAGGAACGCAGCACGGACTGGGCTCACGCAGCGGTGCATGAGTCCTTCGCCGACGCCAAGATGCGATCCAACCAGTGGAAGTCCTACGGATTTCGCATCGCTCCAGATGTCCTCGCCCGCCTCAAGGAGCGTCTCAGCGCAGACCGGATGAGCAGCGGCAACAGGCAGCTCGCGATTGGCCACTACCTGGATGCCGCGTTGCGGCATGTCTCGGGAGACGTGCCGCAGTGGATCGATCGGGCCACGGACTTCGCCACCGAGCGGCTGTGGGACTCGGAGTCGACACAGCCTTCTTCGTATCGTGTGGGCAGTGTGGCTCACGCGTGGGTCTCCGGGCTCAGCAACGCATTGCAGTCCGCTGACTTCGGGCGCAAGGGCACTCTCGTGATCTCGGCGCAGGTGGAGCTCTACCTGGATGCGCTTGAGTCCGAGGGGCCGTTGGTGCGTCCGGAACGGCGTCGCCACTAGACGCGGCGTGGCCTGTGAAAAGGGGCTGGGGAGAGACAACCGTCTCTCCCCAGCCCCTTTTTCGCGGGCAGAGAGAGGGCAACGATCTATGCAACGTTGGCTGCAACGCTGGAACCAACGATGTGACGAGCAATCAATCATGCGAACGTGCAGACTAGCGATCTCACAATCCATGTGTCACTAGAACTCACGGAGTGACGGTAGAGGCATCTGGAGCTGATATCCGCTCAAAACCCCGTTATCGGCTGGGACTTACGTGAAGGGCGACACGCCGAGTCTCTAGTGACGCCAGGTTGACTGGTGCTGATTGCGCTAGGGTGTGATCACGATCAACAGACTTGTCAGGAGAGTCCAGCGATGTCGCTGAACCATGGCCAACTCAGCACCAGTGCCGTTGCCACAGCAGCAGGCCTCAGTGAGTCCTGGGCTTGGAAAGCTCGCGACCAAGGGGTCCTCCATGAGCCTCACTTCGAGGACTCGGTGGTGGCCCTTCGCGTGTACGCGTTCGTCTCTCAGATCGTCTGGCCCGGAACGCGCCGGCCACGCAGTGCCCGCCAGGACCTCGAGTTGTGGCAGTCGTCCGCAGTCGAAGCCGCCCGACAGGCTGTCTCCGACTCCAAGACCACGCCCCAGACCGTCCTGTGGGTTCTGGAGGATTCCGTTCATCTGGTCACAACACCCGGTGAGCGGGCGGCCTTCGACCTGGAACAGCTCGAGGGCCGGGTCGCCATCCGCATCCCCGTCGGGCTGTGGGTGGCAGAACTTCCCGACGCCATGGCTTCACTCAAGACTCGCCGCCGTCGCTCCAGCACCAAGGCAGCAACCGCGGCTTAGGGGAGTGGTACGCGCGGGCAGTCGCCAAGCTCCTCGCGCTGCTGCTCCAGACCGGCACAACCCACCACGGCCCACCAACGCGTAGCGGCCTGGGAGCTGCAATTCCCAGGCCGCGCGCGTCAGTAGAAGGAGATGACAGCCAGCTAGTCACTTCCAGCTGAATACCGCCTCACCGAACTCGTCATGCGTCCTTGGCCGGGCCGTCGAGTCGCGATGAGGGTTTGCCAACTCACCTATCTCCTACCGGAGCAGATTATAGCTACCCACGCATGGGCTGGTTCAGTGCTGCCTCAAACAGGCCCTGAAAACCACCCCAAGACGTCACAAATCACTCGATACGAGTTGGGCAACCCGCTCCAGCTGACGAAGACGATGCGCAACCGCCTGCTGGGGGCGGTTCGTGCGCTGGTGGCGGACCCCACGCTGCGGGAAGCATCGGACGGCGCCCGCCTCGCGGCCGTCGTGCTCACTGCGAAAGCCCAGTTCCGAGACGGGTACCTGACATCGATCTGGGCCTCGGAGCTTGGTCGGTGGCTCGGCGTATCCCAGTCGACGGTCGCGCACACCGTGCTGCCCGAGCTTCGTCGTTCCGGCGTGCTCGCCTCGAACGTGGCGACCAACGCCTTAGGGCACGCGACGGGCCTGAAGTGCTGGGTGGTGCCGGTGTACCGGGCGCAGAAGGCCGGCGACCGGCGGCACGCGCTGGCGTTGTCCCGCTCGGAGCTCTCGGTGCTGCTGCGGCTGTGCGAGGTGTTGTTCGGTCCGGGGTGGGCGCCGAAGGGCAAAGATCCGGTGCCTGCCGGGTTGCTCGCGGGCCGTACGGGCCGGGGTGCGGCGACGGACCGGCTCGGGCTGCTGCTGATGGTGCTGACGACGGGTTCGGCCGGCTGGCTGAGGCTGTGCCCCGGGGCGGTGGACAGCGGGCGGGGGCGTCCGGCGGCTACGGTCGCGCGGCTTCTGGGCTGCACGGCGGCGGCTGGGGCGAAAGTGCTCAAGCGGCTCCAGGAGTACGGCGTCGCGGACGTGGTGCGGCAGAAGACCGGTTCGGGTCTGCACGCGAAGTCACGAGTGCGCCTGGTGCCGGTGGCGGGGGCTCACGGCCTCGCCGTGCGGGAGGCCCGGCGGGCGGCCGGTGCGGTGTTTTCAGAGCACGCCGCTACTGCATCCGGAGATCTTGAGTCCGGCGGGACGGGCAAGACCCTTGTGGCTACTGGCGTGGAGGAACCTGGGCAGGGCGGAATCTCGGGATCGGCAGACCTCGCCACAACTGCACAGCACCACGCTCTCCACGCTTCTGTGGTGACGCTTGGCGGTTCTCTTGCGCTCTCTGGTGGCTTTTCCGGCGAAGGCCGTGGTGGGAACGGTGATCTGCCGGACCGCGCGTGCCCGCGCGAGGACAGGCCCGACCACGGCGACGCTGTTGCCCGGCTGACGCCGGTCGACGCCGGAGGTGGCCCGCTGCGCGGGGAACAGCCCAAGAAGTCCCCGGTCGTCGAAAGCGGGAAGGTCGGCCTCGGCCCGGTGACCGGCGCAAGCGCGCGGGCCACACACGGCCAGGGCCGGAGCAGGCAGCAGCAGGGAAGGGTGGCCCTGCCTTCGCAGGATCTGCGGGACGTCCTGGCTCCGGTCCGGCTGGTCTGGGGGCGGCTGGAGCGTCCGGCCGCCCGTCGCCTGGTGGAGGCCAAGGCCCGCACTGAGCTGGCCCGGGTCGTGGGCTTCGCCGGTCCCGCCGACGCCCCGCAGATCCTCGCTGACCGGCTGGCCCGACGGCTGGAGGACCAGTTGCGCCTCGGCGGGCCGATCACGGATCCGGTGGGCTGGCTCATCGGCCGGGGCCTGCCTCAGCGCCAGGAGTGCGGCGACGTGCGGTGTGACGACGGCGCCCTGCTCGACTCCGGCCGGGACTGCCCGCGCTGCGAGGACCGCAGAGTCGACCGCCGTGTGCAGCGGCGCGCGGTCGCGGCCGCCGTGGATGCCGCGATGCCTTCAGCGTCCGAGACCGAGCGCCGGACAGCCGCCGAGCAGCAGCTGCACGAGACCGTCGTGGCCAGGGCATGGGCCCGCGAGCGGGAGTGGGAGCAGGTCCGTGCCCGGCAGGCGGCTGCAGCACAGGCCCGTACCGAAGCCGCGGCACGCCGGCCTGTCCACGACGTTCCGGTCGCGCCTGTGGCCCTGGTCGTGGTGCCTGTGCCGCGCCCGGCTCCGGTCGAAGCCGACCATGAGCTGGTTCTCGAGGACTTGACCCGGGAGCAGGTTCTGGACTGGCGCGATCGCGCAGCTCATGACCACCAGGTGGTGTTCGACCACATCGACCGCTACGGCGAGACGTCGGCACAGCGCCTGTTCACCAGGTCGTTCGTGTCGCAGGTGCGGCGCCTGTCCGGCCTCGGGCACCTGGACCTCGGCTACACGGCCTGGGGGCAGGCGTGAGCGACGGTGAGGTACCGGACGTCGACCTGGCCTGGTGCGGCATCTCGGCTCCGGGGCGCCTTCAGCAGGATCGAGCGCGGAACCCTGGGCGTTCGCGCCCGGGAGGAAGCGCTTCTCTGGACTGCTCTGACCCGCAGGTTCCCACGGGTCCGCACGGTTGGCCTCAGCCGGGACGTTTCCGGTTCTCGATGTACTCCTTGATGATCGACAGCGGGGCGTGGCGTCCCCGCACGAGGCGGCAAAGTACGAGGGCGACCAGAAGTGGTCACCCCAGAGGTACGTGTGGATGTGCCCGGGAAACTCCTGACGGATCCTGCGGGCGGAGACGCCCTTGAGGGAGCCGACCAGCCGGGACAGGGAGACCTTCGGCGGGTAGTGCACCAGCAGGTGCACGTGATCGGTCTCGCCGTTGAACTCGACCAACTCTGTTTCGAAGTCCGCGCACGCGCGGCGCCATGACTTCCTCGCAGCGTCGAAGGATCTCGTCGGTGAACGGTCCGCGCCGGTACTTGGGTGTGAAGACCAAATGGGCGTGGAGGGTGTAGACGACCGTGCGACCCTTACGAATATTGGGGTTTGGCTCCCAGCGTGGTGACATAGATCGTTACGATCGCTGCGGTGAAGCTCGTGACGCAGGTCAAACTCGTGCCGGATGCCGTGCAGGTATCCGCGCTTGAGCGCACCCTGCGCACGGTCAACGAGGCCGCGAACTGGGTGTCGGCGGTGGCGTTCGAGCACGGTGTCCCGCGTGAGTACGAGCTGCGCAAGCACACCTACGGTGAACTGCGGTCGCGGGGACTGGGGGCGCAGGCCGCCCAGCACATCATCAAGAAGACCCGCGATGCCTACACGACCCTCAGGGCCAACATCCGTGCCGGGAACCTCGGCAAGTCTGGATCGAAGCGCCGTACCAAGGCCGAGTCCAAGCCGATCACGTTTCGGCCCGAGGCCGGGCAACCGTATGACGACCGGTGTTTGAGCTGGCAGTACGACGCGCAGACCGTGAGCATCTGGACAACCGCCGGGCGCATCAAGAACGTCCGCTTCGCCTGCTCGTCTGACGCACTCAAGACGCTCCGGGACCACCGGCAGGGCGAATCGGACCTGATCGAACGCGACGGCGTGTTCTACCTGCTCGCGACGTGTGACGTTCCCGAGGCCGAGCAGTACGAGCCCGACCACTTCATCGGCGTGGACCTGGGAATCGCCAACATCGCCACCACATCCACCGGCCACAAGACCGCCGGGCGCGGCCTGAACCGCCACCGCAAGCGGCAACTCGACCTGCGCAGGAAACTCCAGGCCAAGTCCACCAAGTCCGCCAAGCGGCTGTTGAAGAAGCGCAACCGGCGCGAACAGCGCCACGCGAAGAACCAGAACCACATCATCGCCAAGACGATCGTGACCGAGGCTGAACGCACCTCGGCCGGAATCTCCCTGGAAGAACTCAAGGGAATCCGGCAGAGGGTACGGCTCCGCAAGCCCCAACGGGTCGCGCTCCACTCCTGGGCCTTTGCCCAGCTCGCAGACTTCATCGTCTACAAGGCCCGCAGGGCCGGCGTCCCCGTGGTCTTCGTCGATCCCGCCTACACCTCGCAGCAGTGCTGCGAGTGCGGCCACATCGACAAGAAGAACCGGGCAAGCCAAGCCCTGTTCACCTGCCTCAACTGCGGGGTCGTTGCCCACGCAGACCGGAACGCTTCCCACAACATCGCCCGCAAGGGCGAAGCTGTGTGGACTGCGGGGCGTGAGTCACGCGTCCCTGCCACCCCATAAAGGTGACTGGACGGAGGAGCCCACCCAGCAGCCAGTTGGACGCTACCTCCAAGCCCGATCCTTCAGGACCGGGTCAAGTTGACATCTTCCAGGTGCGCAGGTGGTCGGCGACGGTGTAGACGTCGAGGCGGGTGTCGCGGATCTTGTGTACGAGGTCGGAGAGGGCGCCGTAGGGCGGGTCGATGGTCTCGCCGGACTGGTCCATGTACTGGGCGGCGACGAACGCCGCGTACAGGCTGTTGTGGTGGGGGAGCGGTTCAAGGCGGGCGATGGTGTGCAGGAGGGCTGCTGCCCGCCAGGCGTTGTCCGGGTCGGACTCCTCGAGGGTGGGCATCCTGGTTTTGTGGCGGGCGACGGCCGCCACGAGCGCTGAGTAGTCGGACACGCTCATGTCCTGGCGGCCGACGGCGAATTCCTGGACGTCCAGCAGCCACGCCACATCCACGTACAAGATCATGTCAGGCGGCCGCTGCCGGGGAGCCGGGCGACGGGGCTTCGTCGGGGAACGCCTCGTCGAACTCGGAGCGCAGCCTGTCGGCCCAGGCGGAGGCGCCGGTGACGAACTGCTTGCGCTGCAGCTCGCGTACGCCGAGGTCGTGCAGGTACTCCTTGAGGCTCTTGCCCTCGGCGGCGGCACCCGCGCGTACGGCTTCCATTTCCTCGTCGGTGAAGGACACATTGAGAGACGGCATACCGCCATGGTACCTAATTGGTACCTGCTGCGCGGCGGAGCGGGGGCAGCGATTCAAGCGACCGTAGCGACTCAGATGAGGACATTGCCGTCCGGGCCGGGTCGCGTGAGTGCATGTTCGCTGCAGAGTCGCTTGAGTCGCTGGACCCGGTGCGGTGGATGCCGGTCGCTGTGCGGTGCGGGCCGGCGGCCGGGCGTCAGCTACGGGGCAGGGCCTGGGTCACTGTCGGTCGCTCGGACGAAAGTGCAGGTCAGAGGCGGTAGCCCGGCGAATCAGCGACCCAAGCGACTGAACGTGCGCATATATGACGGCGCCGTTCCTGTGTGGTGGGTATGCGTGTGCGTCATATATAGAAAGCTTCAGTCGCTTCAGTCGCTGTTGGATCTGCTGTACCCCCTCTGAACTGTGCTTTTGAGAGGCGGCCTCGGTAGCTGGACACGCATCTGCCGGTCGCTGCGTGATGGCGACGGTCGCTTCGGCCGAGCGATCCTTTGCCGATCTTTGTTTCCCCACTGACCTCGTGCGTATCTCCCGCTTCGCTAATCTGTCTCAGCGGCTTCGGTCGCTTCAGTCGCTGCATGGGGGTGCACATGGCGTTTGAACTGCTGGTTCCGGACAGCGACTCAGGGGGGCAGGCGCGCCGTGCGCTGGCGACAGCCCACTGGTTCGCCGGTCGTGGCTGGCCCGTTCATCCGCTGTCGCCGGGCCGCAAGACGCCTGCGGGAAGCTGCGCGGACTGCCGTGCGCCCGGGCACAGTTACGAAGGATGCGGCTGCATGGTCGAGGGCCGCTGGTGTCACGGATTCCGCGCCGCCACGCTCGATGCCGCCCGGATCAACCGGTGGTGGGGCGCCAACCCGCGTTTAGGGGTGGGGGTCTCCTGCGGTCCGGCGGGCCTGGTCGTCATCGACATCGATGCGCATGAGCGACAACTCCCGGACAGGGGAAGCCTGTTGCCCGGGATCCCCATCGCGGAGCAGGTCGATCTGACCGGCCTCGCGAACGGCTTTCACACGCTCGGTGTCCTGGCCGCCCTGCGCGGCGCGACGAGCTCGGCGCAGGACACGTCCACGATGCGCGTACGTACCCCTTCCGGCGGCCTGCACGTGTGGTACCGGGCCCAGCCGGGCCGGCGCTATCAGTGCTCCACCGGGTCCGGCGGCGGCCGCGCCCTGGCCTGGCAGGTCGACGTCCGGGCGCACGGCGGCTACATCGTCGCCCCGGGCACCGTCACCGATGCCGGCCCGTACACCGCGATGGGCCCCGTGCGTGAACCCGCGCCGCTGCCCGCCTGGCTCGCCCGCGAGCTGGACCGTACCGGGCATCTGCCGCGGCCGCCCGCGCCTCGACCCGTCGTCCCCCGCGCGCGGCAGGCCGTCATCGCGGCGGGCGGCGGGCGGACCACGGCGAGCCGGGTGCTCCGGGCCTCGCTCGCCGACGTGAGCGCCTGTGCCGCTGTCCCCGAAGGGGCCGCGTTCTCCGAGAAGTTGAACCGCGCCGCCTACATCGCCGGAGGGCTTGTCGCCGCCGGGCACCTCGACGCGGACGAGGCCGAGCGGTCCCTGACCGAGGCCGCGGCGCTGGCGCGCGGCGGACAGGAAAGGCGCTGCGCGTCCATCATCCGCAGCGGGCTGCGCGCGGGTCAGTTGCACCCGCTGCATCCGGGGGGCCGAAAGTGAGCGCACGCAACAACGACACGCTGTTCGACTTCGATGCCCAGGCCGTGGCCTCGCAGATCCTCGCCCATCCGGTTCTCCCGCCCCGCGACGAACCGGGTGAGGGCGTCGTCGCCACCGCCGCGGGGCTGCTGCCCGACACCCTCAGCGACCGCGGCAACGCCAAGCTCTTCGTCCGCCTGTACGCCCGTGACTACCGGCACGTGCCGGGTCTTGGCTGGTTCCGCTGGGACGGCACGCGCTGGCAGGTCGACGAGGACGACACCGTGCTGTGGGCCGCGGGTGACCTCGCCGAGTCGCTGGCCACCGGCGACCCGCGCGGTGTGTTCGCTCCGCAGGCGCTGCAGCAGCACCGTCGCCGCGCGCTGAGCACCAGTGGCATGAATGCGATGCTCACCCAGGCCAAGTCCGCGCCCGGCATGGTCCTCAACGCCGCCCGTCTGGACGCCGATCCGTACGCTCTGTGCACCCCGTCCGGCGTCGTCGACCTGCGGACCGGGACGATCCACCGCGCCGACCCCGACAAGGACTTCCACTCGCGCTCCACCACGGCGGCCCCGCTGGCGATGCCGACGCCGCGCTGGGACCGCTTCCTCAGGGACACCTTCGGTGCGGATCCCGAGGGCGCGGAGATGATCGACTTCCTGCATCTGCTGCTGGGCTACTCCCTCACCGGAGACGTCGGCGGGCAGGTCATGCCGTTCCTCTTCGGCTCCGGCAAGAACGGCAAGTCGGTGCTGCTCGATGTCCTGATGAAACTCATCGGTGACTACGCCGATGCCGCCCCGCCCGGCTTCCTCATGGCCCGCCCTTACGAGGGCCACCCCACCGACCTGGCCGAACTCCACGGCCGCCGCGTCATCGTGTGCAGCGAGGTCAAGCCCGGAGACCGGTTCGACGAGGCGCGGGTCAAGCTGCTCACGGGCGGGGACCGGATCAAGGCGCGCCGCATGCGCCAGGACTTCTTCAGCTTCCAACCGACCCACAAACTATGGCTGCTGGGCAATCACCGGCCCGAAGTCGGCTCGGGTGGCTTCGCGTTCTGGCGGCGGATGCGTCTCATCCCGTTCGAGCGCGTCGTGCCCGACCACCGGAAGATCGACAACCTCGCCGACCTCCTCGTCACGGAGGAGGGCCCCGGCATCCTCAACTGGCTGATCGAGGGCGCCCGTCGCTATCTCGGCGGCGAGCGGGACCTCACCGGGCCCGAGCGCGTGCGCATCGCCACCTCCGCGTACGCGGAGACCGAGGACCACACCGGGCGCTTTTTGAGCGAGTCCTGCCGTCTGGACACCGAACTCAGGGCCGAACAAGCGTGGCTGTACACGGCCTATAAGACGTGGTGCCAGAATGAGGGAGCCCCGCCCATCTCGTCACGCGCCTTCGCGGCCCGGGTCCGCGAAGTGCTGGGACTGGCATCGCCCAAGGCGATGATCCTCTCCAACCAGCGGAAGTACTACCCGGGCATCGGACTGGCGGCCGACGAGGAGAGAGCATGAGCGCCCTCATCACCGAGTACGAGATCGCGCACGAGACCGATCTGGTCTGGCTCGAGGACATCGACACGCTGGACTACGTCCGTCAGAGCCTGGACCGGCTGCCCACCCGCCGTGGCAGGCCCGCCTACCACCGGGACGGCCGCATGGTCGGCTACGCGGTCCTCGGCGCGCAGGCCAAGCCGTCGCGGTCCTCGGGTACGTTCCGCCGCCGTGTCTTCTGGCTGCTGCCGCACGACCGGGACAGCGAGCCGGAGGGCCTGTACGCCAAGGGTGCCCCGGCCGAGGCCGTGGACCTGCGCACGCTCGGGCCCGGTGACAAGGGCCGCAAGACCGAGCGCTCGGAGGGTGGGCCGCCGTCCTCGGCCATGCGGGCGCTGGGCATCACGCTGCCCCTGTAGCACCGCAGGCCCCCTCCGTTTCCGGTTCGAGAGCCTCCGAAGCGTCGCACGGACATTGCAAAGAACCGTCCGCCCGGTATATTTCTCCGCCGAGGGCATGACTGCAGGGCACCTACCGTAGGGGGAACGGGTGGCGAGTCGTATTCATGTGCAAGTGGCGATAGTCGGCGGGGGGCCGGTCGGCATGTGCCTGGCCGCCGAGCTGGCGGCGCACGGGGTGCGCGTTCTGGTCCTGGAGTCCCGTACCGATGTGTCCCTGCGCCCCAAGACGACCACGCTGCATGCCCGGACGGTGCAGTCCCTGGTCCGGCGAGGACACCTCGCGGGTCTGATATCCGTCGGCGGGGCCGCCACGAGTCCCTTCCATTTCGCGGGGATTCCCGGACTGGCGATCTCTGCTCCGGCAGGGGAGCCGGAGCCCGTACTCAAGTGCCCGCAGGCCGAACTCGAGCGGCGCTTCGAAGAGCGGGCCCGTACCGCCGGCGCGCGGATCCTGCGGGGCGTGTCGGTGACGGACGTCCAGGAGGAGCACGACGCGGTCCGTATTACGGCCCGGGGGCCGCAGGGGTGCTGGAGCTGGCGGGCGGAGTACGTGGTGGGGGCGGACGGTGCGCGCAGCACGGTGCGCGAGCTCGCGGGCATCGGCTGCCGGGTGTATCCGGCGACCGTGTCCGCGTTGATGGGCCGGGTCCGCCTCCAGCGGCCGGACGAGCTGCGCCCGGGCTGGCACCGCACCCGGCGCGGCTGGATCGTCGCCAAGGCGGACCCGGACGGCGGGGTCCACCTGCGGACGCTCAACTGCCAACGGGAGCACAGCGACCGGTACCGGCCGCCCACCCTCGACGAGCTGCGCTGCGAGGTCGGCCGGATCGCCGGGCGTGACATCGCCATGAGCGAACCGCGGTGGCTGAGCAGGTTCAGCGACTTCTCCCGGATCGCCCGCACCTACCGCGCCGGACGCATCCTGCTGGCGGGCGACGCGGCGCACGTGCACTTCCCCATCGGTGGTCAAGGGCTGAGCACGGGGCTGCTCGACGCCGTCAATCTCGGCTGGAAGCTGGCGCTCACGGTGCGTGGCAACGCGGGGGAGGGGCTGCTCGACACCTACGACCAGGAGCGCAGGCCCGCCGCGCAGCGGGTCGTCGACAACACGCGGGTTCAGCTCGCCCTGATGCGGCCGGGAGCCGAACTCGACCCGCTGCGGGAGCTGTTCGGTGATCTGCTGTCCAGGGGGGCGGAGAACAGCAGGCTCGGTGCGATGATCAGTGCCCAGGACGCGGTGCTGCCTTGCCGTACGGGGCATTCCTCCGCTTGGGAAGGAAGGTTTCTGCGCAATGTGCCGCTGACCACGGGGGAGGGGCCGACCGATGTGCTCGGGCTGCTCCGCGGGGGCGGCCGGTGCTGCTGCTTCTCGGGGAGCGGGGCAGCCGGTATGCGGAGCAGGTCCGGGACTGGTCCGGGTCGCTGCGTGTCGTCCGTGCCGCCCCGGCGCCCGAGATCTCCTGCGATGCGCTGCTCGTACGGCCCGACGGTTGCATCGCCTGGGCCCCGGACGGCGACGAGCTGGCTTCGGCCCTGACGGCGTACCTGGAGCCGGGCGACCGGGAGGGGGCGTGTACCAGCGCTCAGCCAGCGCTGGTCGGCGGGGCCTGCTCGGCCTCCAGCGCCTGCAGTTCGGCGAAGACCTTCGCGCCACGGCTCTCGCTGAGGTCCACGGAGGTGAGTACGGAGGACAGTACAACGCTGGGCAGCACATGGCGCAGCAGGGCGGAGGCCCTGAACAGCAGATCCTGGTGGTCACGCATGGCCTGGGACATGGCCTGTACTCCGGCGAAGGAGCCCACCAGGACCTCGGCGGTCTCGGCCGGTACGACATGGGGCAGCAGCTCGCCCTGGCTCTGGGCCTTGTCCAGCAGCGTCTGGATGATCTCGCCCCATTGCGTGAAGGGAGCGCTGCGGTCGAGCCCGTGGGCCTGCTGGTCGAGCGTCAGCCGGACACCTGCCTGGACCATCGGGTCGGTCTGCAGGCGGTAGGCGTACACCATCACCGTGTCGACGAGCTGCTGGATCTTGCTGGCGCGATCGGGAATGGGCAGCTGCTGGCCCTGCTCCTGAAGGACTCCCTCTGCCAGGTGTTCCTTCGAGGGGAAGTGGAAGTACAGGGCTCCCTTGGTGACGCCGGCCGTGGTGAGGATCTCGCTGATGGTCGCGGACTGGTAGCCGCGTTCCTCGAAGACCTTTGCCGCCGCCGAGAGCAGCGTCTGCCGTGTGCGAATGGCTCGATCCTGTTGCGCCATGGTGGCCTCCTCCGATCATGAGCCCGGAGACCCAATAAAAAAACCGTCCAGTTTGTATCTTACTTCGGATGGCGCTTCGCGCGAACCTTCCGCCGTACAGGAATCGGAATCCACATGAAACGGTCACGAATAAGGAGGCGCTTGCGGTGAGCGGATCGAGGGCTGTGGGCTCGCAGCGGAGAGAGGGCGGGGAGGGCCCGGTGATCCTCGTGACCGGGGCGACCGGGACGGTGGGCCGGGAGTTGGTCCGGCGCTTCCCCTCCGGCCTGCGCGTTCGGCTCATGACGAGGGATCCCGCGAGGGTCACGGGCATGCCCGTGACCCTGGAGACGGTCGCTGCGGATCACGGCGATCCGCAGTCGCTGGCCCGCGCTCTGGCGGGTGTGGGGACGGCCTTTCTCGTCACCAACCGCATCGCCGGTGACGACGACGCCCGGTTTGTCCGTGCCGCGTCCAAGGCTGGAGTGCGGCGTCTGGTGAAACTCTCCGCGGCGGCCGTGCTCGACCCGGACGCCGACGACCTCATCACGCGGTGGCAGCGTGCCAACGAGGAGCTGCTGCGCGCCTCCGGCATGGAGTGGACCCTGCTGCGGCCGCGCGCGTTCATGTCCAACTCCCTGTCCTGGGTGCCGTCCATCCGCTCCGAGCGCGTCGTACGGACGCTCCATGGGACCTCGGCCAACGCCTGTGTGGATCCCCGGGACATCGCGGAGGTCGCGGTGCGTGTCCTGACCGAGGAGGGGCACGCCGGCAAGGCCTACACCCTCACCGGGCCCGAGGCGATCACAGCGGCCGAGCAGACGGATCAGCTCGGCCGGCTGCTCGGTATCCCGCTGCGCTTCGAGGAACTGACTCCCGACGAGGCGCGTGACGGCCTGGCCCAGCGCTGGCCGGCGCCGGTGGTCCAAGCCCTGCTGGAGAGCGCGGAACGCCAGCGCGACGGGGCCAAGGCCGGTGTGGATGACACGGTTCGCGCGGTCACCGGGCGTCGGGCGGGCACCTTCGGCGCCTGGGCCCGGGACCATCTCGCCGCGTTCGCCCCGGACTTGGCCGCGGGCCGCCCGCGGGTGCCGGGCTGAGCGAGGTACGGGGGAGGGGCCTGACACGGAGCGGGTTCGGCATCCCCGGGGAGTGCCGGAACATCGCCGGGGATACCGCGCGGCGGCTAGCTGTGCGGTATCAGGCCGGGCTCGCTGCCACGGTGACGGTGGACCAGAACACGAGCTCGCCCTCCTGGTGACCGGTCACGACCACGGACTCCGTGCTGTCCGTGCTCGTGACCGGCAGACGGCGCGCCTCGATCAGGCAGGGGGTGTCCAGTTCGGTGTAGCGCTTGAATTCACTGGTGACGTCGAGGGGCAGGGAAGAGCGCCCCAGGGCCGCGGCCGTGGCCTGGCGGGCGGCTTCGATCAGCACCATCCCCGGCACATGGTCGCCCGGGTGCTCGAAGAGCACAGGGTGGCGGGTGTCCACCCTGAGCTGCCAGCTGTCCGGCTCTCCCGTGGGTGACAGCACGACGTCCATGGGGGAGGTGCGGCCGACGTTCTGCGGCGCCGTCGGGCTGGTCAGGGGGAGCGGGCGGCGGCCACTGTTCAGGCGTTCGGCGCGCAGTCGCTCGTAGACCTTGGGGGTGGTGCAGGTGAGGCCGGCGCTCCCGGTCGCGGCGATGTGGCCGTCACGGCGGATCGTGACGTCGTAGTGGAAGCCCGACAGCTTGCCGCAGCGCTGCTTGACCTCACTGCAGACGATCTCCATGTCCAGTGCGGCCGGTCTTCCGTCGACCGCTATGTGCTCCGGTCGCACCGAGACCGAGAGGTCCCACATGAGGAAGTGGTGGCCGAGAGGAACGCCGAACTCCGCGTGCGACAGGAGAGCGCCGACCTGGCGGATCGTCTCGGCCGCGATGAGCGGATCGTGGCAGCCGTCCACGTTGGTGAAGAAGCTGTGCCCGCGCGGCCACTGGGCGGACGCGACGAAGTGGGTGTCGTCCAGCCGCGCCCAGTCGGTGAGCAGCACTTCGGCGACGCCGGCGCGGTGCACGAGCTCCTTGGGCACCGTGGTGGTCAGGGAGGGGAAGCGGCTGATGTCGCCGCGGTGAGGCGCTGTGCTGAGGGGCGGTGCGACAGCTGTGTCGATCGACGCGTGTTCGGTGCGGAACGTGATCACGGACATGCTTCCCCCTGCGCGGATACGAAACCGGGTGTGTCTCACTGAGCGAGAAAGATACATACCATCCGGTTTAATTTCCAGGGATCCCGCGAACTCCTGAGGCTCGGGATATGGAGTGATCTGCTCCGAATCGGGCGGACGGGAGCTGTCGATTTTCCTCGACTGGCGTCTGACGTGCGGCTCTTGAGGTGACGGCCGGTTGGTGCACCCGGGGCGTCCGCATCTCAAGTGAAGCCAAAGTGACTCTCGAGTGCCCCGGTCGACCGTTCTTCCACGGACTGCGGAAGGAGGGCGACCGATGAGCAGGGGTGAAGCCGTACTCCGTGTCGAGCGGGGGCGGGCGGACGATGCCGAACTCGCAGCCCTGACAGCTGTGTTGCTCGCGCTGCACCGGGCGCGCGAGAAGCCGGACGACGAACTCGAGGCGGTCGTTGCCTCCTCCTGGTGGAGGAGGCCCGAGGGCTTTGTGCCGCCCGGAAGCTGGCGGTAGGTGCCCGGCCTGTAGCGATCCTTGAGTTCTCACCTTAAAACCGCGTACGCGGTTTGTTAATGTGTGCTGCACGGACCCGGGGTGGGACCTCCGCGGCCTTGTCCCAGGAGGGGACTGACATGGCGATGACGACTGCCCTTGCACCGACCGAGGAGGGGCCCAGCGACGCGCGTGGACGCGTGGCCGAGTTGCACGCGATGCGTGAGCAGGCGTTGCGCGGGCCCAGTGACAAGGCGACCGAGGCCCAGCACGCGAAGGGCAAGCTGACCGCGCGTGAGCGGATCGAGCTGCTGCTCGACGCGGGATCGTTCAACGAGGTCGAGCAGCTGCGCCGGCACCGGGCGACGGGTTTTGGCCTGGAGGCCAAGAAGCCGTACACCGATGGTGTCATCACCGGCTGGGGCACGGTCGAGGGCCGCACGGTCTTCGTCTACGCGCACGACTTCCGGATCTTCGGCGGCGCTCTGGGTGAGGCCCACGCCACGAAGATCCACAAGATCATGGACATGGCCATCGCGGCGGGTGCCCCGCTGGTCTCCCTCAACGACGGTGCGGGTGCCCGTATCCAGGAGGGTGTCTCCGCTCTCGCCGGTTACGGCGGCATCTTCCAGCGCAACACCAAGGCGTCCGGGGTCATCCCGCAGATCAGCGTGATGCTCGGCCCGTGCGCGGGCGGCGCGGCCTACAGTCCGGCCCTGACCGACTTCGTGTTCATGGTCCGTGAGACCTCGCAGATGTTCATCACCGGACCGGACGTCGTCAAGGCGGTCACCGGTGAGGAGATCACCCAGAACGGCCTGGGCGGTGCGGACGTGCACGCCGAGACCTCGGGCGTGTGCCACTTCGCGTACGACGACGAGGAGACCTGCATCGCCGAGGTCCGCTACCTCGTCTCGATGCTCCCCTCCAACAACCGGCAGACTCCGCCCCGTCTCGCCTGTGCCGATCCGGCGGACCGTCGCGGCGACGTGCTGCTCGATCTGGTTCCGGCGGACGGCAACCGCCCGTACGACATGGCCAAGGTCATCGAGGAGCTCGTCGACGACGGCGACTACCTCGAGATCCACGAGCGCTGGGCGCGCAACATCATCTGCGCGCTGGCCCGCCTGGACGGCCAGGTCGTCGGCATCGTCGCCAACCAGCCCTCGTCCCTCGCGGGCGTCCTGGACATCCAGGCATCGGAGAAGGCCGCACGTTTCGTGCAGATGTGCGACGCCTTCAACATCCCCATCGTGACTCTCCTCGACGTTCCCGGGTTCCTGCCCGGTGTCGACCAGGAGCACGGCGGGATCATCCGGCACGGCGCCAAGCTCCTGTACGCGTACTGCAACGCCACCGTGCCCCGGATCTCCCTCATCCTGCGCAAGGCGTACGGAGGTGCCTACATCGTCATGGACTCGCAGTCGATCGGTGCCGACCTCACCTACGCCTGGCCCACCAACGAGATCGCCGTGATGGGCGCCGAGGGCGCCGCCAACGTCATCTTCCGCCGTCAGATCGCCGAGGCCGAGGACCCCGAGGCCATGCGCACCCGCATGGTCAAGGAGTACAAGGCCGAGCTCATGCACCCGTACTACGCGGCCGAGCGGGGCCTGGTCGACGACGTCATCGACCCCGCTTCCACCAGAGAAGTCCTGGTCAGGTCCTTGGCCATGCTGCGTAGCAAGCACGCCGACCTGCCCTCCCGCAAGCACGGCAACCCGCCGCAGTAACGGAGCACCTTGATGGTCAAACAGGAACGCGCGCTACGTACGCGAGAGGCGCTGATCAAATCCGCCGCCGCGGCATTCGACGGCGAGGGCTTCAGCGTCTCGTCGCTCACCGTGATCAGCAGGCGAGCAGGCGTGAGCAACGGGGCGCTGCACTTCCACTTCGACAGCAAGGCCGCCCTCGCGGGGGCCGTCGAGGAAGCCGCCGCGCAACGGCTCGGCCTCATCACGCTGCGCGGCGAGGGCGAACCGGGCACGGCCCTGCAGTCGTTGGTGGACGCCACCCACGACCTGGCGCGCATGCTCCGCGACGACGAGGTACTGCGCGCCGGCTTCGCCCTGTGCGGCGACAACGCCTACGCGACGAGCGAGCGGAACCTGAGGCTCCAGTGGAGGAAGTGGGTCGAGCGGACGCTCGAGCGCGCCGAGGGCGAGGGCGGTCTGGCCGAGGCACTGGCACCGCACGACGCGGTGGTCGCCGTCGTGGCGGCGACCGTGGGCTTCGAGGTGCTGGGGTCGCAGGACTCCACCTGGCTCTCGTACCGCACGCTCACCCAGTTCTGGCAGCTGCTGCTGCCACGGCTCGCCTCGCCGTCGACGCTCGGGCGCCTCAGTGCGGAGGGCAGGGACGACGCCGGCGCCCCCCGAGCGGCGGGTCTGAGGTCCTGACGCCCGGCCGGCCCAGTACACCGGGGGCACGATCCCCGGTTCGCAACCGACAACTCCGGGCCCGTGCCCAACCGTCGGGCCCCACCCCCCAGGAGGAATTTCCTTGCACAGCACCCAGCCGGAAGTATCGGCGGAACGCGACCCGAGGCGCTGGGTCATCCTGGGGGTGATCTGCCTGGCCCAGCTCGTCGTCCTGCTCGACAACACCGTTCTCAACGTCGCCATCCCCGTACTCACCGAGGACTTGGGCGCGAGCACGGCCGACGTCCAGTGGATGGTCAACGCCTACGCCCTCGTGCAGTCCGGACTCCTGCTCACCGCAGGCAGTTTCGCCGACCGGTACGGCCGCAAACTGATGCTGCTCACCGGTCTCGTCCTGTTCGGCCTCGGTTCCACCGCCGCGGCGCTCGCGCAGAGTTCCGGGCAGCTCATCGCCGCCCGGGCCGGAATGGGCATCGGTGGCGCACTGCTCGCCACCACCACCCTCGCGGTGATCATGCAGGTCTTCGACGACGAGGAGCGCCCGCGGGCCATCGGCCTGTGGGGCGCGGTCAGCTCGCTGGGCTTCGCGGCCGGGCCGCTGATCGGCGGAGCCCTCCTCGACCACTTCTGGTGGGGCTCGATCTTCCTGATCAACATCCCTGTCGCGCTGTTCGGCCTGCTGGCCGCCGCCCGGCTCATCCCGGAGACCAAGAACCCGCAGGGCGAGCGGCCCGACTTCCTCGGCGCCGTCCTGTCCACGCTCGGCATGGTGGGCGTGGTGTACGCGATCATCTCCGGGCCCCAGTACGGCTGGGCGTCGCCCCGCGTGCTGGTGCCGGCGGCGGTGGGCGTTCTCGCCCTGTTCGTCTTCGTGCGCTGGGAGTTGCGCGTCTCCCACCCCATGCTGGACATGAGCTTCTTCCGCAGCCGCCGCTTCAACGGAGCGATCGCGGGCGGACTGCTCGTGGCGCTCGGCATGGCCGGGTCGCTGTTCCTGCTGACCCAGCACCTCCAGCTGGTGCTCGGCTACGACGCCTTGCAGGCCGGCCTGCGCACCGCGCCGCTCGCCCTGACGATCGTCGCCCTCAACCTCGCGGGGATCGGCGCCAAGCTGCTCGCCAAGCTCGGCGCGGCGCGCTCGATCGCGCTCGGGATGTCACTCCTGGCGGTGGGCCTCGCCGCGGTGGCGCTGCTCGGCTCCGGCTCCGACGCGGGCTACGGGGGGATGTTGGTCGGCCTCGTCGTGATGGGCTGCGGCATCGCCCTGGCCATGCCCGCGATGGCGATCTCGATCATGTCGGCGATCCCGCCCGCCAAGGCGGGCGTGGGCGCGGGCGTGCAGGGCACGCTGACCGAGTTCGGCGGAGGTCTCGGGGTCGCGGTGCTCGGCGCGATCCTGGGGTCGCGGTTCGCGGCCCTGCTCCCGGTGGGCGTCGGCGCCTCGGGGTCGCTGGCCGCGGCCCTCACGGACGCCGGGGATGACCCGCAGGTGATCAAGCAGGTGCACGACGCCTTCGGCGACGCGGTGAGCACCAGCCAACTGATCGGCGCCGCAGCCGTGTTCGCCGGCGGACTCCTCGCCGGATGCCTGCTGCACCTGGCCGACCGGTCCGCGGCGGCCGCCACGGCGCCCGCCGACCCGGTCGAGGCCCCGGCCGCCGGGTAGCCGCCGTACAGCGACGACAGGGCCCCGGAGCAGATCGTGCTCCGGGGCCCTGTCGCGTGCGGGTAGCCAAGAGGTGTTCCGTAATTCAGGCGTAGTCGATCTTGAGGTTGTGGAGCACGGCGACGGCGCGGGTGGTGGAGTTGATGCTGTCACCGCGCCTGCGGTGCTGGGGTAGGACACGGTAGTCCTTGAGTCAGGTCGATGCCGTGTTCGGCCCGCGCCCGGCGCTGGGCGAACGGCTTGTTCTTGTTCTTGCTGGTGATGACCTCGGGGCGCTGCGGTACACGCCGTCCCCGATCGCTGATCTTGCTCAGAAATCGGTCGATTCATCAACACCCGTCGGTGACGGGGAAGCCGTCGGCGGCGAGCTGCTCGATGTCCCGTCTCACGTGAACCCGTCTCTTTCTTACGGCGTATTGTCGGATTCGCTGCTGGTCTCATCTGGTGGTGTCCGTGCGGGCTGATGTGACCAACCCCGACCGCATCCACCCGGGCAGGCTCACCACTCTGCACGCGATCCACTGCCTGTCCGGTCACCCGGCTCGACCGGCTCTTCTACTCCGTCCAGAACCTCATCATCGTGGGCACCGAACTACGAGACCGTGGCATCCGGCTCCAGGCCGTCGAGCAGTACATCGACAACAACACCCTCGAAGGACGCGACTTCTTCGGCATGATGGCTGTCTTCGCCACCCTGCACCGCGAGTTCGTACTCGCCGCCACCAACGACGGCCTGGCCGCCGCCCGCGCCCGAGGCAACGTCGGCGGACGCAAGCCCAAACTCACACAAGACCAGGTCGACGAACTCCTTCAGCTCCACAGCACAGGCTCATCCGTCCAGCAGCTCGCCCGGACCTTTGAAGTCTCACGCGGCACGGTTTATCGCCACATCAGCCTCGCCAGCGAAGAAACGAGCCCGCCACGATGAAATGAGACGGGACACCTGTGATGGCTGGCGAAATTCACGCGCGCCGCGACGAGCTGCCCCAGTACGGTCTGGCGATGGACGATCAAGACGGTTACTTCGGAGAGCGTGTTGCGGCGGCCTACGACGAGTCGTCAGGGGACATGTTCGAGCTCGGCGTCATCGACGAGACGGTCGGCTTTCTGGCGGGCCTGGCCGATGGTGGCCGGGCCCTCGAACTGGGCATCGGGACAGGGCGCATCGCGTTGCCGCTGGCACGACGCGGAGTCCAGGTCCACGGCATCGACTTGTCGCAAGCGATGGTTGCCCGACTGCGCGCCAAGCCAGGCGGTGACGCTATCGGCGTCACGATCGGCGACTTCGCGACGACGAGAGTGGACGGGACGTTCTCCGTCGCATATCTGCTCTACAACACGATCATGAATCTGACGACACAGGCGGAGCAGGTGGACTGTTTCCGCAACGTTGCCGCTCACCTAGAACCCGGAGGCTGTTTCGTCATCGAGGTCCTGATCCCCGAACTGCGAAGGCTCCCCGCCGGGCAGAACGTCGTGCCTTACCACGTGAGCCCGACGCGATGGGCCTTCGACATCTACGACGTCGCTACCCAGGCGACGAGTTCGAACTACATCGAGGTTGTCGACGGCCGTGGCGAGTACAGGTCTATTCCCTTCCGGTATGTGTGGCCGTCGGAACTCGACCTGATGGCCCAGCTCGCCGGGCTGCGACTGCGCGAGCGGTGGGACGGATGGACACGGGAAGCCTTCACAAGCGAGAGCCGTCAACATGTCTCGGTCTGGGAGAAGCTCGCCGACTGACCGCCAATCGGGCGCGCTCTTGTGGGTTGAGAAGAACAGGGGGAGCCGTCGGCGCCGACGGCTCCCCGTCCGTCAGCCAGTGCTGGGGACGCAGACTCACGGACACGATGAACTGAGACGCCGCCCTCTATTTGCGCCCGGCAGACACGACAATCCGAGACACCGACCTCGGCACGTCTCGCCACACAACCCATCATGCCTGGTCAGCGCGATGTCTCAGAGCTAGATCCAATGAGACGGGACACTCGACGGCGGCATCGATGTACAGGCTCCTGAACAGCACCACGGTGTTGAGAGCCAGGCCGAGGGCGGACTTTGAGTGCGTGCCACCGAAGATGGAGCACGCCTGGTCTCGTGTTCATGTCATGGATCGCGCTTCTGTCCACCGCGTTTGGAGCCGTTGTAGGGCTCGGGTAGGCGCTGCTGTCGGACCGCGTGCGCTGGAGGAGGGAACGCAGCGAGCGGCTGTCCAGTGCACAGAGGGATATCTACGTCGCGTACATGGCGGCCCTGCACCAGGCCAATCAGTCTCTGCGTATGGTTTCGCTGGGCGATCATCTAGCTGAGGTCTCCCGCGATCTGGCGGCACGAGTCGCCTTCCGCGACGCCGGGCTGGTCCAGACGCGCGAACACATCCTGCTCACGGCGCCCGAGCTGGTTGTCCAGGCTGCGGACGCCGCCTTCCGGGCCTTGCGCACGTTGCGTGATCGCATTGCCCAAGGCCAAGACATCCACTCCCCAGGCTACGAAGCGGATCTGTCGAATTACGACGACCAGCTGCGATCGCTCCGCAACGCCATCCGCAAGGACCTACGAGCAGAAGCACTGAGCATCGAAATGCCACTGTGATCCGCGCTGCTCAACGTCCGGTGGCACGAGCCCGCTGGTCGTCCAAGTCCAGTGGCAAGCGGTGACGGTTCGCTGGCACAGGACACCGGTCTTTGGCTTCCGTACGACGCCAGATGGTGTCCGCAAACCGAACGCGTCCCGCAGCGCGACCAGGACGTACAGCTCGTACGGGATGCGCTCGACATTGCGTCGACGACGGCCTCGCGCCAGTCCTTGTGCACCCCGCCGTCCATTGGTACGGCGTCCGTGGCGTCGTAGAAGCGGGTTTTGCCGTCGACGTCGGCGTACTTCTTCAGCAGCTTCATGGCGTCCATCACCGGCCGGTAGGCGGTGTTGTTGTACTTGAAGCCCAGCGTGTTCAGCAGCGCCAGCACGTAGCGTGTGGCAGGTCAACTAATTCGTCACGGGAGGTGATGGTCATGCAGGCTGCCCAGACGCAGCGGAAGTTCCGGGGAAAGAACAAGGCCCCGAAGTGGAAGAAGCCCGACGACGGGCACGTGTCGGTGATGGTGCTGCCCCTGGCCATCACCGACCCCGCCGACCTAGCCCGCATTAAGAGGCTGTTCGGCTCCATGTGGTCGATCAAGCGGGCCGTCCAGCGCGACGCCCGCGCCAAGGTCGATGCCTACTGGACCGCGTTCCACGAGCGCGAGGAGCACGGGGCGAAAGTCGTACGGCAGCGCCTAGGGCTCAACCGTGAGGCCCTGGAGCGGTGCGCATACAAGCACCTCGATGCCTCGGGGCACTTGAAGCACCACGTCTCGAAGGCCCTGGCCATGCACATGGCTGCCGAGGTGTGGAACGGCGTCCAGTGGCACCTGTTCGCCGACGCCACCGGCAAGCGGCACGGTCGCCCGAAGACGGGCCGCTGGCACGACTTCACCCGCATCCCTGGCCGTGCCCGCTCGCATACCACCGACCGCAAGTGGGAGACTTTCCGCCTCGTAGGCACCCTCCACGGCCACAAGATGGCGTACACCGACGGTGGTCAGTACACAGTTCAGCAGCCTCGCCGGATGCGAGTGCCGGCGGCGCCGTCCGGCCCTGTTCTCACGGGCAAGACCCTCGCGTCGGGGAAGACGGGAACACGGAAGGCGACGTGGTGGGACCACACCGGCCCGCTCGCCGTGGTGTTCGCGGGAGGCCCCGACTCCGGCCGGGGCGACCTCGTACTACCGGTGCGCATCCCGCAGCAGCCCGGCCAGTGGGCACGTGTCGAACACTTCCTGTCGAATCCCGGCCGCTGGCACAAGGTCGATCTCGTACGCCGTCGCAAGGCGTCCGCGCCGGGCGGCTGGGTGTACGAGGCGCACCTGATGATCCTCGGCCCCGGCTACACCGCCCCGGCCGTGCGGGAGAGGCGCGAGCAGGCAGCCGCCCTGGACCGGATCGGCGGAGTGGACGGCAACGTCTCCAACGTCTCCGTCGCTTCCTTCCCCGCCAGCCTGGATCCCGCCGACGGGGCCCCGGCCTCCACCGAGATCACCCTCAGCCCCGAGGAACGGGCGCTTCTGGAGCGGGAAGCAAAGAAGCGTCGCGGCCGTGCACGAGCTTTGGAGCGTTCTCGCCGGGCGACGAACACCGCGCAGTACGGGCCGTCGAAGAAGCAGGCCCGACGGGCAGAGCAGCGGGCCGCCAAGGGCCTCAAGCCCAAGGCCGTCACCGTGCCTGGTGGTGCTCGCGCTGCCCGCGTCGATGGGGTGCCGAAGCAGGCGTTCCGCCGCGACCAGCTGTCGGTGAACTACCGGGAGCAGCGCGCCCGCCAGGCCGAACACGCAGCCTCGATGGCGGAGCACCACCGTTTCCGCGCCCGCCAGGTCGCCCGCGAGATCATCGCCGCCCACGGCCCCGTCCTCGTGGTGGAGGACTGCGACATCCGCACCTGGTACCGGCTGTGGGGAAAGCGCCTCTCCCAGACCACCCCCGGCCTGCTCATCGCCGCTCTTGACCGCGAATGCCAGGCTGCGGGCGGCCGTCTCGTACGGGCCTCCACCTGGTCAACCGCCCTGTCCCAGCACTGCCTGTGCGGTGAGCGCGTCAAGAAGACCCTGCGGGACCGCGAGCACAAGTGCATCGAGTGCGGCCTCGCCGGGAAGCGCGACCTCGTATCCGCCACCCTGGCCGCATTTGTCCGCTTTACCGACGTGGACGACCCCAAGGCCGCGTACCTGGACACCACTTCGTCCCGGCACGCACAGATCGTTTTCGCACAAGGGCTGGAAGAAGCCCTGCGGGAGTCAACCGCACCGAGCCAGACCACCGTTCGCGGTGCTGGTCATGCGGCAGTCCCACGGCAACGCCGTGAGACCTCTGCTCCCCGAACCGCCGGACGGCGGCCCCGAGCGACCCTGGATGAGCCACGCCCCGTGCGTGACCACGCCGGAAAGCCCGGACAGCGCCCCGGCTGCGACCCGCAGCTCACCCTCTGGTGAATTACGGATCAAGTCTTAGGAACCCGGTGTCCCCGCGATGCCCCAGCGCTCCGCGGGGATCCCCGTCAGGGTGATCCAGGTCTGCGCGCGGATGTCCTCGCCGAAGACGTCCACCGTGGCCTGCGTGAGTCGCTCGATCAGGGCGCGCTCCGACTCCGGGGTGAGCCGGCGGTCGTAGATCTTGACGTCGATGTAGGGCATGTCCGGTCCTTCGCTTCGATCGGCTTCGCTCGGAGGTCTTCTCGGGGGCGTGCGCACGCGGTCACGCGATACGGGCCAGGCTCGCCTTCTCGTACGCCTCGTGCAGTGCCTGGGTCACCGACGTCACCAGGTGATCGACCTGATCATCCGTCAGGCCCGGATGGCAGGGCAGGTTCATGTGCTCCTCGAACCACACGCGTTCGGCGTTCGGGCACTCGCCCGCGCCGTGTCCGCGCAGGCGCCACTCCGGGGACAGATGGAGCGGGAAGTACCGCAGCTGGACCTCCACGCCGAGCAGGTCGACCGCGCGCACGAAGTGCTCGCGCACCTCCCGTCCGTCGGTCAGGAAGAACGTGTACAGGTGATAGGCATGCCGGCTGTCCGGCGTCGCGCGGTGCAGGCGTACGCCCGGGAACGCCGACAGGGCCTCGTCGAGGCGGCTCGCGATCCACCTGCGCCGCTCCACGAAGCGGTCCAGCGAGTCCAGTTGCACCACGCCGACGGCGGCCGCCGCCTCGGACATCGTGGCGTTGGTGCCCGCACCGCGGATACCGACCGCCGTGCGCCCGTACACGGCGTCGGCGAACTTCATCCACGGCAGCAGGGCGGGAGGTTCGCCGGCCAGGTCGGTGCGCGCCGTGTACACGCCGTCCACCTCGTTGTCGCGGATGCGCAGCACGCGCTCGGCCCACTCGTCGCGGGCCAGGGTGATCATTCCGCCCTCGCCGAGGGTGGTGATGTTCTTGGTGGAGTGGAAGCTGAAACAGCCGATGTCGGCCAGGGCGCCCGGGTGGCGTCCCTTGTAGAGGGCGCCGATGCCGTGGGCGCTGTCCTCGACCACGATCGCACCGTGCCGGCGGGCGATCGCCATGATCCGGTCCATGTCGGCCGGATTGCCGCCGTAGTGGACCAGGAAGACGGCCCGCGTGCGGTCCGTGATCAAGGTCTCGAGGACGTCCGGGTCCATGTTCAGCGTGTCGGGGTCCACGTCGCAGAAGCGGACTCGCACGTCGTGGTTCAGCAGGGGTTGGATCGTGGCCTGGAAGGTCTGCGGGGTCGCGATCACCTCGTCGCCCGGGGCCAGGTCGAGGAGCCTGGTCGCCAGTTCCAGGGCGACCGTGCCGCTGGTGACGGTGAGCGCGTGACGGGCGCCGATCCGCTTCCGGAAACGTTCCTCGAACCGGTCGCGCCACACGCCCGCCGTCAACGTGCCCTCGGCACGCACGAGTTCGGCCAGGGCCGCGAGATCGGCCTCGCCGAGGACGCTGCCCCGCCGGGCGAACGGGACGCGGTAGGTGCCCCCGCCCAGGGCCACGGCGCTCATGCCGCCTCCCTGGCGAGCCGCTCCAGCTTGTCCGCGATGCGGGCGCGCAGGACCTTCTTGTCGACCTTGTTCAGACCCGTCAGCGGGAAGGTGCCGACGGCCTCGACGCGGTCCGGCAGCTTGTAGGAGGCAAGGCCCCGCGAGCGCAGCAGTTCGCGCAGCACCGGCAGCTTCGGCGCGGGACGGCCCGGTGCCGCGATGACGTACGCGCAGACCTTCTCGCCGAGCACCGGATCGGGCATCGCCACGACCGCCGCCTGCTGGACGTCCGGGTGAGCCGTCAGATGACCCTCGATCTCGGTGGCCGAGACCTTGTCGCCACCGCGGATGACGACGTCCTTGACCCGGCCCTCGATCACGATCTCCCCGCCCGCGGTGCGGCGCACCAGGTCGCCGCTGCGGTAGAAACCGTCCTCGGTGAAGGCCCGCTCGTTGTGCTCGGGCGCCCGGTAGTAGCCGCGCAGCGTGTACGGGCCCCGGGTGAGCAGTTCGCCGATGCCGCCGAGGGGCACGTCCGCGCCGTCCGTGTCCACGACGTGGATCTCGTCGGCCGGGGAGACCGGACGGCCCTGCGTCGTGAGGATCGTGTCGTGCGGATCGTCGTAGCGCGTGAAGGTGAGCAGGCCCTCCGCCATGCCGAAGACCTGCTGGAGCCGTACGCCGAGGAGCGGCTCGATGCGGGCCGCCACCTCGTCGTGCAGCTTGGCGCTGCCCACCTGGAGGACATCGAGACTGCTCAGGTCGTGCTCGTGGCCCTCCTCGACGGCCGCCAGCCACAGATGGACGATCGTCGGGATGACCGAGGTGAGCGTGACGCGCTCCCGCTCGATCAACGGGAAACAGGCCAGCGGCTGGGGAGTCTCGGCGAAGACGACGCGGCCGCCGACCCGCAGCGTGCCGATGATGCCGGGGCAGCCCCACGGGAAGTTGAACTCGACCGGCAGGACCGCCAGATAGACGGTCGAGGAGTCCAGGCCGCAGATCTCGCCGGTGATCCGTGTCTGGTAGGCGTAGTCGTCATGGGTGCGCGGGATCAGCTTCGGCAGCGCCGTCGTACCCCCGGACAGCAGGAAGAACGCCACGTCCGACGCGTCCGGCCCGGGGAGGTCCACCGGTTCGGCGTCCACCTCGGCCAGCGCCGTGCAGTCCTCGCCCGGGTCACCCGCGACGAACACCTGGGAGATCTGGGGGAGTTGTTCCTGCATCGACCGCGCGAGATCACGGTGGTCGAAGCCGTTGAACGTGTCCGGCACGATGTACGTGCTCGCGCCGGACAGCTCGGCCAGGTGTCGGATCTCGTTGTCGCGGTAGGCCGGCAGCGCGAACACCGGCAGCGCCCCCAGGCGGAACAGCGCGAAGCAGACCGCCACGAAGTCGGGGGTGTTCGGCAGTTGCACCAGCACCCGGTCGCCGGGGGCTGTGCCGCGCGCCGCGAAACCCGCGGCGAGCCGGTCGCACCACTCGTCCAGGGCGCGGTACGTGATGCGGCGTCGCCCGTCCGCGCTGACCAGGGCCTCCCGGTCGCCGTACTCGTCGGCCCACCGCCGCAGCAGTGCACCGAGCGTCTCACCCCGCCAGTACCCGGCCTCGCGATATCGCGAGGCCAGCTCCTCGGGCCAGGGAACGCATCCGTCCAGCATCGCTCATCCTTCCGCCGTTCGCGTCCGGCCAAGTCTGAGCAGGGGCGTTGACGCGCCGCTGATGTACGGGCGCCGCGGCCGCCGGGCGCGTCAGGCGGCGATCAGCCCTGCGTCAGCAGGGACGACCACGATGCCGACGTACGGGCTGATGGAAGCCATGCCGAGAGCGGCCGAAGAAATGGGAGCACACCCGATGGAGACCTGGGTCCTGAGCAGGCACGACATCGCGGAGATCGTGGCCGCCGTCGGGCGCGACGACCTGATGGGCCGGATCATCGACCGGCTCGCCGAGGGGTTCGCCGAGATCGGCCGCGGCGCGCGCGAACTGTCGCCCCTGCGCGACGGATTCGAGCGTACGGAGCCGGTGCGCGGCATCTTCGAGTGGATGCCGCACCGCGACCCGGGCGACAGCATCACCCTCAAGACCGTCGGCTACAGCCCCGGCAACCCCAAGCACTTCGGGCTGCCCACCATCATCGGCACGGTCGCCCGCTACGACGACAGCACCGGCGCCCTCACCGCCCTGATGGACGGCGTGCTGCTCACCGCCCTGCGCACCGGCGCCGCCTCGGCCGTCGCGAGCCGGCTGCTCGCCCGCCCCGACAGCCGCACCCTCGGCCTGATCGGCGCCGGCGCCCAGGCGGTCACCCAACTCCACGCGCTGTCCCTCGTGTTCCCGCTGGAGCGGGTCCTGGTGTGGGACACGGATCCGGCGCACCGCGACAGCTTCGCGCGCCGCGCCGCGTTCACCGGGATCCCCGTTCAGTGCGCGGACCCCGCACGGATCGCCGCCGAGGCGGACATCATCACCACGGCCACTTCGGTGCCCACCGGCGGCGGTCCGGTGCTCCCCGACGGCCCGCACCGCGAGCACCTGCACATCAACGCCGTCGGCGCCGACCTCATCGGCAAGACCGAACTGCCGCTCTCGCTGCTGCGCCGGGCCTTCGTCACCGCCGACCACCCCGAGCAGGCCCACCGCGAAGGCGAGTGCCAGCGGCTCGCACCGCACCAGACGGGGCCCGGCCTGACCCGGCTCGCCGCCGAACCCGCCCTGGCCCACGAGCGCCGCGGCGCGCTGACCGTCTTCGACTCGACCGGATTCGCCTTCGAGGACGCCCTGGCCATGGAGGTCTTCCTGGAAGCGGCGGCCGAGCACGGCCTCGGCAGCCGGCTGCAGATCGAGCACCACCCGGCCGACACCGTCGATCCGTACGCGCTGCAGCCGCTCCCCGTCGCCGCCCCGGCCCGGCACTGAACCGGGCACCGAACCGGGCCGCCGGCCCGCCCCCTGGACCGAACCCGCGAAGGAGACCCCCTCGATGGCCCAGAAGACCTTGCCCGCCCCCCGGCCGACCGTCGAGGACGGCGGACACCAACTCTTCGGCTGGCTGCGGAACATGCGTGACGAACATCCCGTCCACGAGGACGAGTACGGGGTGTTCCACGTCCACCGGCACGCCGACGTGCTCGCCGTCTCCGCGGACCCGGCCGTGTTCTCCTCCGAACTGCAGCGGCTGCGCCCCGACTCCGAGGCACTCACCGAGGAGATCCTCTCGGTGATCGACCCGCCGTTGCACCGGAAGCTGCGCCAGCTCGTCAGCAAGGCGTTCACGCCGCGGACGATCGCCGACCTCGAACCGCGGGTCGTGGAGCTCGCCGGGCAGCTGCTCGACGGGATCGAGGGCGACTCCTTCGACCTGGTCGCCGACTTCGCGTACCCGCTGCCGGTCATCGTCATCGCCGAGCTGCTCGGCGTACCGGCCGAGGACCGCGCCCTGTTTCGCTCCTGGTCCGACCGGATGCTGTCGATGCAGGTCGAGGACCCGGCGGACATGCAGTTCGGCGACGAGGCGGGCGAGGACTACGAGAAGCTCGTCAAGGAGCCGATGAAGGCGATGCACGAGTATCTGCTCGGGCACGTCCACGACCGCAGGAAGCACCCCGGGGACGACCTGATCTCCAAGCTGGTCGCCGCCGAGGTCGAGGGCGAGACCCTGACAGACTCTCAAATAGTCGAGTTCGGCGGCCTGTTGCTCATGGCCGGACACGTCTCCACCTCCATGATGCTCGGCAACACCGTGCTGTGCCTGGAGGAGAACCCCGGGGCCGCCGCCCAGGTGAGGGCCGACCGCGGGATCGTCCCGGCCGTCATCGAGGAGGTGATGCGCCTGCGTCCGCCGATCACCGTCATGGCGCGGGTCACCACCCAGGAGACCGAGCTCGCCGGGGTCACCATCCCGGCCGGCCGCATGGTCGTCCCCTCGCTCCTGTCCGCCAACCACGACGAGCGGTCCTTCCCGGAGCCCGAGCGCTTCGACCCCACGCGCGAGGCGCGCCAGCAGATCGCTTTCGGCCACGGCATCCACTACTGCCTCGGCGCCCCGCTCGCCCGTATGGAAGGCCGCATCGCGCTGGAGGCGCTCCTCGACCGCTTCGCCGACATACGCATCACTCCCGGCGCGCAACTGCGCTACCACCGCGACGGGCTGCTCGGTGTGCGGAACCTCCCGCTGACCGTGCGGCGAGCCTGAGACCGAGGGGGCAGCCGTGCGTACCGTACGAACCCTGCTGATCGACAACTACGACTCGTTCACCTACAACCTCTTCCAGATGCTGGCCGAGGTGAACGCCGAGGTCCCCGTCGTCATCAAGAACGACGACCACGCAGCCTGGGCGGCGCTGGACCCGGCCGACTTCGACAACGTCGTCGTCTCCCCGGGACCCGGCCACCCCGGCACCGACACCGACCTCGGACTCAGCCGGCGGGTCATCGAGGAGTGGGACCTGCCGCTGCTCGGCGTGTGTCTCGGGCACCAGGCGCTGTGCCTGCTGGGCGGCGGCGAGGTGGGGCACGCACCCGAACCCGTGCACGGACGCACCAGCCGGATCGAGCACGACGGACGCGAACTGTTCGCCGAGATCCCCTCGCCGCTGCGCGTGGTGCGCTACCACTCGCTCACCGTCCACGAACTGCCCGCCGAACTGGAGCCCACGGCGTCGACGCGGGACGGCCTGCTGATGGCCGTACGGCATCGAAGCGCACCGCGCTGGGGCGTGCAGTTCCATCCGGAGTCCGTGAGCAGCGAGTACGGCCACCGGCTGCTCGCCAACTTCCGCGACCTGAGCCTGCGCGCCCTTGGACGGGCCCCGCTGGGCGTCGAGGTGCCCGGCGTGGCCGGCGACGACACCCGGCAGGACCGGCCGGGCGGGCCCGGCGGTCTGCGGCTGCATGTGCGGGAGCTGGCCGAGGCGCCGGACGCCGACGCCGCGTTCGAGGAGCTCTTCGGGGATGCCCCGGCCCGCTTCTGGCTGGACAGCAGCCGCGTCGACCCGGGCCTGTCCCGCTTCACCTTCCTCGGCGCGCCCCAGGGCCCGCTCGGCGAGATCCTCACCTACGACGTCGCCGAACGGCTGGTGCGGGTGCGTGACCGCTCGGGTGACGAGGTGCTGCGGCGGCCCGGCACGCTCTTCGCGCACCTGGAGCGCGAGCTGGCCGCGCGCAGCACCCCCGCACCGGAGCTGCCCTTCGAGTTCAACCTCGGCTACGTCGGCTACCTGGGATACGAGACCAAGGCCGACAGCGGCGGCGACCGCACCCACACGGCCGAACTGCCCGACGGCGCCTTCGTGTTCGCGGACCGGATGGTCGCCGTCGACCACGCCGACGGCCGGGCCTGGCTGCTCGCGCTGAGCAGCGACCGGCACCCGGCCAGCGCCCGCGACGCCGACGACTGGCTCGCCGACGCGGCCCGCGCCCTGGCCGGCACCGTGCCCCGCCCGCCCTTCCGCCTGCTGCCCGACGAGGAACTGCTGCCGCTGGACGTGGAGTTCCGGCACGACGCCGCCGAGTACCGGGAGCTGGTCGAGGAGTGCCGGCGTCTCATCCGCGACGGCGAGACCTACGAGGTGTGCCTGACCAACCTGCTGCGCGTGCCCGGCCGGGTCGACCCGCTCACCGCCTACCGGGCGCTGCGTGCCATCAGCCCGGCGCCGTACGCCGCGTACCTGCAGTTCCCCGAGGGCGCCGTGCTCTCGTCCTCGCCCGAGCGGTATCTGCGCATCGACGCGGCGGGCACCGCCGAGTCCAAGCCGATCAAGGGCACCAGGCCGCGCGGTGCCACCCCGGCCGAGGACGAGGCCCTTGCCCGGGGCCTGGCCGCGGCCGAGAAGGACCGCTCGGAGAACCTGATGATCGTGGACCTGGTCCGCAACGATCTCGGGCAGGTCTGCGAGATCGGCAGCGTCCATGTGCCGAAGCTGTTCGACGTCGAGTCGTACGCGACCGTGCATCAGCTGGTGAGCACCGTACGGGGACGCCTCGCGGCGGATGTCTCGCGGCCGGAGGCCGTGCGCGCCGCGTTCCCCGGCGGTTCGATGACAGGGGCGCCGAAGGTGCGCACCATGCAGTTCATCGACCACCTCGAGGACGGGCCGCGCGGCGTCTACTCCGGGGCGCTCGGCTACTTCGCCCTGAGCGGGGCCGTCGACCTCAGCATCGTCATCCGTACGATCGTCGCCACCGCGGACGCCGCCACCATCGGTGTGGGCGGCGCGGTCATCGCGCTGTCCGACCCGGACGACGAGGTGCAGGAGATGCTCCTCAAGGCCCGCACCACGCTGCGCGCGCTGCGTCAGGCACAAGCCGTCGCCCCGGCCGGGACGCGCGAACTCCTGGCCGGCAGCGTGCGGTGACCGCCGTCGGAGGGCGGGCCGGCCCGGCCCGCCCTCACCGCAGCTGTGCGAACAACTCGGCGCAGGCATCGGCCAGTTCGGTCCTGTGCCGCTCTCCGAGCGTGGCGCGCAGCTCCTCGACGAGCATCTCGAACGCCGACGGGTCGCCGCTCGCGACCGCCCGGCCGAGCCGCTCCAGGCCGTGGCCCACGGCGCGCCGGGCGGCCTGCGCGTGCGGGTTGCCGGACTGGACGTCCCAGTACACCTCCGGGGTGCCGGAGGAGATCCGGGCGAGGAGCTGGAGCAGCGTGCGGTGCGGCGGCGGCGCCGTGGCGCGCAGCGCCCCGATGTCCGCACCGAGCTCTCCCAGCGCCAGGCCGAAGGCGAGGACGGCCGCGTGCGTGGCCGCCTGCTGCGCGGCCGTCAGCGCGTCGTGCTCCTGCGCGGACATCTCGACCACCCGGGCGCCCCACCCGGCGATCAGCGCCAGGAACGCCCGGACGGCGGGACCGTCGGTGACGGTGGCCGCGGCCACCGGCCGGCCCGGCAGGGGCAGCGACGGCGCGAACATCGGGTTGAGCCCCACCGCCTGGATGCCGGGCGCCAGGGCGTGCAGGCGCTCGGCGATGCCGCCCTTCACCGACAGCGTGTCCGCGAACAGGGCGTCGGTGCGCATCAGCCGGGTCACGGGGCCGATCGCGTCCAGTGCCACCGGCTCCGGCACGGCGAGCAGCACCAGGTCGGCCGCCGCGATGGCCCTGGCGGCCTCGGGGCCGGGAGCGCGGATGTCGTCGGCCAGGGCGGCGGGCGCCGAGGCCGCCGGGTCGAGGCAGAGGACCTGTGCCCCCGAGTCCGCAAGCCGGCCGGCGAACATCCGCCCCACCTCGCCGGTACCGCCCGCCACCACACAGTGCTCGAACACCTTGCCCCCTAGTTCTTCATCGAGAGAGGAATCGTCATGTCACTACGTATCGGACCCGCGGACGCGGCCGAGGATCTGGAGTCGCTGCGCGCCCGGCTCGACGCCGTCGACGCCGGCCTGCTCGACGCGGTGCGCGAGCGGCTGGAGATCTGCCTGCGCATCGGCGAGTACAAGCGCGTCCACGACGTGGCGATGATGCAGCCGCACCGCATCGCCACGGTGCAGGGCCGCGCCGCGCGGTACGCGCAGGAGCACGGCATCGACCCCGCGTTCCTGCGGAGCCTGTACGACACGATCATCGCCGAGACGTGCCGCCTGGAGGACGAGTGGATCGCGACGGGCGGCCCGGCCGCCGGCGAGCCGGAGCGGAGGGCCTCGTGACGACCGCCGCACGGCCGGCCGGGGCCACGCCGACGACGCTCTCCGCCGCACTGGACCTCGCCGTCGAACGGCTCGTCGCGGCGGGCATCGGGGAGGCGGCGGCGCGCGACGACGCCCGGCTCCTGGCAGCCCACGCGGTCCGGGTGACCCCCGACGACCTGGACGGACAGCTGCGGGGGCCGGTCCCGGCGGACTTGTGGACGTATGTGGAGCGGCGTGCCGCCCGCGAACCGGCCGAACGCATCGTGGGCCACGCCTGGTTCATGGGACACCGCTTCGAGCTGGCGCCCGGGGTCTTCGTGCCCAAGCCGGAGACCGCGGAGATCGTGGACGACGCAGTAAACAGACTTCATGGTCTGTTTCAGGCCGGAATTCGGTCTCCTTTGGTGGTCGATCTCTGTGCCGGGCCCGGCACGATGGCGGTCAGCATCGCCCGTCGCGTCCCGCAGGCCAGGGTGTACGGGATCGAACTCGCGCAGGCCGCGGTGCGGGTCGCCGTACGCAACGCCCACGGCACGGGAGCAAAGATCGTGCAGGGTGACGCGCGGGACGCCTTCCCCGAGCTCGACGGCACCGTCGACCTGGTCGTCACCAACCCGCCCTACATTCCCATCGGGCTGCGCACCAGTTCCCCGGAGGTCCTCAACTACGATCCCCCGCTGGCTCTTTGGGCAGGTGAGGGCGGTCTTCAGATGATCCGCGCGATGGAGCTGACGGCGAGCCGGCTGCTGCGTCCCGGGGGTGTGGTGCTGCTGGAGCACGGCGGATACCAGCTGGAGTCCGTGCCTCGGCTGTTCGCCGGGACGGGGCGCTGGAGTGCGGCCGCGTCGCGTCCCACATGCAACGACGGGTGTCTGACCGCCGTCCGCGGCGAGGTGTCCGGCCGCGCTCTGTGACAGGCGATTCCCGTGTGGCTGGGGGCTCATGAGAAAAAAGACTACACGGTTCGGATTGACAAACCGACCGTGCTGTTTTTTTATTTGTGGTGGGTTCAGATGCCGCGGCACGCTCATCCCGTGCCGGAGCTGGACCCTGCATGCGCCGACCAGCTTGCACCCACAGGGGAGAAACGATGGACATCGAAGTACTGGGCCCGTTGTCGGTGCGAGAGCACGGCATCTCGATCGCGCCGACCGCACCCAAGCCCCGCCAGGTCCTGGCGCTGCTCGCGCTGAACGCGGACCACGTCGTACCGGTGTGCACGCTGATAGAGGAGTTGTGGGACGAGACGCCACCCCGCAGCGCCCGCACCACGCTGCAGACCTACATCCTGCAACTGCGCGAGCTGATCGGGGAGGCGCTGGACCGGGGCGGGGACGAGCAGGCGACCGCCAAGGACATCCTGGTCACGCTGCCGGGCGGCTACCGCCTCGAGACCCGCGGCGGCACCCTCGACTTCCAGGAACTGGAACGCCGCGCGGGCGCCGGGTACCGGGCCATGGACGCCGAGGACTACGCGGGTGCCGCCAAGCGGCTGCGCGACGCGCTGTCACTGTGGACCGGATCCGCGCTCGCCGACGTCCAGGCCGGCAGCCAGATCACCCTCGAGGTCAGGCGGCTCCAGGAGACCCGTCTGTGCGCCCTCGACCAGCGCATCGAGGCGGACCTGCGGCTCGGCCGGCACCGCGAGCTGCTGTCCGAACTGACCGTGCTGGTCAACCAGTACCCGATGCACGAGAGCCTGCACGGCCAGTTCATGCTCGCGCTGCACCGCTCGGGGCGTCGCGGGGAGGCCCTGAACGTCTACCAGCGACTGCGCGCCACCCTCGTACGGGAGTTGGGCCTCGAGCCGTCGACGGCCCTCGGCAGGCTCCAGCGGTCCATCCTCATGGCGCACCCCGAGCCCCTCGCCTCCGCCGTCCCCGCCTGACCCGAGAACGCGGCCGCACCGTCGGACACCCCCTCGTCCTGCGGGTGAGCCGACCGGCTCCGCGGGCGCGGGCCATGCCCCCCTCCCTCCCGGATGCCCTCCCTCCCGGGAGGGAGGGCTCACTATTTTTCCGTAGCCGAATTCCCGGGACTCACTCCTACGAGGTATCAACACCCCTCCACGAATTGGCTATTGGGGGCGATGCTCGGGACCCGGGCGACACGGCACGATTTGACTGTGAAGAATCGGACGAAGGAATCCCGGCCATCGGGGATACCCGCGCAGCGGCGGGCTGACTTCCTCGAACTGATGCTGCTCTCGCGGGAATGCGACCGCAGATCGGGCATCGTGCTTCGTCAGGGCGAGGCCTGGTTCCATATTTCCTCCGCAGGTCACGAGGGTCTGGCCGCCCTCTGTGAGCTGTTGGATCCGCAGGATCTGATCTTTCCCCACTACCGCGACCGCACTGTTCTCATGGCCCGCGGAATGAATACCGAGGGTCAGGCACGCGATCTGATGGCCAAGGCCGGATCGCATTCGGCGGGGCGCAATATGAGCGCCCACTTCGGCCACCGTTCGGGAAATGTCTTCTCGATCGCGAGCCCGACCGGAAGCCAGTGCCTGCCCGCCGTGGGAGCCGCCTGGGCCGCCCAGTTGATGGGCCGTGAACAAGCGGTCGTCTGCTCCATCGGCGACGCCTCCACCCGGCAGGGCGAGTTCTTCGAGGCGGTCGCCTTCGCGGTGGAGCGGCGGCTGCCCGTCGTCTTCCTCGTCTCCGACAACGGCTACGGGATCTCCACGCCGACCGAGCACATGTCTCCGCACGCGCTCGGCCTGCTGCCCCAGGAGCGCACGACCGTGGTCGACGGCGCCGATCCCGACGCCCTGCACGCCGCCTCCCGCGAAGCGCTGAGCGCCGTGCGGGGCGGCGAGGGGCCCGTCGTGCTGTGGTGCCACCTCGACCGGCTCGACCCGCACACGTCCTCCGACGACCACCGCGTCTACCGCAGCAGCGAGGACCTCGCCACCCTGCGCGACCCGGTGGAGATCTTCACCGCACGGCTGCTCGCGGAGGGCGCCGTCGACGAGGCATGGCTGGAGCGCACGCGGGCCCGGCAAGCCGACGAGGTCGAAGCGGTCTTCGCGCGGGTCGCCGCCGAGCCGGCCGCGGATCCGAAGCTGATCATGGAGCATCTGTTCGCGCCGGCGAGCGAGACGGCGCACCCCGCCGGACAGGAACCGGCCGCCGGACCGCTCACCGAGCCGTGCGGCGGAACGATGGTGTCCGCCGTCAACCGGGCCCTGGCGACCGGCCTGGAACGCCACCCCGAACTCGTCCTGTTCGGCGAGGACATCGACGATCCCAAGGGCGGCGTCTTCGGCTTCACCAAGGGGCTCGGCAAGGTTGCGGGCGAGCGCATGACCAACGCGCCGCTCGCCGAGGCCACCATCGTCGGCGCCGCCGTGGGGCTCGCCGCCGCCGGCATGCGGCCCGTCGTGGAGCTCCAGTTCATCGACTTCGCCGGCCCCGCCTTCAACCAGCTCGCCGCCCAGCTCACCACACTGCGCTGGCGCACGGTCTCCGCATGGCAGTGCCCCGTCGTCATCTACGCACCCTGGGGCGGCTATCTGCCGGGCGGCGGAATCTGGCACAGCCAGAGCAACGAGAGCCTGTTCACCCACCTGCCCGGACTGCGCGTCGTCGTCCCCTCCACCCCCGAGGACACCGAGGCCGCCTTCCTGGAGTCGTTCACCGCACCCGATCCGACGCTGATCCTGCTGCCCAAGCACCTGATGCGGCAGCGCCGGGAGCCGGCTGGGCGGCCCGCACCCGCGCTCGGCGCCCGCACCCTGCGTACTGGCGACGACGTCACCGTCGTCAGCTGGGGCAACGGGACCGAACTCGCCCTCGACGCCGCCGGGAGCCTCGCGGCCGACGGCGTCGCGGCCGACGTCATCGACCTGCGCTGGCTGGTGCCGCTCGACCGGAAGACCGTCGCCGCCTCCGTGCGCCGCACCGGGCGCCTGGTCGTGGTGCAGGAGGACAACCGTACGAGCAGCTTCGGCGCCGGACTGATCACCGAACTCCTCTCGTCCGACGACGAGTTCTACTCGCTGCTCGCCCCGCCGCGCCTGGTGAGCCGCGAGGACGTGCACGTCCCGTTCCACCCCGACCTGGAGCGCGCTGTGCTGCCCGCCGCGGACGACGTGGTCGCGGCCGTCCGTTCCGTTCTGGCCTGACCGCATGGAGAAGGAAGCGCAGTTGACATCTCCCCCAGCTGAAGCAGGGGGATTCATTCCTCGCGGAGTGGACTTTCTGCTTCATCGACAGCCGCTGCCCCGAATGAACGGCGAGGGACGTTGGTACGCCCAGCAGTCTTACGCCAGCTCCACAGACCTGACATCCCGCCAGCCCGGCGGTAGACCCGGCCAGCTTGGTTATCGCCAGCCGGGCAAGGCCGAGCATACAAGTCGCGGACGGTGCGTGGGACGGGTATCCGCCCACAGGGCGAATACCCGCTCGCTGCCCTGCTCCGCAGGAGTCCGTTTCCGCTCCCCCCTGAAGGTCGGAGTATCCACGGAGGAATCTCGATGACCACGGAGTCGGTGCTGTCCGTTCCGCGCCTCGGCGAGGGGATCGTCGAGGTCCGCATCGTCCGGTTCCTCAAGCAACCGGGCGACGCGGTCGCCAAGGACGAGGTCGTCTACGAGATGGAGCACGACAAGGCGGCCGTCGAGATCGAGTCCCCGGTGGCCGGGATCCTGGACGCCTGGCTGGTCCGGGCGGGGGACACCGTTGCGATCGGCGGCGCCGTCGGCCGGATCGTCCCGGACCGGGAGAAGGCCGGGACCGGACCGCGGACCGCGGCCGCCGAGCGCGCGTCCGGCGCGTCCGTGCAGGGCGCACCCGGCCGGGAGTTCACCCCGACCCGCCGCATTCCGCCCCGCACCCGCGCCCACGCCCGGCGCCTCGGCATCGACGAGGCACTGCTGCCGGACGTTCCCGCGGCGGGCACGAGCCTGATGCCCGCCGATCTGCAACGGTACGTGGCCCGGCAGCGGGAGAGCGGCGCGGACGCCGGCGCGGAGGTCGGTACGGTCGGCCCACCCGGTGCTCGCGGCCCGTCGGCGCCGGTCACCGGCTTCACCGACGTCACCCAGTCGATCCGGCAGCGCGCCCTGAACCGGGCCATGCTCGGCGCCCGCGACCAGGTCGTTCCCGCGGTCGTCTCCGCCCTCGTCGCCGAGGACACGCTGCAGCGGGCCCTGCGGGAACACCGCGGCGCCCGCTTCTCGACCGTCTTCCAGGCCTTTGCCCGGGTCGCGGCCCGCTGCGCGGCGGCGCCCGACGCGGCACGGCTGCGCTCGCGGCGGCTCGACGAGAGCGCGCTGCGCGTGTACGAGCACGTGGACCTCGGGATCGCCGTGGCCACCGACGACGGAGACCTCACCGTCGCGGTGGTGCGCGGCGCCGACGAGGTCACGGCCGAGGACTTCGACGAGCGGTACGCGCAGGCCGTGGAAGAGGCACTCGACGGGCAGTCGCAGGCCGACGGCCGGGTCACGCTGATGCTCTCCCACCTGGGGGACGGGGGACCGACGCTGGCGGTGCCGGTGGTCGTGCCGCCGGCGGTGGCGACCCTGTTCCTCGGCGCGGTCGAGGGCACGGGCCGGGGCGCGGTGCGCAGGATGGTGCTCGCCTTCGACCACACGGTGCTCAACGGGCGGGACGCGTCCGTCTACCTGGACGCTGTGCGGCAATCCCTGGAGATAGAGACCGAGATAGAGACCGAGATAGAGACCGAGACAGAGACCGAGACAGAGACCGAGACCGAGACAGAGACCGAGGCGGCAGGGCGGCGCGCGGCGGGCGCCGAGCCTGCCGTCGCCGCCACGACCGGCCCGGTGGTGGACACCCCGCGGTCGGCTCCCGACGCGCTGGAGCGGCTCGTCGCCTTGGCGTCCGACGTCCTCGGGCATCGGGCGGACCCCGTCCGCCCGCTCGGTGAGCAGGGTCTTGACTCCGCCCGTGCGCTGCGCCTGATCCGCGAGACCCGTGCCGCCTTCGGCGTGCAGCTGCCGGCGACCGCAGTCTGGCGCCACCCGACGCTGACGGAGCTGGCGGCGCTGCTGCCCGGACAACCGGAGGACGAAGGGGCGGCACCCGCCGAAGGGGCCGCGCCCGCCCTCGTACCCGCCGGGGCCACGGACGCACGGCCCGGCGGGTACGACGACGTCGCTGTCATCGGCATGTCCTGCAAGGTGCCGGGGGCGGACGACGCCGAGGCCTTCTGGCAGCTGCTGAGTCAGGGGGAGTGCCGGATCGAGGCGGTGGCGGCCGGACGGCTCGCGGGGGAGGTGCCTGCCGGGTTCCGCGCCGGGCTCCTCGACCGCATCGACCTGTTCGACGCGCCCTTCTTCGAAGTGACACCCCGTCAGGCCGCCTCCATGGATCCTCAGCAGCGCGCCCTGCTCGAACTCAGCTGGCACGCTCTGGAACACGCCGGACTCGCCCCCGACACCCTCGCGGGCACGCCCGTCGGGGTGTACGCCGCCGCCTGCAGCTACGACTACCGCGAGCAACTCGTGGAACGCGCCGCCTCGGCCGACGGGTACGCCACCACCGGCACGTTCCCCGCGTTCCTGGCCAACCGCGTCTCCCACCTGTACGACTTCACCGGGCCCAGCATCACCGTCGACACCGCCTGCTCCGGCGCGCTCACCGCGCTCGCCCTCGCCCAGGCCGCGGTGCGCTCCGGCGAGTGCGAGGTCGCCCTCGCCGGAGCCGCCAACCTCCTCAGCAACGGATTCAACGCCCGCGCCTACCGCAGGGCGGGCATGCTCTCGCCCGAGGGCGGCAGCCGGATCTTCGACGCGGACGCCGACGGGTTCGTCCGGGGCGAGGGCGCGGGCTGGCTCGTACTCAAGTCACTGCGCCGCGCCGTCGCGGACGGCGACCCCGTACTCGCCGTCATCCGCGGCAGCGCCGTCAACCACGGCGGCCGGGCCGCCGCGCTGACCGCGCCCAACCCCCGTGCCCAGAGCGGGCTGATCCGCACGGCGCTCGGCCGGGCCGGACTGCGCGCCGCCGACCTCGGGTTCCTCGAGGCGCACGGCACCGGCACGCCGCTCGGCGATCCGATCGAGCTGGATGCCTTCCGGGAGGTCCTCGACGCGGAGCCGCAGGGCATGCCCGCGCGCGCCGCAGGGCCCGAGGGCCGGATCTGGGTCGGCTCCGCCAAGGCCAACATCGGCCATCTGGAAGGAGCTTCGGGCCTGGTCGGCGTCGTCAAGGCGGTGCAGGTCCTGCGCCACGGGCTGATACCGGGCACGCCCGGCTTCACCCGTCTCAACCCGCACATCGAACTGGACGGGACCCCGGTCCGGGTCGCCGCGCAGCCCGTGCCGTGGCCCGCGGGCACCGGCGGCGCGCCCCGCCGCGCGGCCGTCAGCGCGTTCGGGTTCGGCGGCAGCAACGCCCATGTGGTCCTGGAGGAGGCACCGGACCTGCCCCGCGAACACGCCGCCGGTGACGGGCCGTTCGCCGTGCCGCTGTCGGCCGCGACACCCGGTTCGCTGACCCGGCTGGCCGCCCGCACGGCCGAGCTGGCCGCCTCGCCCGCCTCGCCCGCCCTGGACGAGATCGCCTGGACGCTCCAGTCCGGCCGCCGTCACCTGCCGCACCGCGCCCTTTTCGTCGTCGCCGACCTGGCCGAACTCGCCCGCTTGGCAAGGCAGTTCGCCGACCACGGCACGCAGGAACAGCCTGCTGACCCCTGGCTGCGCGACTGGCTCGGCGGAGCCGACACCACGGTCGGGGACTGGGCCTCGCGCCTGCCCGAGGGACCCCGCCCGCGCCGCGTACCGCTGGTGCCGTACCCCTTCGAACGTCACTCCTACTGGCTGCCGGGCGCCGCGGCCGCCGAGTCCTCTGTGTTCTCTGCGTCCTCTGTGTCCTCTGCGTTCTCCGGGCGCGGGAGCGGTTACGTCATCGAGGACGGCCATCCGCTGGCCGAGCACCGCGTCGGCGGGCGGACCACCTTGCCCGGAGCCGCACTGATCGACGCGCTCGCCGACGGCGGACCCGTCGCGCTCGGGCAACTGCGGTTCCAGCGGCCCGTACCCGTGCCCGAAGGCGGCTCCGTGCGTCTGGTGCGCAGCGCCGAGGAGACGGACGGCACCGTGCGTCTCGCCGTCGAGCGCGAGGGTGTGGTCGTCGCCCGCGCCGTCCCGGCGACCGACCCTCCGGCACCGGTGCCGGCCACGGGCGTCGCGGAACCGGGCAGCCCGGAGCAGGCCGTCGATCTCGGCGCCTTCCTCCAGCGCAACGGGATCGAGGTCGGGCCGGTCTACCGCGTGGTGCACGACGTGCGCCGACGCGACGGGCAGGCCGTCGCCCGGATCGTCGCCCCCGCCGCCACCGACCCGCGCACCCGGCGCGTGGCATGGCTGGACGCGGCGCTGCAGACCTCGTGCGTCCTGATGGACGGCTCCGCTTCCCGCGTCGCGGCGGCCGCCGACCACGTCCAATGGTCCGGCGTGGTCCCGGACACGGCGGAACTGACGGTCCGCCGCACCGCGCAGGGCGCCACGTACACCGTCGTGGACCTGGCCGCGGAGGCCGAGGGCAGGACCGTACTGCGTGTCACGGGCCTGCGGCTGCACGCCATCGGGACGGTCGTCCCCTCGGCGCCCGCCGCGGGCGGCGACGTCGCGCCCGAGAAGGCGCCCGCCGACGCGCCCGCCGTCCGTGTGCTCGTGCCCGAGTGGTGCGCGGAGCCCTCCGTGACCACCCGGCCGGACACCGCGCGGCTCGACGGGCTCGTGCTCGTCCACGATGCGGCCGATCCCCACCGCGCCGAAGGCCTCGGCGCCCGGACCGTGCGGCGCGACTCTCCCGACCTCGCACAGGAGGTGCGGGGGGCCCGCCACGTGGCTCTTCTCGTGGACGGCTCCGGGTGGAGCGAGGACACGGCCGGGATCCGCCGGCTGCGCGAATGGCTCGCGGCCCTGCTGACCGTGGCCCGTACCCTCGAAGCGGCCGGCCGTCCCGCCCGCCTCACCCTCGTCACGACCGGCCTCACCGACCCGGACGGCGGCGCCCCCTCGCCCGGCGCGTCGCTCCAGGGCGCCCTGCTCGGCGCCGTCCGCACGTTGCCCCGGGAGATCGAGGGCGTCAGCGCCGCAGCCGTCGACCTCGACGCCGCCGCCACACCCGCCCAGGTCGCCGCGGCCCTGAACGAACCCTGCGCCCAGGCCGTACCGCTCATCGCCCTGCGCGGCACGCGGCGCCTGCGTCAGGTCTACACGGACCGCCCCGAGCCCGCCCCCGCCGCCACCGGCGACGCGTTCACCGACGGCGGGACCTACGTCCTGTTCGGCGGATCAGGAGGCATCGGCGCCGAGGTGGCCCGCCACCTCGCACGGCGTTACGGCGCCCGGCTGCTGCTCGTCGGGCGCTCGGCCGCCGACGACCGCACCCGCGCCCTGCTCGACGACCTCGCGGCCCTCGGCGGGACCGCCCGGTACCTGAGCACCGACGTCACCGAACCGGCCGCCGTGGAGCGCACCCTGGCCGCATGCCGGGCCGCGTTCGGTGAACCGGACGGCATCGTGCACAGCGTCGGCTCGATCAGCCCGGCCCGCCTCGCCGAACTCACCCCGGCCGACCTCGACCAGGTCCTCGCGACCAAGGTGACCGTGGTCCTGGCGCTGCGCCGCGCCCTGCGCACCCGCCCGGACGGCCGGCCCGCCGCGCTCGTCCTGTTCTCCTCCGCCGCCGGACTCTTCGGCAGCGTCGGCGGCCTCAACTACGCCGCCGCCAACGCGTTCCTCGACCACTACGCCACCGCCGTCGACGGGGACGCGCACCTCGCCGTGCGCACCTTCGACTGGGGGCTGTGGCACGGCACCGGGCTCGCCCGCCGGTACACCGCGCACGTCAAGCGTGAATATCCCGGGATCATCGCATTCGTACCGGAAAGGGGAGTGGCCGCCTTGGAAGCGGGCATGTCCGGCAACCGACCGCAGTCCCTCGTGCTCGGCGGTGATCCCGAGCCGCTGCGCCCGCTCACCGCGCGCCCGGCACCCGACCACCCGGCCCCGCAGGGGCAGGACGCCGCGCACCGGCTGGATCGCTACGCCCGTGCCGCACTCGCCCACCGGATGACCGAACTCGGCCTGCCTCCCGCGCTCGCCGCCCGGCCCGACGTCGACACGGAGGCGGCGGCCGGACTGCTCGCAGCCGTACCCGGGCACCGCAGGCTGATCGCCGCGATCCTCGAACTCCTGGCGCAGTACGCCGAGTCCGGACTGTCCGTGCCCGCGGGGGCCGAACTGGTCCGCACCCGCGACACGCTGCTGGCCGACCACCCCGACCTCGCCGGGCACCTGACGCTGCTCGACCGGACCCTGGAGTCGTACGGTCCCGTCCTGCGCGGCGAACTGCCCGTCACCGCCGTCCTTTTCCCCGGCGGCGACCTGAGCGGCGTCACCGCCGTCTACAGCGGCAACCAGCTCTTCGACCCGGTCAACTCCGCCGCTGCCGCGGCCCTCGGCGACGCCGCCGCCGCGCTTGCCGCGCCGCGTGTCCTGGAGATCGGCGCGGGCGTCGGCGGCACCACCGCGTCGGCGCTGGCCGCGCTCGACGCCCGCGGTGTGCGCGTCGCCGACTACGCGTACACCGACGTCTCCCCGGCCTTCCTCCAGCACGGGCGCCGCCGCTTCGGCGACCGCGTGCGACCGCGCCTGCTCGACATCGAGAAGAGTCCCGAGGCCCAGGGCTTCGCACCCGGCGCCGTCGACCTCGTCGTGGCGAGCAACGTGATCCACGCGACCCGCGACCTGTCCCGCACCCTCGCCCACATCGAGCAACTTCTCGCCCCCGGCGGCCGGTTGCTGCTGGTCGAGATGGTCGTCCCGGCCGCGGTCTACACCCTCACCTTCGGTCTGACGGACGGCTGGTGGGGCTATGTCGACACGGACCGGCGCCTGCCCCACGGCCCCCTCCTCGACGTGCCCCGCTGGCGATCCCTGCTGGAGGAGCACGGCTGGAGCCTCGCCGAGGTGGACCATCTGCGCGACGCGCCGGGATGCGTGGCCCTGCTGACCTGCCGGCCGCCCGCCGCCACTGCTCCTGCCGGCGATGACCCGGCAGCGGCCGGTGCCACGGTCCCGGAGATCGCCGAGGGGCTGCGCGCCATCGTGCGCGACCTGCTCGGCGGCTCCGACGCCGATGTGCCCGGCTATCTGCCCTGGCAGGAGCTGGGCGTGGACTCGCTGCTCAACATGGAGCTCGTCGAGGCGGTGTCCCGCAGGTACGGACCGGTCGCCGCGACCGCGCTGTTCGAGCACCGGACCGTCGACCAGCTGGCCCAGATGCTGGCCGAACGTGGGGCGGCGCCGCCGCCCGCCGCCGCATCGACCGCACCGGCCGCCCCCGTCGCCCAGCCGTCGCCCGCCGTCGAGGAGGACGCCTCCTTCCTGGAGCGCGTCCTGCGGCTCGTCGGCGAACTCACCGTCCGGGACCCCGCACTGCTCGATGCGGACACCGACTTCCCCTCCCTCGGCGTGGACTCGCTCCTCAACGAGGAGTTCTGCGAGCGGCTGCGCAGCATGTTCCCCGAGCGCAGCGTCGCGGCGACCCTGCTCTTCGAGCACCCGACCCCGAGGGCGCTCGCGCGCCATCTCGCACCGGCCCGTCCCGCCGCGCCCGCACCCACCACGTCCCCCCGGCCCGCACCCCTGCGGAGCGAGCCGGCCGTACGCCCCGTCGCGCAGCCGCGGGCCGCCGAGGCGGCGCCCGTCCCCGCGCGCCGCGGCCGCGACACCGGCGCACCCGCCGTCGCCGTCGTCGGGATCGCCGGGCGCTATCCCGGCGCCCAGGACATCGCCGCCTTCTGGGAGTTGCTGAACGCCGGGCACACCCCCGTACGCGAGGTGCCCGCCGAGCGCTGGGACTGGCGCACCGCGCGCACCACGGGCGGCGGCTACGCCCGCTGGGGCTGCTTCGTCGACGGGATCGACGCGTTCGACCCCGCGATGTTCCGCATCACCCCGCGCGACGCGGCCCTGATGGACCCGCAGGAGCGGCTGTTCCTGGAGATCGCCAAGGAAGCCTTCGAGAACGCCGGTTACTCCCGGCGCACCCTCGCGGGCACCCAGGGCGGCCCGCGCGTCGGGGTGTTCGCCGGTGTCACCGCCAACAGCCATCTGCTCGCCCAGCGCGACGCCCGTGCCGCGGGCGCCGACAACCCCGAGTACGCCGTCACGGCCGCCGCGTCCGTCGCCAACCGGGTGTCGCACGTCTTCGACCTCAGCGGCCCGAGCCTCACGGTCGACACGATGTGCTCGTCGTCGCTGACCGCCCTGCACCTGGCCTGCCGGGCCCTGGAGAACGACGACGCCGACCTGGCACTCGCCGGAGGCGTCAACCTCTACCTGCACCCCGACCGGTTCACCGGCCTGTGCGCGCTCGGCATGCCCTCGCGCGGCGAGCACACCCGGGCCTTCGGCGCGGGCGGCGACGGCTTCGTGCCCGGTGAGGGCGCGGGCGCCGTCGTCCTCAAGCGCCTGGACCGGGCCGAGGCGGACGGCGACACGATCCACGCGGTGATCCGCGGCACCGGCCTCAACCACGGTGGCGGCAGCGGCGGTTACACCGTTCCCAACCCGCGCGCCCAGGCCGCCCTCATCGGCGCCACGCTGCGCCACGCCGGGGTCTCCCCGGCCGCCGTCGGCTATCTCGAGGCGCACGGCACCGGCACCGAACTCGGCGACCCCATCGAACTGCGCGCCCTGGCCCTGGCCTTCGAGGAGGCGGGCGCCGACGGCCCGCTGCGCGTCGGCTCGGTCAAGTCCAACATCGGCCATGCCGAGGCCGCCGCCGGTATCGCCGGACTCACCAAGGCCATCCTCCAGCTGCGGCGCGCGCGCTTCGTGCCGACCCTGCACGCCGAGCGGCCCAACCCGAAGCTCGGCCTCGACGGCACCGCGCTGCGCATCCAGACCGCCGCCGAGCCCTGGGACGGCACGGGAGTCCCGCGCTGCGCGGCCGTCAGCTCCTTCGGCGCGGGCGGCGCCAACGCCCATGTCGTCCTGGAGGAGTACGACGCGGGACCGGCGACGCCACAGCCCTTCGGCCCCGTACTGATACCGGTCGCGGCGCCGGACGCCGACCGACTGGCCGGCACGGCCCGCGCGCTCGCCGGCGCCGTCGAAGGACTCGCCCTCGCCGACATCGCCCACACCCTGCACACGGGCCGGGACCACGGGCCGCACCGGGCCGCCGTGACCGCCCACGACCAGGCCGAACTGCGCGCCGCGCTGCACGCGCTGGCCGAGGGGACCTCCCACCCGGCCCTCGTGACGGACCCGGCGCCGCCCGAGGCCGACGCGGCCGCCCGCGCCTGGGTCACCGACGGCACGTACACAGGCCCGGCCGCCGGACGGCGCGTGCCGCTGCCGGGCACGCCGCTCGCCCGGGTGCGCTGCGCCCTGCCCGAGACCTCCTCGTCCCCGATGCCGCTGGCCGACACGGTGACCCTGCCCGCCTCCCGGACCGTGACCGCGCGCCTGGGCGGCGCGTCGCGCTGGGTCGCCGACCACGTAGTGGACGGTGAGCTTGTGCTGCCCGGGGCGTTCCACCCCGAGCTGGTGCACGAGGCACTGCTCGGCGCGGGCGGGAACCCGTACCGCACCGTGCTGCGCGACCTGGTCTGGCCGCAGCCGGCCACCGGACTGCCGATGACGGTCACCACCGTCCTCGAGGAGCCCGACGCACGGGGCGCACGGCGCTTTTCCACGTCCGTCGCGGACGCCGTCGTCGCCCAGGGCTGGGCCGAGCCCGCGCCCGGACCCGAGGCGGCGGGCCCGGTGCGGCCGGTCCTGGTCTACCGGACCGCGGACCTCGACACCCACCTGGGCGACGGCGACCAGGAGGACTTCTACCGGTCCTTCGCGGCGCACGGCTTCGCGTACGGGCCGCTGTACCGCACCGTGCGGCGCGCCGCCGTCCACGGCGACGAGGTCACCGCCGAGCTGCGGCTCGCCGAAGGCGAGGACCCGGACGGGCGCCACGTGCTGCACCCGGCGCTGTTCGACGGGGCCTGCCAGAGTGCCGCGTATCTGCTCCTCACCGAGGAGACCGGGACCCGGCGCACCCTGCGGCCGCTGGCCGTGGACAGGCTGACGGTCCATCAGCCCGCCACCGGCCGCGCCTATGTGCACGCCCGGCGGGTACGCCGCGACGACGCGGCCGGGATCCATGTCTTCGACCTGAACATCATCGATACGGACAGCGGCGACGTGCTCGTCGACGTGGCGGGCTTCCGCATCCGCGTCGACGCCGGGCCGCAGCCGACCACGCCGCGGCCGGCGACCACGGACACGAGCGACGGCGCGGCGGACGGCGTACCGGTGGCCGGATACCGCCTCGACTGGCGGCCGGCCCCGATCGGCGACGACGCACACGCCGGCCCGCAGGGGCCGCTGTGGGTCATCGGGGACGCGGTGCCCCGGTGGGGCGCACAGGCCGCCGCCACCCTGACGTCGGGGGAGGCCGGCGACGAGCAGGTCCTCGCGGCCACGGCCGAACGCACCGGGACACCGGGCGTGGTCCTCGTCGACCTCACCCGGGGCCCGGCCGCGGACGGACTCGGCCGCGCCCCGCTGACCCAGGACGGCGTTACTTCGCAGTGGTCGAGGTTCGCGAGCGGTGCACTGGCCACCGTGTTCGGACTGCTGCGGGCGTTCGTCCGCAGCCGGGCCCTGGACGGGGCCCGGATCCTGCTGGTGACCCGGGCCGAGGAGAACGGCGACGTCGCGCCGCTGGTGCACGGGCTGCACAGCCTGGCGCGGACCGTCGCCGGCGAGACCGGCCGCTTCGCGCTGCGTCTGGCCACCCTCGACGTCCACGGTGGCGACCACCCCGACGACGCTGAAGCCGAGGCCCTGGTGGCCGAGGCGATGCGCGCCGCCGACGGCGTCGACTGGGTGCGGCTGGGCCCGCGGGGGCGCCGGGTGTCGGTGCTCACTCCCCTCGCAGCCACAGACACGGCTGCCACGGACACGGCGGGCACCGTGCTCGACCCCCGGGGGACCTACCTGGTCACCGGCGGGCTCGGCGGGCTCGGCCGGCATGTCGCCGCCGATGTCCTGGCGCGCGCGCCGGGGGCACGGCTGGTGCTGGTGGGGCGTTCGGAACCGGACGAGGCGGCGCTGGAGGACCTGCGCCGGACCGGTTCGGTCACCTACCGGCGCTGCGACGTCTCCGATGCGGGCGATGTCGCCGAGCTGGTGCGGTGGCTGGAGCGGGAGGGCGTACGGCTTCGCGGTGTCGTCCACACCGCGGGGGTGCTGCGCGACGGATTCCTGCGCGGCAAGACACCCGAGGCGGTGCAGGAGGTGTGCCGCGCGAAGGTCCTCGGCGCGCTCCGCCTAGACGCGGCGCTCGCCGGACATCCGCTGGACTTCTTCGTCCTGGCCTCGTCCCTCGCGGCACTGGTGGGCAACCAGGGCCAGTCGGACTACGCCTTCGCCAACGGGTTTCTCGACGGCTTCGCCGCCTGCCGCACGGCGTCGGGGCGGCCGGGCCGCACCCTGTCCGTCGGCTGGCCGGTCCTCGCGGACGCGGGCATGGCTCCGGAGCCGGACACACTGACCTACCTGGCCGGTACGTACGGCCTGCGCCCGGTCGCCACCCGCACCGCCCTGCGCTCCGTGTGGCCGCTGCTCGACCCGGCGAAGGACGCCCCGACGCCGTACGCGGCACTGGTGGCGGGCGACTTCGACGTGTGGGACCGGGCCCTTGAGGTCCGCCACGACGCGCCTGACGTCCCCGCCCGAACCGTCGAGGCGCCTGCCGCGCGGGAGCCGGTGTCTTCAGGGGCGCCCGTCACCGTGCCGCCCGCGGACGGGCTCGCGCGGGCCGCGCTGCGCTGGATCACCGGGCGGGTCGCGCACACCGTGGGCAGGAGCGCCGACGAACTCGACCCCGGGACACCCCTTTCCGACTACGGAGTCGACTCCATCGCCCTGATGCGCCTGTGCCGGATCCTGGAGGACGACCTCGGCCGGGTGCCACTGTCCCTGCTCCTGGACAGCACCGGCCTACAAGATCTGACGGAGCGTCTGCTCGACGCGCGCGGGGCCCAGTTGAAGGCCGCCGTCGAGGCGGCCGGGTTCGCTCCGGCCGCCGGGACCGGTGCCGCCGCCGAACCCGCCTCCGCCGAACCCGCCCCCGCCCCTGCCGTTCCCGACACGTTTCCGGCGGCTCTGCCCGATCGCCTCCTCGGCATGTGGGCCGCGGACCAGTCGGCCGCGCCGCACGCCCCGTACAACATCTCGCTGTCCTGGCGGCTGCCCGCGGGCGCGGACCGCGAGGCCGTGCGTGGCGCCGTCGCCGAACTGGTGCGGCGCCATCCCGTGCTGGGGTGCTCGGTGCGCACCCACAACGGGAACCCCGCCTTCGTGCCCGCCCGGGACACGCCCGCGCTCGTCACCCGGATCGTCGACGAGGACTCCCTGGAGCGTGCCGTCACCGAGGAGGCCGACCGCCGGCTGCGGACCTCGTCCGAACCCCTGCTGCGGGCCGTTCTCTGGGAGGTCGCCGGGGACCGCCCCGTCCTGCAGCTGACCACCCATCACATCGTCGTGGACGGCCGCTCGGCAGACCTGCTGCGCCGTGACGTCGCCGCCCTGTACACGGCGCTCACCCGCGGCGGACCGGCCGACCTCCCCGAGGCCGGCTCGTTCGCCGGGGCACTGCGCCGCGAACGCGACACCGCCACGGCCGCCGAGTGGGCCGACGCCGAACAGCACTGGAGTACGCGGCTCGCCGACGGCACGCCCGCGGGCGTGCTCTTCCCCGGGGGCGGAGAGGGGGCCGGCGCGGCCGGTGCCCACCGCGAGTACGGTCTGCCCGGCAGCCTGTCCGACGCGCTCGGCGACATCGCACGCGCCGCCGGAGTGCCCCGGTTCACCGCGCTGCTCGGCGCGTTCGCCGTGGCCCTCGCGCGGGCCACAGGGCACCGCTCGATGCTGATGGCCGTACCCACGTACGGGCGCGGCTCCGACGACGACGAGGCCACCGTCGGCTGCTTCGTCAACACCGTGCCGCTGCGCGTCGACCTCGACCCCGGACTCCCGCTCGCCACCTGGCTTCAGGACCTCGGCCAGGCCGTGCGCGAAGCCCTGGGGCACGCCGCGCTGCCCTACCCGCGGTTCGCCGCGCTGTGCCGCGCCGCGCACGGCGACGACGGCGTGCCGACCGTCACCCTCGCCTACCAGAACTGGGAGCGCGGCACCGAGGCGGCCGACGACGGATGGGAGCCGGTGCACCGGCGCGGCCAGCGCGGCCACTTCGACCTCGGCCTCGAGGTCACCGACACCCCCGAGGGCGTCGAGGTCCTCGCCAACCACCGCACCGCCGTCCTCGACGGCGCCGCCGTGGACCGCTTCGTCGACGACCTGCGCCGCACCACCGTCGAACTGGCGCGCAACACCCGCTCAGCCGTCGGTGACCTGCTCGACCCGGCCGCCGGCACCCTCGTGGCGCGCTTCGCCGCCAGCGCCCGGCGCTGCCCGGACGCGACCGCCGTCGAGGACCACCACGAGACCCTCACCTACGCCGAACTCGACGCACTCTCCGACGCCGTCGCGCGCCGGGTCGACGCCACCGCCGCGCCGGGCGAGCCCGTCGCCGTGCTCATGCACCGCTCCGCGCGGCTGCCCGCCGTACTCCTCGGCATCCTCAAGAGCGGCCGCCCGTACGTACCGCTGGACGACTCCTACCCGAGCGAGCGCCTCGCGATGGTCGTCGAGGGCGCCGGCTGCGAGGTCGCCCTCGCCGACCGGGACCTGACCTGGCTGCTGCCGCAGCGACTGCGGATCGTCGACCCGCGGGACATCCGGGCCGACACCGCCGCGGCCTCGGGCACGCCGGGCACTTCCGCCGCGCCCACCGACCTCGCGTACCTGATGTTCACCTCCGGCAGTACGGGCAAGCCGAAGGGCGTCGGCGTCACGCACGGCAACGTCGTCCACACCCTGGACGCCATCGCGGCGAGGGTCGGCATCGACGAGCGGGCGCCCGGCAGGCTCCTCGCCGTCACCACCGTCTGCTTCGACATCTCGGTCCTGGAGCTGTTCCTGCCGCTCCTCGTCGGCGGCACCGTCGTCGTCGCCGAACGCTCGGACGTCGTCGACGCCCGGCGCATGGCCCGTCTGCTCGACACCCGCAGGATCACCGCCATGCAGGCCACCCCGGCCGGCTGGCAACTGCTCGTCGACGGCGGCTGGAGCGGGGCGCCCGGACTGACCGCGCTGTGCGGCGGCGAGGCCCTGCCGGGCAACCTCGCCACCGCCCTCGTCGAACGCACCGGCAGCCTCTGGAACGTCTACGGCCCCACCGAGGCGACCATCTGGTCCACCATCGCGCGCGTCACGCACACGGGGCCGGTGCACCTGGGCGAGCCGATCGGCGCGACGGAGCTGGTCCTCACCGAGGTCGACGGCCACCGTCCCCCCGCACCGGGGGAGCCGGGCGAACTGTGGATCGGCGGGGCGGGTGTCGCCCACGGCTACTGGCAGCGCCCCGACCTGACCGCCGAGCGCTTCACCGGTCACCCGGTCCGCGCGGTCGGCGGCGGACGCTGGTTCCGCACCGGCGACCTGGTGCGCCGCGACGAGGAAGGGCGGCTGCTCTTCCTCGGCAGGGCCGACAGCCAGGTCAAGATCCGCGGCCACCGGGTCGAACTGGGCGAGATCGAGGCTGTGCTGGGCGCGCACCCCGCGCTCGCCCGCGCCGTCCTCGCCGTACACGGCGAAGGCCCCTCGGCCAGGCTCCTCGTGATCGCCGTGCCCCGGACCGGCGACAGTCTGCCGAGCCTCGGCGAACTGCGCGACTTCGCCTCGTCGACGCTGCCGCCGTGGATGCTCCCCGACCGCCTTGTGGCGGCGGAGGGACTGCCCCTGACGCCCAACGGCAAGGTCGACCGCAAGGAAGCCGTACGGCTGGCCGCGCAGGGCGCCCTGCCCCAGCCGGGGGCCCGGACGGACCCGCAGGCGCACGGGCACACCGAACGCCCCGGCGCAGCGGCCGCGAGCACGGCGGACCTGCGGCGCGAAGTCCTCGCCCTGTGGGGCGAGTTGCTGGAGATCGACGACGTCCCGAGCGACCGGAGGTTCTTCGACATCGGCGGGAACTCCCTGCTCCTCGGGCGGCTCTTCGCACGGCTCGACGACGCCTACCCGGACACCGGCATCGAGCTCGCCGACCTGTTCGCCCGGCCCACCGTCGACGACATCGCGGGCCTCCTCGCCGAACGCCTCGCCCCCTCCCCGACGGGCCCCGTCGCGGCCACGGCCACCGCACCCGTCCGACCCTCCCGCCGTGAGCTGCGGCGCGCGTTCCGACTCGGAGACGATCGATGACCCACGACGACCCCGGAATCGACCCCAACGCCATCGCTGTCGTCGGCATGGCCTGCCGATTCGGGCCCGCGACCTCCGCCGACCGGCTCTGGGAGCTGCTCGAGGAGGGAAAGACCGGTATCCGCCGCTACACCGAGGCCGAACTCATCGGCCTCGGGCACGACCGGGCCACCGTGGCCCGCGAGGAGTTCGTCCCCGCCGGAGTCGTCCTGGAGGACGCGGACGCCTTCGACGCCGAGTTCTTCGGATACAGCGCCCAGCACGCCGAGTGGCTCGACCCGCAGCAGCGCCTGCTCCTGGAGGTCGCCTGGCACGGCCTGGAGGACGCGGGCTTCGCCCCCGACCGCACCGGGCTGCGCACCGCCGCCTACGTCTCCGTCGGCCAGCCGACGCAGCCGCCCGTCGCCATCACCGACCTCGACGCGGCCGGCATGATCCGTTTCTCCTCCTCCGACAAGGACTTCGCGGCCACCCGCGTGTCCTACAAGCTCGGCCTCACCGGCCCCAGCCTCACCGTGCAGACCGCCTGCTCCAGTGGACTCGTCGGGGTGCACCTGGCCGCCGAGAGCCTGCTCGGCCAGGAGTGCGACCTGGCCGTCGTGGCGGCGGCGTCCCTGCACTTCCCGCAGGCCGGCTACCTGGCCGCGCCCGGCATGATCCTCTCGCCGACCGGTGAGTGCCGCCCCTTCGACGACACCGCCGACGGCACCGTCTTCGGCAACGGCGGAGGCGCCCTGGTGCTGCGCCGCCTCGCCGACGCGGTGCGCGACGGCGACCCGGTCCGCGCCGTGCTGCGCGGCAGCGCCGTCAACAACGACGGCAGCCGCAAGATGGACTACCACGCGCCGTCCCCCGAAGGGCAGGAGGCCGTGATCCGCGAGGCCCTGGCCGTCGCGGGCACCGACCCGCACTCGGTCGGCTACCTGGAGACCCACGGCACCGGCACCCCGCTCGGCGATCCCGTCGAATTCGCCGCCCTGGAACGGGTCTACGGAGGAGAGCGTCCGCATCCCGCCGCCGTCGGCTCCGTCAAGGCGGTGCTCGGACACCTCAACACCGCCGCCGGCATCGCGGGCGTCGCCAAGGCCGTACTGGCGCTGGAGAACGGCACCGTGCCGCTCCAGGCCCCCTTCTCCGAGCCCAACCGCGCGCTGCGCGGCGCCGGCGGCCTGCGCGTCGCCGAACGGGGCGTCGTGGAGGGCGGCTGGCCCGTCCCACAAGGACCGCGGCGCGCCGCCGTCAGCTCCTTCGGTATCGGCGGCACCAACGCCCACGTCGTCCTCGAACAGGCCCCGCCCCTGGCGGAGTCGGCGGCCGACGCCGGGGGCGCCGTGCGCTGGACCGTGCTGTCCGCCCACACCGAGACCGCGCTGCGCGAGCTCGCCGGTGACCTCGCCGGCGCCGTGGCCGGACGGTCCCTCGCCGATGTGGCGCACACCCTGCACACGGGCCGCAGCCGGCGCCGGATCCGCGCCGTGCTCGGCGCTGCCACCATCACCGAACTGTCGTACGCACTGAGGGAGTTGGCGGCAGGCGGGCCTCTGGTCACCGACGCCGCGCCCGACGGCTACCGGGCCTGGGCGGCCGGTGAGGGCGACCTGCCGGAACAGGACGCGGCAGGGGCGCGACGCGTGCGGCTTCCCGGCTATCCCTTCGCCCGTACCGTCTGGCCCCGGCCCGGCGCCGCCCCGGCCCGCACCGTGCGCCCCGAGGACCCGGTCGCCGCCGACCACGTCGTGGCCGGCCGGCCGGTGCTGCCCGCCGCCGCCCAGCTCGACCTGGCCCTGACCGCCGCCCGGCGCACCGCACCCGCCACGGCCGGCCTCGCCGACGTCGCCTTCCACCGGCCGGTGGAGGTCACCGGCCCCGTCACGCTGCGCGCGGTCGTCGACGGCGACGCCGTACGCATCCTGTCCGACACCGCGCACGCCGAGGCACGCCTGCTCGCCGGCCCACCGGCCGCCCCGGAGCGCCTCGACCCGGCCGCACTGCGCGCCGCGTACCCCGACTCGGCCGAACCGGCCGATCTGTACCGGTACTTCGCCGACCACGGTGTCGTCTACGGCCCCGCCTTCCAGGTGCTGCGCGAACTGCGGCACGGCAGCGAGGGCGCGCTGGCGCGCGTCGTGGCGGACGGCCCGTCCGGCGGCGACACCCTGTGCCCGTACGTCCTCGACGGCGCCCTGCAGACGGTCATCGGGTGCGTGCTGCGCGAGGACCTGGGCGGCGAGACGTTCATCCCGTTCGCCGTCGACACACTCACCCTGCACGCTCCGCTGCCGCGCGAGGCATGGGTACGGGTCCGCCCGGTCCGGCTCGCCGGCGGCGGGCGCCGGGTGCGCAAGTACGACGTGACGGTCACCGGTGCCGACGGCACAGCGGTGCTCACGCTGGCCGGTCTGGCACTCCGCCCGGTCCCGCGCGACGCCGCGCAGTCGACCCCCGCCGTCCCCGTACTCCCGTCCGGTGTACACCTCTTCGCCCCGGCGACCGTCCCCTTCGACGGCGGCCCCGGCGGTGAACCCGCCCCCCTCGTCGTCATCGGCGACGCCCCCCTGGCCGGTGCGGCCGTGCGCCTTGCCGACCCCGAGGACCCCGAGCGCGCCGCCGCCCTCGGCGACGAACTGGTCGCGCGGCTCGGCGAGGACTCCCGGCCGCCCGTCGTGGTGTGGCCGCTCGCCGGGCCCGGCACCCGATCCGCGTCCGACGCCCTGCGCGTGCTCGCCCTGCTGAGGGCCCTGCTGCGCCCCCTGTCCCGGCGCGGCGCCCGGATCGTCGTGCCCTTCCCCACCGGCGCACTCGACGACGACGCCGCCGTCACCGGCCACGGCATCGCCGCACTGGGCCGTTCGCTCGCCGGGGAGAACCCGCGCTTCGAACTGACCGCAGTGGCCCTCGACGCGGAGGCCGGCCCCGACGCCCTCGAGTCCGCCGTGCGCGCCGCCGTCGCCCAGGCGCCCGCGGCGCGATGGCTCGGCGTGGCCCGCGACAGCACACTCACCACCTCCGTCCTGCGCCACTGCGACGCTCCCGCCGCAGGCCGCGCCCCGTTCCGCACGGGCGGGCGCTACTGGATCAACGGCATGGGCGGCCTCGCCGCGCACCTGGCCCGCCACCTGATCGACACCCGCGCGGCGCACGTCGTCCTCACCGGCCGCTCCGCCGCCGAGGGCGAGCGCGGCGCCGAGATCGCCCGGCTCGCCGAACGCGCCGCACGCAGCGGTGGATCGGTGACCTATCACCGCCTGGACAGCGCCGACCCGGCCGCGGTGCGCGCCCTCGCGCACCGGCTGAACGCCGAGGGCCCCGTCCACGGTGTCCTGCACTGCGCGGGCGTGCTGCGCGACGCGTACGTGCTGCGCAAGGACATCGACGACGCCGCCGCGGTGCTGGCGGCCAAGCTGACCGCGGCCACCGCGCTCGACGCGGCCACCGCCGACTGGGAACTCGACTTCTTCGTCGTCTATTCGTCGGTCTCCGGGGCCCTCGGCAGCCCCGGCCAGGCCGACTACGCGTTCGCCAACGCGGCCGTGGACGAGTTCGTCACCCGCCGGGCCCGCCTCGTCAAGTCCGCCTCCCGCACGGGCCGTTCGCTCTCCGTGAGCTGGCCGTACTGGGCCGACGGCGGGATGCGGACCGGCCCCGACGCCGAGCAGGTGCTCGACGGGCTCGGGATGCGCCCGATGCCGTCCGCGACCGGGATCACCGTCCTGGAGGCGCTGCTCGGCGCCCCCGAACGCGACGGCGAGGAGAGCGCACCCGTCGTGCTGTACGGGGATCTGGACCGGCTGCGCGAGTCGTTCCCGCTGCTCACCCAGGATCCGGTTCCCGCACCTGGCCCGACGCCGACGCCGACGCCGACGCCGACCCCGCCCCCGAGCACGCCGGCGGAGCAGGCCGCCCCCCGGTCCGTGCCCGCCGCCGGCCTGCTCGAGGAGCGGCTGCGCGCCGTCGTCGCCGAGGCCACCCGCACCCCCGTCGACCAGGTGTGGCCCGACCGGCCCTTCGACGACCTCGGCATCGACTCGCTGCTCGCCATCCGCGTCGTCGAACTCCTGGAGTCCGACTTCGGACGGCTCTCCAAGACGCTCCTCTTCGAGTGCCGCACGGTCGCCGAACTCGCCGAGCACCTCGTCGAGGAGTTCCCCGAGCGGTGCGCCGGTCTCATCGGCCCCACCGAGCCGGCCGACATCCCGGTCACCGAGGAGCCGCCCGCCTCCTCGACCGCGCTCCTCGACGTGAGCCTGCGCGGCGCGACCGGCGACAAGGACGCACGGCCCGGCGCCCCCGATCCGCACGCCGGCATCGATCCCCGCGCGGTCGCCATCATCGGTGTCGCCGGACGCTTCCCCGAGGCCGACGGCCTCGACGAGCTGTGGGCCAACCTCCTCGCGGGGCGCGACAGCATCACCGAGGTGCCGCGCGAACGCTGGGACGCCGAGGCCCTGTACGACACGGACAAGACCCGCGTGGACCGGACCTACACCAAGTGGGGCGGCTTCGTGCGGGGCGTGGAGAACTTCGACGCGCCGCTGTTCAGCATCTCTCCGCGCGAGGCGGGCACCGTCGACCCGCAGGCCCGGCTCTTCCTCGAGTCCTGCTGGGCCGCCCTCGACGACGCCGGGTACACCCCGGACACGCTCGTCACCGCCGACGACCCGGTGCACCGCAAGGACGTCGGCGTGTTCGTGGGCGCCATGTACGGCGAGTACCAGTTGCACGAGGCGGAGGAGCGGCTGCGCGGCAACCACGTGCTCGCCAACAGCGCCTACTGGTCCATCGCCAACCGTGTCTCGTACTACTTCGACTTCCAGGGGCCGTCCACCGCCGTCGACACCGCCTGCTCCTCCGCGCTCACCGCGATCCACCTCGCGGTCGAGTCGCTGCGCGCCGGCAGCTCGAAGGTGGCCATCGCGGGCGGCGTCAACGTACTGATCCACCCCAACAAGTACTTCATGCTCGGCCAGGGCCGGTTCGCCGCGAGCGACGGGCGCTGCCGCAGCTTCGGCGCGGGCGGCGACGGCTACGTACCGGGCGAGGGCGTCGGGGCGTTCGTCCTCAAGCCGCTGGCCGACGCGGTGCGCGACGGCGACCACATCCACGGCGTGATCCGGGGAACGTCCGCGAACCACGGCGGCCGGACCAACGGCTACACCGTGCCCAACCCGCGCGCCCAGGCCGACCTCGTCACCAAGGCGCTGCGCGACGCGGGCCTGACCGCCGACGGCCTGGACTACGTCGAGGCGCACGGCACCGGCACCTCGCTCGGCGACCCCATCGAGATCCGCGGCCTGGCCTCGGCGTTCGCACGGGACGGCATGAAGGGCGCGGGCGACCTGCCCATCGGCTCCGTGAAGTCGAACGTCGGACACCTCGAATCGGCAGCCGGCGCGGTCGCCCTCGCCAAGGTGCTCCTCCAGATGCGGCACCGCACCCTCGTGCCCTCGCTGCACGCGACCCCCGCGAACCCCGAGATCGACTTCGACGGCGTGCCGTTCACGGTCCAGCAGGGCGTCGCGCCCTGGACCACCCGTGACGGCTCCGACCGGCCGCTGCGCGCGGGCATCAGCTCGTTCGGTGCCGGCGGCGGCAACGCCCACATCGTCGTCGAGGGTCCGCCGCCGCGGGCACCCCGCGCCCCCGAACAGCCCGGACCCGTCGTGGTGTTCCTGTCCGCCCGCACCGACGAGGCGCTGGCGGCGTACGCCGCCGCGCTGCGCGACGACCTGACCGCGGCGGGGGAGCGGGGCACGCAGATACCGCTCGCCGACGTCGCGTACACCTTCGCGGCAGGCCGCGCCGACCTGGAACGCAGGGCTGCCGTGGCGGCCGGGTCGATGCCGGAACTGCTGTCCGGCCTGGCGGCGGTCGCGGCGGGCCGCCCCCGGCCGTGGCGACGCACCGAGGTCACCGCCGACGACCCCGTACGGGTGTGGCTCGACGGCGGCCGGATCGACCGGGTCGTGGTGTCGGCCGCGGGAGCGCAGGCACGGCGTGCGCCCCTGCCGCACTACCCCTTCGAACGCGTCCGCTGCTGGTACGACCTGCAGATCGAGCGGCTGCACCGGCAGGGCCAGGGCACGGCCGGGGCCGAACCGGCGCTGGACCGCGGGCACTTGCGTGACTTCGGCCGTGAGGACCGGGCCGCGCCCGCTTCCCGCCCGAAGCCGTCAGCGGCCCCCGCGCCCGCGCCCGAGCCCACGCCCGCTGTCCCGTCCCTGCCGCGGCCGGTGCCCGCGAAGAACACGACCACTCCGACTCCACAGGAGACGTCCTCCATGACTCGTGACCGCAAGATCTCCCTCCGGCCGCTGGACACGGCTCCGGCTCCCGCACCCGTTCCGGCTCCCGCTCCCGTACGTGCGCCCGCCCCCGCCGCCGCGGCCCACGCTCCGGTCGCTCCACCGCACGACGGTGCGCATCAGGACCGGGTCGCCGAGGAGGTCGGTGAGGTCCTCGCCGGGGTGCTCTACATGGACCCGGCCGACCTCGACCCGGAGCAGACGTTCCAGACGCTCGGCGTCGACTCGATCCTCAGCGTGGAGTTCGTGGCGCTGGTCAACGCCCGGTTCGGCACCGACATCAAGGCCACCGAGCTGTACGACCACCCCACGCCGAGCGCCTTCGCCCGCCAGGTCGCCGCCAAGGCCGCCGGGGACAAGCCGGTCAGGCCCGCCGCCCAGCAGGCCGTCCCCGCCCCGCCCGCCCGGCCGCAGCCGGCGCAGGCCCCCGCCCCGAAGGCGGCCCCCGCCGCCGACGACCGCGGCGCCGCCGTCCTGGAGACCCTGCGCGAGCAGCTCGCCGAGACCCTGTACTGCGACGTCTGGGACATCGACGTCCACGCCACCTTCAACACCCTGGGCCTCGACTCGATCCTCGGCGTCGAGTTCGTCGCGTTCCTCAACAACGCGTACGGCCTCGACGAGAAGGCCGGGGTGCTCTACGACCACCCGAGCCTGACGGCCCTCGCCGCGCACATCGCCGCCCGCGGCGCCGCACCCGCCCCGGCGACGAACGCCCCGGCCACGACCGGCGCCGCCGCCGGGCAGATCAGCGCCGCCGACCTGGACGCCCTGCTCGGCGCCGTACGCGACAACCGGCTCACCGTCGAGCAGGCCCTCGCCCTCCTGCCCCAGCACTCCTGAGCACCCCGCACTCCCGAGCACCCCGCACTCCCGAGCATCCGAAAGGACCTCCCCATGACCGACGAAGCGATCTTCGCCGTCATCCGCGCCCAGATCGTCGACGTCCTGCCCGAGGTCGCCGACATCGAGATCACCCTCGACCACAGCATGCGCGACCTCGGCGCCAACTCCATCGACCGCATGGACGTCGTGATCGCCGCCCAGGACGAACTGGGCATCAAGGTGCCCAACGCGGAGCTGACCAAGGCCAACGATCTGCGGTCCCTGGTCGCGGTGTTCCGCGAGCACGCGAGCGCGCACGCGTGAGTCACATATCCGGCGCCGTGGCCGTCACGGCCGCCTCGGTGCTCACCCCGCTCGCCGACGACCTCGACGGCTTCACCGCCGCGCTGCTCGCCGGCCGCAGCGCGGTGACCCTGCCGGCGGCGGACGACGACGGCGAGAGCCTGCCCGTCGCCGCGCTCGACGGGTTCGCCCTCGCCGACTGGGCCGGGCGGCACCTGGCGCACGATCCCGCGACGGCGGCACGGCTGCGCAAGGTCGCGGGCCGCGCCGCGCTGCCCGCGCGCACCGCCGCGTGCGTCGCGCTGCGCGCTGTCCGCGACAGCGGGCTGACCCGGGACCAGCTCGCCGACGGCACCGCCCTGATCGTCGCCGGAAGCAACCTCGCCCTGGCCCACCAGGCCGGGACCGTCCTCGGCCATGCCCGCAGCCCCGGTCGGCTGCGCGCCTCGTACGCGCTCACCCACCTCGACGTGGACGTGGTCGGCACGGTCAGCGAGCTGACCGGGATCCACGGCGAGGGCTGGACGCTGGGCGGCGCCTCCGCCAGCGGCACGCTCGCGCTCGTGCAGGCCGTCCGCACCATCGCCGCCGGCTGGGCCGAGCGCGTGCTCGTCGTCGCCCCGGCCGCCGAACTGTCGCCCGTGGAGGCCGAGTCCTTCCGCCGTACCGGCGCCATGGCCCACGAGCGCTTCAGGGACGAACCCGCCCGGATGTGCCGCCCGTTCGACCGCGACCGCCAGGGATTCGTCCGCGGTGAGGCGGCGGCGGCCGTCATCCTGGAGCCGGTCGGCGCGGCCCGGGAGCGCGGCGCCGACGTGCTCGCCGAGATCACCGGGCACGGGCAGCGCCTCGACGCGCGGCGCGGCACCGAACCCGACGCCGAGGGGCAGGCCGCCGCCATGCGCGCGGCCCTCGCGACGGCCGGCATCACGCCCGACGAGATCGACTACGTCAACGCCCACGGCACCGGCTCCGTGCTCGGCGACGAGACCGAGGCGGCCTCGCTGCACAAGGTGTTCGGCGACCGCACGACGTACCGCGTGAACTCCACCAAGCCGCTCACCGGCCACTGCCTCACCGCCGCGGGGCTCGTCGAGGCCGTGGCGGCGATCGCACAGCTGCGGGCCGGGGCCGTCCACCCCAACCCGAACCTCGAACACCCCGCCGCGGGCCTGCCACTGGCCGGCCGCACGGCCGAGCGACGGCCGCTGCGCACCGCCCTCAGCAACAGCTTCGCCTTCGGCGGCATCAATGCCTCCGTCGTGATCCGCAGATCCGCGTCCAGCCCCGAGCAGCCCTGAAGCAGCCCTGCAGTTCCTGTAGTTACGGAGAAGACCATGAAACAGGTCGGCATCGAAGCCATCAACGCCTACTGCGGTGAGACCTACATCGACGTTCCGGCCCTGTTCGCGGCCCGTGGCCTCGACGACAGCCGGATCGGCAACCTGATGATGGCGCGCAAGAGCGTCGCGCTGCACTGCGAGGACGCCGTGTCCTTCGCCGTCAACGCGGCCAAGCCCATCGTCGACGCCCTCAGTGCCGAGGAGCGCGACTCCATCGAGCTGCTGATCGTGGGCACCGAGTCCGGGGTCGACTTCGGCAAGTCGCTCGCCACCTACGTCCACGACTACCTGGGGCTGTCGCGCAGCTGCCGCCTGTTCGAGACCAAGCAGGCGTGCTACAGCGGCACCGCCGCCCTGCAGATGGCCGCCGCCGTCGTCGCCGCCAGCCCCTTCGAGGGGACCAAGGCCCTGGTCATCAGCAGCGACGTGGCCCGTCCTGTGCCGCACACCTACGTCGAGCCGAGCCAGGGCGCCGGCGCCATGGCCATGCTGGTCAGCGACAATCCGGTCGTCGCGGCCTTCGACCAGGGTGCCAACGGCTTCCACAGCTATGAGGTGATGGACACCTGCCGCCCCGACCCGGAGCGGGAGGCCGGTGACACGGACCTGTCGCTGCTGACGTACATCGACTGCCTCAAGGGCTCCTTCACCGACTACGCGCGCAAGGTCGACGGCGCCGACTTCGTGGACTCCTTCGACCTGCTGGCCATGCACACGCCGTTCCCCGGCATGGTCAAGGGCGCGCACCGGGCCGCACTGCGCAAGCTGAAGCGGGGCACGTCGCCGCAGGCCGTCGAGGACGACTTCACGACCCGCCTCGGCCCGGCGATCCAGTACCCGCAGCAGGTCGGCAACATCTACGCCGGCACGGTCTTCCTCGCGCTGGCCTCCACCATCGACAACGCCGTCATCGACGGCGAGCGCCGAGTCGGTGTCTTCTCGTACGGCTCCGGCTGCGCCTCCGAGTTCTACAGCGCCGTCATCACGCCCGCGTCGCAGCGCGCCGTACGCGCCATGGGCATCCGCGAGGCGCTGGACGCGCGGTACTCGCTGAGCACCGACGAGTACGACGAACTCCTCGCGGCCACGGCCGAGTTGAAGTTCGGCACCCAGGACTTCACCTTCGACCTCGACCGCTTCCCGCAGATCACCAAGGCGCGCTTCGACGGCGGGCGGCGCCTCGTACTGCGGGGCGTGCGGGACTACCACCGTGAGTACGTGTGGCTGGGAGGCGATCAGTGATGACCGCCGTCACCCTGACCGCGGCCCGCGGAGTGCTCCGCGCCCGCCTCGACCGGCCCGAACTGCGCAACGCCGTCACGCCGGAGCTCCTCGACGGCCTGCACGCGGCGCTCGACAGCGCCGAGGCCGATCCGCACTGCCGGGTCCTGGTCCTGTCCGCGCGGGGCGAGGACTTCTGCGCCGGCACCGACCTGTCGGACGGGGTGCCCGCCGAGGTGCCGGAACCGGGAGCGGACGAACTCCCGTACTGGAAACTCCTCGACCGTCTCACCCGCACCCCCGTCGTCACCGTCGCCCTGGTCGACGGCCACGCCACCGCGGGCGGCGTCGGGCTCGCGGCCGCCTGCGACCTGGTGATCGCCGGTCCGCGGGCCCGCTTCCGCCTCACCGAGGCCCTCGTCGGTCTGGTGCCCGCCATGGCGCTGCCGTTCGTGGCGCGCAGGACCGGTGAGCAGCGGGCGTTCTCGGCCACCCTGCTCGCCGAGGCCCTGGACGCCGCCGGCGCGGTCGCGGCCGGCCTCGCCGACACGGCCGCCGACGACGCCGAACAGGCCCTGCGGCGCGCCCTGGTGGAACTCAGCCGGGTCGACCGGCCCACCGCCGGGGCGCTCAAGGAGTACCGGGCCCGGCTCTTCCCCCGCGACGAGCGGCTCGGCCTTGATGCGGGACGTGCCTTCCTGGACCGGCTCACCGACCCCGCCGTGCACCGCCTGATCGGGGAGCGTGCCGCATGAGCGCACCGACCGTCGATGCCGCTCTGTCCGTCGTCCGGCTGTCCTGGGAGGGGCCTGTCGCCGTCGTCACCATGGACGACCCGGGCGGCCGCAACACGTTCTCGGCCGGCCTGACCTCGGGCCTCGTCGACTCGATCGAGCAGGCCGCCGCCGACCCGCGCACCCGGGCCGTCGTCGTCGAGGGCAGGCCCGAGCTGTTCTGCGCGGGCGGCACCCAGCGCGAGCTGGTCAACTTCGCCCGGGGGAACGGGAGTTTCGACACCGACGACTTCTTCCGGGTCTTCGCCCGGTGCCCGCTGCCCGTGATCGCCTCGGTGCAGGGCCACGCCATCGGCGGCGGGCTCGTGCTCGCCCTCTACGCCGACTTCGCGGTCTTCAGCGAACGCTCCATGTACGCGGGCAACTTCATGAAGTACGGCTTCACGCCCGGCATGGGCGCCAGCTACCTGTTCCCGAGCCGCTTCGGGCGCGAACTGGGTACGGAGATGCTCTTCACCGCCCGGAACTACCGCGGCGCCGAGTTGCGCGAGCGCGGCGCCCCGGTCCGCGTCGTGCCGCACCAGGACGTGCCGGGCACGGCCCGGGAACTGGCGCTGTCGATGACGGGCGCCCCGCGTGCGTCGATCGAGCTGCTCAAGCGGGAGCTGGCCGTGCCGCTGCTGGCCGCGACGGGCGAGGCGGTGGCCCGCGAGGCGGCCCTGCACCGCACGTCGTTCCGGCTGCCCGAGGTGATGGAACGCATCGTCGGCGCGTACGGCACTGCCGCCACCGACACGAGCTGACACGACCTGACACGAGCTGACACGACCACCAGGAACCGAAGGAACCGATGGACGGCATGGACGGCATGGACGCGAAAGAGATCCTGACCCGAGTCAAGACCGGTGCGCTGGACGCCGCGTCCGCCGCTGCGCTGCTGCGGGCCGAGGCCACCCCCGCACCGGTGCCCGCACCGGCCGCCGGGGTGGACGGCGCCACCGCGGCCGCTCTGCTGCGGGCGGCGGCCGGCCAGGCCACCCCGGCCGCGCCGGCGCCCGCGCCCGCGGGCGTGCCCGAGCCCATCGCCGTCATCGGCTACAGCGCCCGGTTCCCCGGCGCCGATGACGCCGACACCTTCTGGCAGCGGATCCTGGACGGGGACGACCTCGTCACCGAGGTGCCCGCCGAGCGGTGGCGCATCGCGGACCACTACGACGCCGACCCCGCGGCCGAGGGCAAATCGGTCTCCAAATGGGGCGCCTTCGTGGACGGTGCCGACCGGTTCGACGCCGACTTCTTCCGGATGACCCCGCGCGAGGCCGAGCTCACCGACCCGCAGGCCCGGCTCTTCCTCCAGGAGGCATGGCGCGCGCTGGAACACGCCGGGCAGCGCACCGGAGCGCTCGCGGGAGCCCGTGTCGGCGTGCACGCCGGCGTCATGATGAACGACTACCAGGACCTCATCGAGCGGGAGAGCGAGCACACCCGGCTCGCGCAGGTCATGCAGGGCAACTCCAACTCGCTGCTCGCCGCCCGCATCGCCTACCACCTCGATCTCAAGGGTCCGGCCGTCACCGTCGACACGGCGTGCTCGTCCTCCCTCGTCGCCCTCCACCAGGCCTGCCAGTCGCTGTGGCTCGGCGAGGCCGACATGATGCTCGTCGGCGGCGTCACCCTCTACCTCACCGAACTGCCGCACGTCTTCATGAGCCGGGCGGGGATGCTCTCGCCCAGCGGGCGCTGCCGTCCCTTCGACGCGTCCGCCGACGGCATCGTCCCCGGCGAGGGCTGCGCCGTCGTCGTGCTCAAACCCCTGTCCAGGGCGGTCGCCGACGGAGACCCCGTGCACGGGGTGATCCGCGCCGGAGGCCTCAACCAGGACGGCAGGACGAACGGGATCACGGCGCCCAGTGCCGCCTCGCAGGCCCGGCTCATCGCCGGCACGCTCGACCGGTTCGGCCTGGACCCGCACGGTGTCGACTACGTCGAGTGCCACGGCACCGGCACCCCGCTGGGCGACCCCATCGAAATCACCGCGCTCAACCAGGTGTTCGGGCCCGCGGGCCGGCCGCCGGGCAGCGTGCCGATCGGCTCGGTCAAGGGCAACGTCGGCCACACCTCGGCCGCGGCCGGGCTCGCCGGGCTGATCAAGGCCATGGGTGTCGTACGCACCGGGCAGGTGCCCCCCTCGCTGCACTGCTCGGCCGCGACGCTCAACCCCGGCATCCCCTTCGAGGACGGCCCGTTCACCGTCGCCACGGAGCGGCTCACCCTGCCCGGCACCGGGGGACGGCCGCGCCGCGCCTCCGTCAGCTCGTTCGGCTTCAGCGGCACCAACGCCTACGTCGTCGTCGAGCAGCCCCCGCCCGCAGGACCCGTCACCGCCGTCGCGACCGACCTGCCCGTGCTCGTGCCGGTGTCCGGCCGCCGCCCCGGCGCGCTCGCCGACCGTGCCGCCGAACTCGCCCGCTGGCTGCGCTCGCCCGGCGGGGCCGACGCCGCACTCGCCGACCTCGCGCACACCCTGTCGTGCGCCCGTGACCACCACCCGCACAGGGCCGCGCTGCTCGTCGACGACCGGGAGCAACTCCTCGACTCGCTCGACCGGCTGGCGGTGGGCGGGAACGACGAACGACGCGTCGAAGGGCCTGCCGCGCCTGCCGCAAGCGCGCGGACCGCCGACCGCGAGGCCCGCCGCGCCCGCGCCGCGCTCCTGCGCCGCGTCCTCGACCGGGCGGCGGACGAGCCCGGGAACCGGGGGCACCTGCGCGAACTGGCCCGGCTCTACGCCGAGGGCCACGACGTCGACTTCACCCGGCTGTGCCCGCCCGGCCGCTACCGCCGCATCTCCGTCCCCGGATACGCCTTCGCACGCGACCGCCACTACGTGAGCGCGCGGCCCGCCGCGAGCGCCGTCCCCGACCCCCACGCCGTCCCCGACGCCTTCGACACTCACGACACCCTCGACGACCTCGTCCTGTACGCGCCCGGTTGGCAGGACGCCCCCCTTCCCGCCGACGCCCCGCGCCCCGCCCAGGGGCCGCTGCTCGTGCACGACACCCGGGGCGACCTCGCCGCCGCGCTGGGCGGCACCGGCCTCGACGAGATCGACACGGTGCGGGCCACGGAGCCCGACGCCGTCACGCTCGTGGTGCGCATCGGCCCGGACCCGGACGCCGACGCGGCGGCGTTCGCCGCCCTGCGCACGGTGCTCTCCGCCTTCCGCACACAGCGGCTGACCGTGCTCGCCGTCACCGCCGACGCCCTGCGGGCCGACGCCGCGCGCGCCCTCGTACAGACGCTGCGCCAGGAGAACCCGCGCCTGGACGGACGTGCCCTGCTCGTCGCCGACGACGGGGCCGCGGCCGCACCGTCCGTCCGGGCCGAACTGGCCGTGCCCCAGGCCGAGTCGGGACACCTCGCCGACGTGCGCGGCGCCCGCCGCGTACGCCGTGTGCTGCGCCCCGCCGCCCTGCCCGAAGAGGGCTTCGTGCCACGCCCCGACGGCGTGTACCTGGTCACCGGCGGCATGGGCGGCATCGGACGTGCGCTGGCGCGCCGGCTCGCCGCGCGTCCCGGCACCCGGGTCGTGGTGTGCGGGCGCACCCCCTGGGCCGAGCTGGATCCGGCCGCGCGTCCTCCGGCGGACGGGGCCGGAGGCATCCGCTACGTACGCGCCGACGTCACCGCCCCGGAGGGGGCCGCGGAACTGGTCGCCGGCATCCTCGCCCACGAGGGCGCCCTGCACGGTGTCTTCCACGCCGCGGGCGTGGTCCGCGACGCGTACCTGCTGCGCAAGACTCCCGCCGACGTGGCCGCGGTGCTCGCCCCCAAGACCGCCGGTGCCGCCGCACTCGACGAGGCGACGGCAGGACTGCCGCTCGACGTCTTCGCCCTGTTCTCCTCGGTCGCGGCGGTCAGCGGCAACATCGGCCAGGCCGACTACGCCTACGCCAACGGCGCGCTGGACGCCCTGGCCGAGCGCCGCGCGGGTCTCACCGCCGCGGGGGAGCGGCACGGTCGCACCGTGTCGGTGCAGTGGCCGCTGTGGGACGTGCCGGGGATGACCATCCCCGAGCCGGTGCGCGAGGTGGTCGAGGAGCACGTCGGCATGGTCCCGCTCCCCGCCGAGCGGGGACTGCGAGCCCTGGAGCGGCTGCTCGGCCCGGGCGGTCCGCAGGTCGTGTCGCTCTTCCACGGCCGGGCGGACGCCTGGCACCGCCACCTCGCCGAATTGCACCTGCTGCCGGGCCTGGAGAGCGCGGCCCCGGCCCCGGCCGGCGCCGTGGACACGACCTCACCCCACGTCACGCCCGACGGCCTGGTGGAACTGGTCTGCCGCACGGTCGCCGACACCCTCGGCCACGACCCGTCGGCGATCGGCCCGCGCACCTCCCTGGAGGCGCTCGGCCTCGACTCGGTGATGATCCGCACGCTGGCGTCGAAGCTGAGTGCCCAAGTGGCCCCGGTCGGCCCGGAGATGCTCTTCGGCCTGCGCGATCTGACCGAACTGGCGGGCCACCTCGCGCGCCTGACCCCGCAGCGGGCACCGGCCGCCGTGACCGTCGAGCCGTCCGGACCGTCCGTCGCCGAGCCGCCCGTACGGGCCGCTGCCGCGGTGACGGGCACCCCCCACGACGGCCCCGCAGTCGGCCCCGCACTCGGCCCGGCATCCGGCCCCGATGACGCCGTGGCCATCGTCGGGCTCGCCGGGCGCTACCCCGGGGCGGACGACCCCGAGGCGTTCTGGGAGAACCTGCTCGTCGGCAAGGACACCGTCGGCGACCTGCCCACCGACCGCTGGCGCAGTGCCGGCGGCGTACGGGCCAAGGGGCACTTCCTCGACCGGGTGGACTCCTTCGACCCCGCTTTCTTCGGTCTGTCGGCGCGGGAAGCCGCCTTCACCGACCCACAGGAGCGGCTCTTCCTCGAAGTCGCCTGGGAGGCGCTGGAGGACGCCGGACTCGCCGGGGCCCGCCTCGACGCCCTCACCGCGCCCGACGGCGAGCCCCGCAGCGTCGGTGTCTTCGCGGGCATCACCTCCGCCGACTACCCGCTGCTCGGCGCCGAGCGCTGGGCGGCAGGCCACCGGGACATGCCCTCCGGCCACTTCTGGTCGCTGCCGAACCGGCTTTCGTACCTCCTCGACCTGCGGGGTCCCAGCCAGCCGGTCGACACCGCCTGTTCGTCCTCGCTGGTCGCCCTGCACCTGGCCGTGGAGGCGCTGCGGCGCGGCGAGTGCGCCGCCGCGCTCGTCGGCGGGGTCAACCTCTATCTGCACCCTTCCCGGTTCCGCATGCTGCGGCAGTCCGGATTCCTCGCCGAGGACGGCCTGTGCCGCAGCTTCGGCGCGGGGGGCGCCGGGTTCGGGCCCGGCGAGGGCGCCGGGGCCGTCGTGGTCAAACCGCTGGCGCGCGCCCTCGCCGACGGCGACACCGTGCACGCCGTGATCCGCGGCACCGCCGTTGCCCATGGCGGCCGCACCAACGGCTTCACCGCGCCCAGCCCGTGGGCCCAGGCCCGGGTGCTGCGCGAGGCTCTGCGCCGCTCCGGCGTGGACCCGGCCACCGTGAACGTGATCGAGGCCCACGGCACCGGCACCGAACTCGGCGACCCTGTCGAACTCGCCGGTCTACAGGAGTCGTACGGCCGGGGCGACGCGGCCGCGGTGCCCTGCTCCCTCGGCTCGGTCAAGTCCGCCATCGGCCACGGGGAGTCCGCCGCGGGTATCGCCGCTCTCACCAAGGTGCTGCTCCAGCTGCGCCACGGCACGGTGGCGCCCACCTGGCACGCCGATCCCGTCAACCCCGGCCTCGGCCTCGCCGGCACGCGCTTCAGCCTTCAGTACGAGGCCGCACCCTGGCCGCGGCTGCGCGACGCCTCGGGCCGCGAACTGCCCCGCCGCGCGGGCGTCAGCTCGTTCGGCGCGGGCGGCGTCAACGCCCATGTCGTCGTGGAGGAGCATCTGCCACGCCCGGTGGCCGACGAGAGCGCGCCGCAGCCGGCCGGGCGGGAGCTCGTCGTCCTGTCCGCGCCCACCCCCGCCCACCTCGCCGCCACCGCCGCACGCCTGTCCCAGTGGCTGCCCGGCGCCGGCGCCCCGCTCGCGGACGTGGCCCGCACGCTGCGCAGCGGGCGCGCGGTCCACGAGCACCGCCTCGCCGTCGTCGCCGACTCCGCCGCTCAACTCGCCGCGGAACTGGCCCGGTTCGCCGCGGACGGCACCGCCTCCGGCGCGCTGCGCACGGGCACCGCCGGCACGGCCCGTGCCCAGGCCCCGGAGACCGACGACCTGGTGGCCGCGCTGTGGCGGGCGGACCGTCCTGAGCAGATCGCCGATCTGTGGGTGACCGGCTGGGAGGTCGACTGGACGGCGCTCGACCCCGGCCCGGGCCGCATCGTGTCCGTACCGCCATCGGCGTTCATCAGGGGCCGTTACTGGCTCGCCGAGGACGAGGACGACGACGAGACCGCCGACGCCGGAACCCCGGCCGAAACCCCGGCCGAAACCCCGATCCAAGCCCCGGCCGAAACCCCGCTCCAAGCCTTGGCCGAAGTTCCGGCAGAAGCCTCGGCCGATCCGGCGTCCGGCCCGGCGTCGGACCCCCGTCTCGCCCGCATCGTCGAGTTTGTCGGCGAGCTGGCCGCCGGGCCCGGCGCCGAGGGGCCCGTCGACACGGGACGGACCCTCGTCGAACTCGGCGTGGACTCCATCGGCGCGATGAACCTGCGCTTCGAGATCACCGAGCGGTTCGGCGAGACGCTGCCGCTCCAGCTGCTCAGCGAGTTCACCGTCGACGAACTCGTCGCCCGCCTGTCCGACCTGCAGAGCCAGTAGAGGGAACCGGAGAACCCAGCCATGCCGCAGACCGACCCCACCGCCCGGTTCGAACCGTTCGCCCTCACTGAAGTCCAGGAGTCGTTCTACGTGGGCCGCACGCTCGGGGGCGGCAACGGCCCCGGAACCCAGATCCACCTGGAGTTCGAGGCCGACGCCTTCGACACCGACCGTGCGGAGGCCGCCTGGAACGACGTGGTCGCCGCCACCGACATGCTGCGTGCCCACGTCCTGCCCGACGCACGGCAGACGGTGCGCGAAGAGGTGACCGCCCACCGGTTCGTCCGGGCCGACCTGACCACCGCTGCACCCGCCGAGCGGGACGCCGAACTGGCGCGGCTGCGCCGGGAGGCGCTGGCCGGGTTCGACCCGCACCGCTGGCCGCTCTTCGCGATCCGCGTCGCGCACCTGGCGGGCGGCCGGGCCCGGGTGCTGTTCACCGTGGACGAGCTGATCGCCGACGGCCCGAGCGTCTCGCTGCTGCTTCAGCAGTGGTACGAGCGGTACGCCCACGGGAGTGCGGTCACCGAGCCCGGACTCACCTTCCGCGCGTACTGCACCGCCGGAGCGGGCGCCGAGGTGCCAGCGGCCTCCCTGGCGTACTGGCGCGACCAGCTCGCGGACATCGACCTCGAACGCCCGCTGCCCCTGGGCGGCGGCGCCGCGGACGGGCCCGGCCACCGCAGGCTCGCCCTGCGCCTGGAGCCCGATCGCTGGGAGCGGGTGAAGGCCGCGGCCAAGGAGGCCAGGGCGACCCCGACCGCGCTGCTGCTCGCCCTGTGCACGGCCGCGGTGCAGGGCGCCGACGGTGGCGGTCAGGCGCCGCTGCCCGTCGTCCTCACCACGTACAACCGGCAGCGGGTGCACGCCGATGTGCCGCGCCTGGTCGGCCCGTTCATCTCGACGTCCGTCTTCGTCGCGCCGCCCGCGACGGGCACCGCGGGGGAGCGGCTCGACCTGGTGCGCGCCCGGCTGTGGAGCGACCTGGAACACGCGGCGGTCAGCGGTGTACGGGCCCTGCGGGAACGGGCGCGGACCGAACCCGGCCGACGGGGCCTGGCGGTGCCGATGGTCTTCACCAGCCTCCTCGGCAGCCTGTCCGCCCTGACCGACGATCCGGACAACTGGGCAGCCAGGGTGGACCTGGAGTCCTCGGCGACGCTCACCCCGGGCGTCCACCTGGAGAGCTGTGTGCAGGAACGCGACGGGGCGCTCCTGGTCTCGTGGGACTTCGCGCCGACCGCCGTGGACGGCACCCGGACCGAGAACGCCTTCGCCGCGCTGCGCACGGCACTTGAGCGGATCGCGCAGGAGGGGACGGATGCCTTCGCGCTGCCCGCCGCGCTCCCCGGTTGCGACGACGGTGCCGGTTCCACCGACGAGGCCGGGGACCCCATTCCCCTCACCGACGTCCAGTCGGCCTATCTCGTCGGGCGGATCGGCGGGCTCGGCGGGGATGCAGAGACGAGGGTCTACCAGGAGTTCCTGCTCCGACGGCACGACGTCGACGCGCTCGAACGGGCCTGGAACCGGCTCGCCGCGCACCACCCCATGCTGCGGGCCGCCGTCCACGAGGACGGCACGCTGACCGTTGCTCCGGCCGTCACCCCGTACCGCATCGCCCGCCACGACCTGACCGCGGCGGCCGACGTCGAGGCCGCGCTCGCCGGCATCGCCGCGCGGCTGCGCGACACCACGTTCCCGCTGGGCAGCAGCCCGATGTACACGCTCGAGGCCAGCGCGCTGCCCGACGGAACGGTCGTGCTGCACGTGGTCCTCGACGCCCTGCTCGCGGACGCCCGCAGCTTCGCGCTCCTGTTCGGCCAGCTCTTCGCCCTGCACGACGGCGACGACCGCGTCCTGGACACCCCCGCCGATCCGACGGCCCACCTGCGCGCGCTGCCCGAACGCAGGCGCACCAAGGCCGGGGAGCGGGCGCGCACCGCCTGGCGCGAGAAGTTCGCCGCCCTGCCGTCCGGCCCCGCCCTGCCCGAGCCCGCTCCCGGCGCCCCGCGCGCCCACCGCAGGGCGCCGCTCGGATCGTGGCGTGAGCTCACCGAGCGCGCCGCGGCCATCGGCGTCCCGGCCGACCTCGTGCTGCTCACCGCGTACACCGACGAACTGCGCGCCGAGTACGGGGCCGCGGGCCCGTTCACCGTCACCGTCGTCTCCTGGGACCGCCCCCACGGCCTCGCGCACGCCGACGCGATGGTCGCCGACTTCACCCAGCTCGCCTGGGTCACCGTCGACGACTCGCTCCCCGAAGGCTTCGCCGAGCGCGCCCGCGAGCTGTGGAGCCGGGTCCGCGGCGACCTGGAGCGCGGCGAACTGGTCCCGGGTCTGGGCGAGTTGCGCACCCGGGTGTTCCGCTCGGGCGGCGCGCTGCGTCTGCCGGTGGTCTTCACCCGCGTTCCGGAGATCGACCCCGCCCTGCACCCGGACGGCGTGCTGCTGCGCACCAGCCAGTCGCAGACCGCCCAGGTGGCGCTCGACCATGTGCCGCTGCTCGTCGGCGACGAGCTCGCCGGCCAGTGGGACGCGGCCGACGGCGCCCTCGCGCCGGACCGTCTGGACGCGATGTTCGAGCGGTACGCGCGCCGGGTGCGGGAGTTCGTCGCGGGGGAGCAGGCCTCTGAGCAGGCCTCTGAGCAGGCCTCTGAGCAGGCCTCTGAGCAGGGTTCTGAGCCGGGCTCTGAGCCGGGCTCTGAACAGGACTCTGAGCAGGACGGGAGCGCCGGGTCCGTCGACGACCACACGCCCGTGACCCTCGTCGAGCTCGTCGAGGCCGCGTTCGCCGGGCACGCCGAGCGGGACGCCGTCCACTACGCCGGGCGCACCCTCACCTACGGCGAACTCGACCGCCGCACCGCCCGGCTGGCCCGTCACCTGCACGCTCTCGGGGTACGCCCCGGCGACCACGTCGCCGTCCACATGGACCGCTCCGAGCGCCTGGTGGCCACGCTGATCGGCATCGTGCGCGCGGGTGCCGTCTACGTCCCCGTCGATCCGGCCAACCCGCCCGAGCGCGTGCGCTACCTCCTTCAGGACAGCGGCGCCAAGGTCGTGGTGGCCGACGAGGCCCTCGCCGCCGTTCCCACCGAGGCCGGCGCGGTCGTCGTCTGCCCGGACCGGGACGCGGACCGGGCCGCGCTCCACGCACTGCCGAGCACGGCGCCGGCCGTCACGGTGGGCCCCGACGACCCCGTCTACACGATCTACACCTCCGGGACGACCGGCCGGCCCAAGGGCTGCCGCAACACCCAACAGGGCGTCGCCAACCGGCTGTTGTGGATGCAGGACCGTTTCCGGCTCACCCCCGACGACCGGGTCGCCCAGAAGACCCCGTACGGATTCGACGTCTCGGTCTGGGAGTTTTTCTGGCCGCTCCTCGCGGGCGCGTCCGTCGTCGTCGCCCGGCCCGGCGGCCATGTCGACCCGGGCTATCTCGCGGGGCTGCTGCGCGACGAAAAGGTGACCGTCACCCACTTCGTGCCGTCCGTGCTCGGCATGTTCCTGCGCCACCCCGCAGCCTCCGCGTGCACCGCACTGCGCACGGTGTTCACCAGCGGCGAGGCACTCCCGGTCGCCACGATGCGGCAGTTCTACGAGGTGTTCGCGGCACGCGGACAGGCGGCCGGCGGCCCCGAGCTGCACAACCTCTACGGGCCGACCGAGGCCGCCATCGACGTCACGCACTGGGCCTGCCGGCCCGACTGGGACGAACCGACCGTGCCGATCGGACGCCCCGTCGCGCACACCCGCATCCACGTGGTGGACGAGCGGCTGCGCCCGGTGGCCCCCGGCACCCCCGGGGAGATCCTCATCGGCGGCCGCCAGGTCGCTCTCGGATACCACGGGCGGCCCGAGCTGACCGCCGAGCGATTCGTCGCGTCGCCCTTCCCCGGCCTCGACCCGTCGCCGCGGCTCTACCGCACGGGGGACCTCGGTTTTGTCGGTGAGGACGGCGAGATCCGCTATCTCGGACGGATCGACGGCCAGTTCAAGCTGCGCGGGCTGCGCATCGAGCCCGAGGAGATCGAGGCGGCCCTCGCCGATGTGCCCGGGGTCGCCGAGGCGCGCGTGCTGCCGGTCCAGGACGAGGCCTCCGGCGAACAGATCCTCGCCGCCGTCTGCGTGGCCCGCGAGAGGGACCGTGCGCCTCGGGTGTCGCAGATCCGCCGCGCCCTGGGCGACCTGCTGCCCGCGTACCTGATACCGAGCCACTTCCGCTTCGTGGAGGACCTTCCGTTGACCACGAACGGCAAACTGGACCGCCCGGCCGCCGCGGAGCTCTTCGGCGCGAAGCCGGCGTCCGCGCCGGTATCCGGGACAGACGTGCGCGGGGACATCAGGGCCGCTGTCGCCGACGTGCTCGGGGTCGCCGAACTCGACGGCGGGGCCGACCTGTTCGACCTCGGCGCCACCTCCTTCACCATGATCCGCATCGCGCAGGAGATCGAACGGCTCACCGGAACCGCGCTGCCGGTCGACGCCCTCATCAGCAAGCCGACGCTCGACGCGCTCACGGCGGCCGCCGTACCGGCGACGGACGCGTCACCGGCGACGGGCGCGGCACCTGCGACACCTCCGGCGTCCCCGGCCTCCTCGAACAGCGCCGCCGCGCCGATCGGTGCCGAGGACGTCGCCCGCAGCGCCGCCGGGATACTCGGCGTGGACCGGGTCGACCTGGACGCCGACCTGTTCGACCTGGGAGCGACCTCCTTCACGATGATCCGCATCGCCCAGGAGATCGAGGCGGTGACGGGGACACAGGTCCCCGTGGACGTCCTCATCCAGAGCCCCACCCCACGGTCCATCGCGCAGAGCGTCGCCCCGAAGCCCGCGCCCGCGACGCCCGCGTCCGCGCCCACCGCTTCTGCCACCGGCCCCGACGTGCGTATCGCCCTGGACCCGGCGGCCAAGGCGGCCTTCAAGGAGGCCCGGGTCGCCGAGCGGGTGCTGCCCCCGTCGCTGCGCCGCGTCCCCGTCCCGCCGGCCGCCCCCGACGAGGCGCGCGCCCTGTTCGACGCCTCCTCCTTCCGGGAGTTCGCCGCCGGCCCGCTGCCCGCCCACGACCTCCTCGGCCTCCTCGCCGGCGTCACCTGGGGCGAGCTCGACGGCCGCGCCAAGCGCCGCTATCCGTCCGGCGGCGGCTTCTACCCGGTCCAGGTGTACGTGTACGTCGCCCCCGGCGCCGTACAGGACCTGGCACCCGGCCTGTACTACCTGCACCCGGCCGAGCGTGCCCTGATCGCCCTTGCTCCCGACGCCCGGTACGGCACGGACCTGCACGTCCACCACAACAGGGCCCTCGTCGCCGGCTCCGGCTTCGGCGTGTTCCTGGTCTCCACCCCGGCCGCCATCGCCCCCGCCTACGGCGAACGCAACGCCACCCGTTTCTCCACCGTCGAGGCCGGGCACATCGCCCAGCTGCTGCTGACGGGAGCCCCCGAGCGGGGGCTCGGCCTGTGCGCGGTCGGGGAGATGGACTTCGACGCGGTGCGCGGCGACTTCGGCGTCGGCGGCGACCAGGAGCTGCTGCTGTCCCTGTGGGGCGGCGCCCTCACCGAGCAGACCCGCGGCCGGCGCGCCGCGCTCGCCCCCGCCGCGCCCGTGCTCACGCCGCAGGGCGAGCGGGCCGTCGCCGTCGTCGGCTTCGCCGCCGAACTGCCCGGAGCCCGCACCCTCGACGAACTCGACGACCTCATCGCCCGCTCCGGCACGGCCACCGGGCCCGCGCCCGCGCAGCGCTGGGCGCCGCTGCGCTCACGTGCCCGGCGGGCCGGCGCGGCTGTCGGCGGCTACCTCGACGACGTACTCGCCGTGGAGGCCGAGGAGTTCCGCATCCCTGAGGCCGAAGGCAGCGCCATCGACCCGCAGGAGCGCATCCTGCTGTCCGTCGCCCGCCGGTGCTTCGAGGACGCCGCGCTCACCCCGGACCGCCTCGACGGCCGGGTCGGGGTCTACGTCGGATCCATGTGGCAGGACCACGCCCTGTACGGCGTCGCCGCCCGCGCGGACGAACGGGCCGAGGACGGCACGCACGCCACCCGCGGCGGTCTTGCCCACCGCACCTCGCACGCCTTCGGCCTCACCGGACCCAGCCTGCTGATCGACAGCGGCTGTGTATCCGGTCTGGCCGCGGTCGAGGCGGCCTACAGGGCCGTCGCCGACGGACGCTGCGAGGCCGCGCTCGCCGCCGGGTCCAACCTGGTGCTCCACCCCGACCACCTCGACGTCCTGTCCGAGATGGGCCTCGTCGCCCAGGACGCCGATTCCTGCGCCTTCACGGACCGGGCCAGTGGCTGGCTGGTCGGCGAGGGGGTCGGCGCGGTCCTGCTCAAGCCGCTGGACCGCGCACTTGCCGACGGGGACCCGGTGCACGCCGTGCTGCGCGGCGGTGCGCTCCAGCACTCCGGTACGACACGCCAGTTCGGCATCCCGGACCCGGAGCGGCAGGAGGCCACCATGCGGGCCGCGCTCGACGACGCCGGGATCGGGCCCGCCGACATCGGGTACGTCGAGGCGGCCGCGGCCGGCGCCGCGCTCGCCGACGCACTCGAATTCACCGCGCTGGGGCGGCTGTTCGGCGGCGACGGCGCCGGCACGGCACCTGTGCCGGTCGGCACGGTCAAGCCCCACACCGGACACCTGGAGGCGGCCTCGGTCTTCGCACAACTGGGCAAGGTCGTCACCCAGTTCCGTCGCGCCGACGTGTACCCGACGCTGCTCACCTCGGCGGTGAACCCGGCGCTCAACCGCACCGGAGGATCGGTCGCCCTGGCCGCCGAGGGCGCCGACAGCTGGCGCACCGCACCCGGTGCGCCCCGCCGCGTGCTGGTCAACGGCTTCGCGGGCGGCGGCTCGTACGGCAGCCTCGTCGTCGAGGAACCGCCGGCCGTGGAGCCGGGCCCCGACGATCAGGGAACCTGGGCGCTGCCGTTGTCCGCCGACACGCCGCAGAACCTCGCCGCGCTCGCCGACAGCCTCGCCGACGCCTGGGCGCGGGACCCGTCCCTGGGCGCCGGGCGCGTCGCCCGCGCCCTGCGCGAGGGCCGCACCGACCGCCCGGCGCGCGGCGGCCTGGTCACGGACGCCGCAGGGGCTGTCGCGGGCCTGCGCGCGCTGGCCCACCGCATGCGCTGCGGCGGCGAGGGCGTCGTCGTCGCGGGCGCCGACAGCCCGCGGCGGGAGGCGGACACGCTGGCCGCGTGGGCGGCGGGGGAGCAGGTCGACTGGCCCCCGATCGCCGCGGCCAAGGCAGCGCTCCCGGCCACGCCACTGACCCGTACGCGCTACCTGCTTCCGACCGCACCGACCGCACCGACCGCACCGGCCACACCGACCGCACCGGCCACACCGACCGGACCGACCGCACCCGCCGCATCGGCCGCATCGACCGGATCAGCCGGTCCGACCGCCGCGGCCGCACCGGCCCCGGCTGCCGCGCCCCTGCCTTCGCCCGCGCCCGAAGCTGCCGACACTCTCTCGGCCCGCCTCGGCTCCGTGTGGGGAATCGGCCTCGCCGCGGAGTCCGCACCGGTGGCCTGCGCTGCCCCGAGCGGAGCCGGCGCCGAACCCGCAGCCGCCGCCCCCTTCACCCGCCTGTCCCGGATCGTCGCCGCCGAGCTCGGGACCGACACCGGCCAACTCCGCCCCGAACAGGACCTGTTCGCCCTCGGAGCCACCAGCAGGCAGCTCCTGCGGCTGGCCGCCCGCATCGCCGCCGACGGAGGCCGCGAGCTCCCGCTGGAGACCCTCTTCACCGCGGCCGACCTCGGCGACCTCGCCGACCAGGCCTTCCCCACACCTGTGACCGTCTGAGCCGAAGGAAGTGACCACCATGACGCGGATCTTCATGTTCCCCGGCCAGGGCGCCCAGAGCGTCGGCATGGGCCGGGAACTGTTCGCCCGCTTTCCCGATGCGGAACAGGAGGCGGCCGACGTGCTCGGCTACAGCCTGCGCCGGCTGTGCCTGGAGGACCCCGAAGGGCAGCTCGGCAACACCCGCTACACCCAGCCCGCCCTGTTCGTCGTCAACGCCCTGGCCCACCGCGCCCACCTGGAGGACGGCGGCGAGCGCCCGGACCTCGCGGTGGGCCACAGCCTCGGCGAGTACAACGCCCTGCACGCGGCGGGTGCGTTCGGCTTCGCCGACGGGCTGCGGCTCGTCGCCGCGCGGGCCGCGGCGATGGCCGAGGTCACCGGCGGCGGCATGAGCGCCGTCATCGGCCTGCCCGAGAGCAGGCTGCGCTTCCTGCTGCTGCGCGCCGGGTTCGGCTCCCTCGACCTGGCCAACCTGAACACCCCCGGCCAGATCGTTCTCGCGGGACCGGCCGACGACCTGGCGGAGGCGGGGCCGATCCTGGAGGACGCGGGCGCCCGCATGGTGCGCCGCCTCGACGTCAGCGGCCCCTTCCACTCGCGCTACATGACCCCGGCCGCCGAGAGCCTCGGACCCGTCGTACGGGCAACGCCGTTCCGCCCCCTCGCGTACCCGGTGATCGCCAACGCCACCGCCCGCCCCTACGAGCACCACCGCATCGGCGAGACCCTGCTCCAGCAGATCCACCAGCCGGTGCGCTGGCACGAGACCGTCGAGGCGATCCTCACCGGCGTCTACGGTCCCGAGCCCGAGTTCACCGAGATCGGCACCGGCAGGGTGCTCGCCGGCATGCTGCGCCAGATCCGCCGCGAGCGGGACCAGCTCCTGACCGGGGCGGGCACTCGATGACCGGTGAGCGCCCGGGCGGCGGCCGGGACACCGTGGGGATCTGGTTCTGCCCCAACGAAGGCCTCGACGAGGCGACCAGCACCCTGCTCGCGCGGAACTGGCTCGACGAGCACGAGCGCGAGATCGCCGGCCGGTTCCTGTTCGAGCGCGACCGGCGGCAGTACCTCGTCGCCCACAGCCTCGTACGGCGCGTGCTGTCCCTGGAGACCGGCATCCCCGAGGCCGACGCCACGATCTGGCGCTCCTCGCGCGGCCGCCCCTTCCTCCAGTCGCCGCCCGGCGGCCTGCCCGGCGGCGGGCGCGACCTGGACTTCAACCTCTCGCACGCGCACGGCTTCAACGTCGTCGCCGTCGCCCGCGACCGCCGGGTCGGTATCGACATCGAGCGGATCGACCGGGGCGGCGAACGCGGCTTCGAGTGGATCGTGGAGTCGTTCGCGCCGGAGGAGCGCTCGTACCTCGCCGCCATCGCGGAGGGTGCGAGGCGCGACCGGGCCACGCTGCGGCTGTGGACCCTGAAGGAGGCGTACGCCAAGGCCCGCGGTCTCGGCCTGGGGCTGCCCTTCGACTCGTTCGCCTTCGAACTGGACGAGGAACAGGGCGTGCTGGGATTCAGGCCGCCCGCGGGCGACAGCGCGGACCGCTGGTGCTTCGCCGAACTGGCGCCGCGCCCGCAGGTGCTGGTGTCCCTCTGCGTGGAGCGCGGGGCGGACGGCTCAGCGCCGCGGCGGCTCGAGGTCCATGACGGCTTTCCCTGGGGCCGCGCCGCGCCGCGCGAGGTGTCGCTGCCCGCACCGCACCGCGAGCTGCGCCCGCTCGCGGACGCCGTATCCGTGATCGAGGAGCACGCATGACAGGACTGCAGGAAAAGACACGCCCCGTGGTCGCCCCGCAGGCCTTCCGGGACGCGATGGCGCTGCTGGCCGCACCGGTCAGCATCGTCACCGCCCTCGACCCGGACGGGCAGCGCCGCGGCTTCACGGCCAGCTCGGTGACCTCCGTCTCGCTGGAGCCACCGCTGATCATGGTCGGGATCGCGCTGACCTCCAGCTGCCACGCGACGCTGACGCATGCCGAGGAGTTCGTGGTCAACGTGCTCGGCGAGGGCCACCGGGCCCTCGCGCGGCGCTTCGCCACGCAGGACGTCGACCGGTTCACGGGCGGCGGATTCGCGGCGTGGGAGGGGTCCGGCACGCCGTACCTCCCGGACGCGGCGCTCCTCGTACGCTGCCGCACGGCGCGCATCGTCCGCGCCGGGGACCACGACCTCGTGCTCGGGACACCGGCCGAGATCCGCCCCGGTGCCCCGGTGGCCGATCCGCTGCTGTGGTACCGGCGCGGCTTCCACACGGCGCGCGAGCACCGGATCTGACCCGCCGACCGCCCGGCGGCGGGCCTACTGGCCCGCCGCCGGATGCGCGGTCAGCCGGTCGAACCGGCGCATCAGCTCCTCCTGTTCCAGTGAGAGCCGCTCGATGCGGTGCCGCAGCCGGGTGATCTCCCCGCTCAGGCTCAGCACTGTCGCGTCGGGCCCGGCATCCCCGCCCGTCACGCCCGAAGGTCCCGGCACGCCGGTCCGCGCCGGCAGCGGCATCGGGTGCACCGAAGCCACCCACTCGGCCGTCCCCGGCGCCGCGAGACCCGGATCGTGCTGGAGGATCGCGTCCATCCGGCCGCGCAGCGCGGGACCCGGCTCCACACCCAGCTCGTGCACCAGGCGCTTGCGCGCACGGTCGTACACGCTCAGGGCCTCGGCCTGGCGTCCGCACCGGTAGAGGGCCACCATCAGCAGGTCGTAGAACCGCTCCCGCATCGGATGATCCGTGGTCAGCTCCTCCAGCTCGCCGATGATCTCGTCGTGCCGCGCCGCGCGCAGACACGCGTCGTACAGCGTCTCCAGAGCGGTGAGCCGGTTCTCCTCCAGCTGCGCCGCCTCGGCCGCGCAGATGTCCCCCCGCACACTGCCCTCCAGCGCGGGTCCCCGCCACAGCGCCAGGGCGCTGCGCAGCAGTTCGGCCGCGTGCTGCGGGTCGTCCGCGGCGGCGGCCCGGCCCCGGGTGGCCAGCTCGTTGAACCGCGCGGCGTCCGTGGTGTCCGTCGCGTCCCGGCCGAGGCGCAGGACGTAGCCGAGCGAGCGCGTCACGATCCACTCGTGGTGCGGCTCGCCCGATCCGGGTTCGGGCACGGGCAGGAGCCGGCGCAGCCGGGCCACATGGGCCTGCAGCGCGTTCGTCGCGTTGGCGGGCGGGTGCTCGCCCCACAGCTCGTCGATCAGCCGGTGGACGGACACGACCTGCCCGGACTTCACCACGAGTGCGCCCAGCAGGGCGCGTTGCTTGGCGCCCGTCGGAAGAATCCTCAGGCCGGTTCGCTCGTCCTGGATCTCCACGGGACCGAGAATGCGGAACTGCATCTCTCCCTCGTATCTTCCTCGCGCGTCACGCCTCACGCGGCACGCGCGTCACTCGAACCGGTCGGGGTCGGTGAAGCCCAGGGGGAACGCGGGCTCCTTGCCCTGGACGAGGTCGGCGACCACTTCGCCGATGCCCGTGGAGTGCTTGAAGCCGTGGCTGCTGCAGCCGCCCGCGACCACGAGCCCGGGCTTGCCGCGCGGCCTGCCGATGACGAACTGGCCGTCCGGCGTGCGCGCGTAGAGGTTCGCGGTGACCCGCGACGGGTCCGGGCCCACGCCCGGCACCGTCGTCGCCAGATGCCCGGCGAGCACGGACCAGTCGGCCGGTGCGACGGACCGGTCCACAGTCTCCGGGTCCACGACCCGGAAGTGCTTGCCGCCGTCCTCCAGACCCAGCTTCACCTCGGTGCCCCCCGGCAGCGTGCCGTGGCCCCAGAGCACGTCCCCGCCGTCCAGTTCACGCATGAACACCGGCAGCCGCCCGAGCGTGAACCGCTCGTCCGGCACCTCGGGCGTGAACCACGTGGTGGGCATCCGTACGACCTCCAGCGGCAGGCCGGGCACCAGCTGGTCCAGCCACGGCCCGGCGCACACCACGACCTGCCCGACGCGCAGCACCCGGCCCGCGGCCGTGTGCACCGCGACATCCGGCCCGGTGAACTCCAACGCCGTGACGCGCGTGTCGGTGAGGATCCGCGCCCCCGCGGCGCGGGCCGCACCGACCGCCGCCCGGATCGTCGCCTCCGGCAGGGTCAGTCCGCCCGCGGGCTCCACGACCCCGATGTGGCCTTGCGGCAGTCCTTCGTGGGCCGGGCAGCGCCGGCGCAGCGCGTCGCGGTCCAGCACCTCGATGTCCAGGCCGTGTTCACGGGCCGCCCGCAGGGCGCCGCCCACGATCCGGCCGTCCTCGGGCCCGATCAGCATCGCGCCGGTCGGCTCGAACAGGCGGGTGCCCGTCTCGTTCTCCAGCTGCCGCCACAGTGCCCGCGAACGCTGGGCCAGCGGCACCAGCGCGGGATGCTCCAGGCACGCCGTGCGGAACATCCGGCTCTCGCCGTGGGAGGAGCCGTTGATGTTGGCGAGACCGTAGCGCTCGATCCCGACCGCCCGGATGCCGCGCCGGGCCAGCTGCCACAGCGCGCTCGCACCCCAGGCACCCAGGCCGACAACGGCTACGTCGGCTGTGTCGGCTGAGTCTGCTGTGTGGGCTATATCGGCGTCCGGCCCGGTCATGACGGGCTCACCGCCGCCGACAGGGCGGCCGTCGCGTCCCGGGTGATCAGGCCGAGCAGCGGGCGCGGGTCGGCCTGGAAGTAGAAGTGGCCGCCTTCGGACATCCGCAGCCCCTGGAAGCGCTCGGCGTGCTGCTCCCAGGCAGCCAGCCGCTCGGGCGGTACGACGACGTCCTTCATGCCGCCGTACACGGCGACCGGCATCGTCAGCGCCGGGGTGTCGGCAAGCGGGCGCCAACTCTCCACCAGCTTCAGGTCGTTACGGATCGCCGGGGCGAACATCTCCCACAGGTCGGGGTCCCGCAGCACCTCGACGGGCGTGCCGCCCATCGCGGCGAGATGGAGGCGCAGCTCCTCGTCGGGCAGCGCGTGGCGACGGGTGTTCTCGCCCAGCGGGCGTGGCGCGCCGCGCGCCGACAGGCCCAGCCACACCGGCAGTTCACGCCCCTCGGCGGCGAGGCGACGCGTCATCTCGTACGCGACGAGCGCGCCCATGCTGTGCCCGAAGAAGGCGAACGGGCCGGTCAGATCGGCGGCGAGGCGGCGCAGGAAGAAGGCCGCCAGCTCACCCGCGTCGTCGATCGGCGGTTCGCCTGTGAGGCGGCCGCGGCCGGGCGCGTCCATGAGACGCACGTCCCAGTGGGCGGGCAGCTTGGCCGGCCACTCGCGGTACAACAGGTGGGAGCCGCCGGCGTGGTGGAAGACGAACAGGCGCAGAGGCTGCTGCATACCGTTCACCCCTCTCACGCGGCCGCGGCCGCGGCCGCGACGGCGGAGTCGGCGAAGGCGGGGGCGACCTCGGCGGCGAACAGTTCCATGGCGCGCACGGCGCGCGCGTAGGGCAGATGACCCGGATTGAACTGCAGGCTCAGGCAGATGTCCGGGCCGTACCAGCCGCGGATCGTCTCGATCTGCGCGCGCACGTCGTCGGGCGTGCCCGCGAGGACCTTGTGGCCGGCGAGGGCCTGGTCGAAGTCGTAGGCACGCGCCTTCTCCACGAACTTCTCGTAGCCCGGGTACTGCTCGGAGCGCGCACCCGCCCAGGAGGCGACCGCGCCGGCCATCATGTCCACGTAGTTCTGCTCGTTGGCGCGGGCGTCCGCGAGGACCACGTCACGGTTTTCACCGAGGTAGCAGGTGTACTTGATCTGGATGCGGCCCGGACCCTCGTGCCCCGCGGCGCGGCGCGCCGTGCGGTAGGCGGCGGTCATCTCCGTCAGCTGCTGCTGACTGGTCACGGAGGGCACGACCTGAAGGTGGTGGCCCTGTGTGCCGGCCAGCGCGCACGACTCTGCGCTCGTCGCCGACGCGACGAACACCGGGGGACGGGGGCGCTGGTAGGGCAGGGGGAAGCCGGACACCGGGCCGAACCGGTGGACCTCGCCCTCGAAGCGGACCTCCTCGCCGCTCCACAGGGCGATGCACGCGTCGACGACCTCGGTGAAGCGGGTGCGGCTCTCCTCCATGGAGACGCCGAACAGCTCGAACTCGTCGGGCAGGAAACCGCGGCCGAAGCCGACGTCGAGGCGGCCGTGCGAGAGGTTGTCGAGGAGCGCGAGGCGCGCGGCGATCTGCACGGGGTGGGCGAACGACGCGACGACCGCGCCGGTCACCAGGCGTATGCGGCTGGTGCGCGCGGCGGCGGCGGTCAGGAACACGACCGGGTCGGGGCTGTAGCCGCCGTAGGCGGAGCCGTAGTGCTCGACGGTCTGGACGTGTTCGAACTCCAGCGCCTCGGCCAGCTCGACCAGTTGAAGGCTCTCGTCGTAATAGGTGCTTGCACTCTTCTTCGCCGGGTCGACGACCGGGAAAAAGTTCACGCCGAATTCCATGGGGGCTCCGTCTGGTGATCCGTTTCCGGTGCTTCCCGGAAAACCATGAATAGCTCTTCGGCTATCGGACCATAGACGGATCGGAGCTTTCGCGGGGCGGACGCGAGTGCCTCTCAAGGGACCGTGGGTGAGGCCTTGAGGCGCGAAGCCGGCCACCGTCCCACGGATACCGGCCCGTTCAGGCGGCGCGCGTGCCGTCGGCAGGGCGGGAAATCAGCTCCCACCAGTGGCCGAGCGTGGGCCGGGCCATCAGCTCGGGAAAGCCCACCTCGACCCCGCGCCGGTGCCACGCGGCGATCAGCTGCATCGTGCTGATCGAATCCAGGCCGTGGTTGACCAAGTCACCCTCGTCATCCGGGAGTTCGGACAGCTCGAGCTGCATCGCACCGGCGACCATCTGGCGCAGCAGCTGCCGGGTCAGGGGATCCGCTTCCGCCGGCACATCACGCTTTTCACGGGTATTCATGGAAGGGAAGGTAATAGCGCCGCGACTCCTCCGGAAGGCGTTGTCGGCGCCCCATTCGAAGGGTCAGGCCCGCGTCAGTGCCGTGTCAGACAGAGGCGCGTGGAGAACTGCTCGAAGGCGCCTGGAGGATGACGCTGCGAAAGATCGAGGGCGGCTACGGTGCCTCTCGTCCCCGGCTCGTGAGGAAAAGACAGGAATCCGCTCTGCGGCGCAATATCGATGCCCATCGGATACCGGTACGGAGGAGACCATGAAGATTCAGGTTCTGGGTCCGCTGAGTGCCGCCGTCAACGGGATGTCGATCGTTCCGACGGCGGGCAAGCCACGGCAGATCCTCGCACTGCTCGCGCTCTACCCGGGACGGGTCGTGCCCGTGCCCACGCTCATGGAGGAGATCTGGGGGACCGAGCTGCCGCAGAGCGCGCTCACCACCCTCCAGACGTACATACTCCAGCTGCGCCGACGCCTCGGCACGGCCATGGGGCCCGGCGTGCCGAGCGCCGCCAAGGACGTACTGGCCACCCGGCACGGCGGCTACCTCCTGCAGATCCCGTCCGAGGCCGTCGACGTACGCGAGTACGAGCGTCTGGTCGCCGAGGGGCAGCAGGCCTCCGACGAGGGCGAGGACGAGCAGGCGGCCCGCGCCTACCGGGAGGCGCTCGACCTGTGGGAGGGCGCCGCGCTGGTCGACGTGCGCGTCGGGCCCATCCTGTCGATCGAGGTCATGCGTCTGGAGGAGAGCCGGCTCGTCACCCGTGAGCGCCGCATCGACGCCGATCTGCGCCTCGGCCGCCATGTCGAGGTCATCGCCGAACTCACCGATCTGATCGCCCGTCACCCGCAGCACGAGGGACTGCACTCGCAGGCCATGGTGGCGCTCTACCGCTCCGGCCGGCAGGCGGCGGCGCTCGGCATCTATCACCGGCTGCGCGGCCGGCTCATCGAGGAGCTCGGTGTCGAACCCGCGCCGCAGCTCCAGCGCCTGCACCACGCGATGCTCGCCGTCGACCCGAAGCTCGACGTCATCTGCGGGCCGCGCCGCTCCTCCACGTTCGACCTGTACGCCGCCTGACGGCCGCTTCGGTGCGGGTGGCCGGCCGGTTCAAGTCGTTCTCCAGGCCGGTCGGCGAGGCTCGGGTCCCATGGACGTAAGGCTGTACTGCTTCGCGCACGCCGGCGCCGGGGTGACGAGCTTCGGCCGCTGGCAGCAACGCTGCGGGCCGGGCATCGACATCGTCCCCATGCTGCTCCCGGGGCGTGAGGCCCGGCGCCGCGAGCCGCGACCGACGGACCGCGGCGCTCTGCTCGACGATCTGTTCGGCCCGCTCGCCGCCGCCGCCGAAGAAGGCCCGTACGCGCTGTACGGGCACAGCCTCGGCGGCATGGTCGCCCACACCCTCACCCGCGCCCTCCTCGACGCCGGCCTGCCCGGTCCCCAGCTGCTGGCCGTCGGGGCCTGCCCCGCCCCGCACACCGTCGCGCCCGCCGCCGACCCGGGCGACATCACCGACGAGCAACTGCTGCGCTTCGTCGGGGACCTGGGTTCCGCGCCGGACGGAGCGCTCGCCGAGCGGGGCAGCGTCTGGCACCGCACCGTCCTGCCCGTGCTGCGGGACGACCTCAAACTGGCCCGCGCGCTGCGCGCCGCCGCCGTGGACGACGTCGCCAAGGGCCCAGTGCCGGTGCCCGTGCTCGCCGTCGGCGGCCGCGAGGACCCCGTGGTCGGGCCGGCCGCACTGGCCGGCTGGCAGCGCTGGACCAGCAGTCGTTTCGTGCGCCGCACGGTGCCCGGCGACCACTTCTTCGTACGCGGCCCGGAACTGCCCCCGCTCATCGGACGTGCCTGCCGCGTGGCGCGCCGCACCGCGCTCGTACCCGGACCTGCTGGAGGACAACTGTGAGGGGATACCGATGAGACGCGCCGTCATCACCGGCATCGGAGTCGTCGCCCCCGGCGGCGTGGGCACCGACAACTACTGGCAGACGCTCACGGCGGGCCGCACGGCCACCCGCGGCATCACCCTGTTCGACGCGTCCTCGTTCCGCTCGCGCATCGCCGCCGAGGCCGACTTCGACGCGGCCGCCCACGGGTTCACGCCCGGCGAGGCCGCCCGCCTCGACCGGGCCGCCCAGTTCGCGCTGACCAGCGCCCGCGAGGCCGTCGCCGACGCGGGCCTCGGCCACGAACTCGACCCGGTGCGTACGGGCGTCACGCTCGGCAGCGCGCTCGGCTGCACCACCGGCCTCGACAACGAGTACGGAGTGGTCAGCGAGAACGGCTCCCGGTGGGAGGTCGACCACACCAAGGCCGTCGCCCACCTCTTCGACTACTTCGTGCCCAGCTCCATGGCCGCCGAAGTGGCCCTGGCCACCGGCGCCCAGGGACCCGTCTCGCTGGTGTCCACCGGCTGTACCTCCGGCCTCGACTCCATCGGCCACGCCGTCGACCTGATCCGCGAGGGCAGCGCCGACGTCATGATCGCCGGGGCCACCGAGGCACCGATCTCCCCGATCAGCGTGGCCTGCTTCGACGCCATCAAGGCGACCAGTTCCCGCAACGACGACCCGGCGACCGCCTCACGCCCCTTCGACCGCACCCGCAACGGGTTCGTGCTCGGCGAGGGCTCCGCCGTTCTGGTCCTGGAGGAGTTCGAGCACGCCCGCAGTCGCGGCGCCCACGTGTACGCGGAGATCGCCGGATTCGCCGGGCGCTCCAACGCGTACCACATGACCGGACTGAGGTCCGACGGTGAGGAAATGGCCGAGGCCATCAGGGCCGCGCTCGACGAGGCGCGCCTGAACCCGGCCGCCGTCGACTACATCAACGCCCACGGCTCCGGCACCAAGCAGAACGACCGCCACGAGACCGCCGCGTTCAAGCGCAGCCTCGGCGACCACGCGTACCGGACGCCCGTCAGCTCCATCAAGTCGATGATCGGGCATTCCCTCGGTGCGATCGGAGCCCTCGAGGTCGCCGCGAGCGCCCTCGCCATCGAGCACAACACCGTGCCCCCGACGGCGAACCTGCACGAGGCCGACCCGGCCTGCGACCTCGACTACACCCCGCTCACGGCACGCGAACAGCGCACCGACACGGTGCTCAGCGTGGGAAGCGGCTTCGGCGGCTTCCAGAGCGCCATCGTCCTGACCCGGCCGCGACTGCAGGAGGCAGCATGAGCACAGCGACCATGGAGGCGCCGGCTGCTCCGGCCCTCGCCCCGTCCACCACGGGCACCGTCGTCACCGGCATCGGCGTCGCCGCCCCCAACGGCCTGGGCGCCGAGGCCTGGTGGGCCGCCGTGCTGCGCGGCGAGAGCGGGATCCGCCGCCTGACCCGCTTCGACGCGAGCGGCTACCCGGTGCGCATCGCGGGCGAGGTCCCCGGCTTCCTCGACGAGGAACATCTGCCCAGCCGGCTCCTGAGACAGACCGACCGGGTCACCCGACTGTCGCTGGTCGCCGCCAAGGAAGCTCTGGACGACTCCGGAACCGATCCCGCCGACCTGCCCGCCTACAGCGCGGGCGTGGTCACCGCCAGTTCCGCGGGCGGCTTCGAGTTCGGCCAGCGTGAGCTTCAAGAGCTGTGGAGCAAGGGCGGTCAGTACGTCAGCGCCTACCAGTCCTTCGCCTGGTTCTACGCCGTCAACACCGGCCAGATCTCCATCCGGCACGGACTGCGCGGCTCCAGCGGAGTCGTCGTGTCCGAACAGGCGGGCGGCCTCGACGCGGTCGCGCACGCCCGCCGCCAGATCCGCAAGGGCGCCCGCGTGATGATCACCGGCGGGGTCGACTCCGGCCTGTGCCCGTGGGGCTGGGCCGCCCATCTGGCCGGCGGTGGCCTGAGCACCGTCGAGGACCCGGCCGCCGCGTATCTGCCGTTCGCCGCCGACGCCACCGGACACGTCGTCGGCGAGGGCGGGGCGCTGTTCGTCCTGGAGGACGCCGCGGCCGCCCGCGCGCGCGGCGCCGCCGCGTACGGCACCATCGCCGGATACGCCGCCACGTTCGACGGCCCCGGCACGCCCCGCCTCGTGGACGCCGCACGGATCGCGCTCGCCGACGCTGGCGTGCGGCCCGACGAGATCGACGTCGTGTTCGCCGACGCGGCCGGCGAGCGTTCCGCGGACCGGGCCGAAGCGGCCGCGCTCACCGAGGTGTTCGGCGCCTGCGGCGTACCGGTCACCGCCCCCAAGTCGATGACCGGCCGTCTCCTTGCGGGCGGCGCCTCGCTCGACCTGGCAGCCGCCCTGTTCGCCGTGCGCGACCAGGTGATCCCGCCGACCACCGGCACGGCGCGGCCCGCGGACGACTGCCCCGTCGACCTGGTCACCGTCACCCGCACCGGGATCCGGCTGCGGCACGCGCTGGTCCTCGCGCGCGGCCGTGGCGGGTTCAACTCGGCGGCCGTCGTCAGCGCCCCCGCGTAAGCCCCGTCCGCCCTCGCACCCCGCCCGACCCGCAGCTTCGCGACCCGAACGGAGAGACCATGGACCGCCTCGAACTGAGCGACCTGAAGACCCTGCTGCGCGAGTGCGCCGGCGAGGAGGAGGGCGTCGACCTGGACGGCGACGTCATCGACGTCACGTTCACGGAACTCGGCTACGACTCGCTCGCACTCCTGCAGACCACCGGACGCATCGAGCGCGAATACGGGATCAGCCTGGACGAGGACGGCCTCGACGAGGCCGAGACCCCGCGCGCCCTCCTCGCCCTGGTCGACCGGGCGCTGGCTGCCGCCAGGGCCGTGGCCTGAGCATGTCCGGGCAGACGGGGCGAGCCGCGCAGACGGAGCAGGCGGAGCGCGCCGCCACCACCCCCGCCACGCACCGCACCGATGTCTGCGTCGTCGGCGCGGGCCCGGCCGGCCTCGCCCTGAGCCTGATGCTGCTGCGCTCCGGCGTGCGCGTCACGCTCCTGGAGAAGTCACGGGCCTTCGCACGCGACTTCCACGGCGAGATACTCCAGCCCGGTGGCCAGCGGATCCTGGACGAACTCGGGGTGCTGGCCGCCGCGCGCTCCCGCGGGGACCGCACCCTGCGCGGCTTCCAGGTCCTCGAGCGCGACCGCCTGCTGCTCGACATCGACTACCGGCGCCTGGACGCACCGTACGACCGGCTCCTGGCGCTGCCGCAGCGCCACCTGCTCGACGCCCTGCTCGCGGCCTGCCGCCGGCTGCCCGGTTTCACCTGTCTCGACGGGCACCGGGTCAAGGAGCTGCTCCAGGAGCGCGGCCGGTACACGGGGGCGGTGGCGAGCGGACCCGGCGGGCGCCGGGTGGCTGTGCCCGCCCGGGTGGTCGTCGCCGCCGACGGGAGGTTCTCCAAGACCCGCGCGCTGGCCGGGATCGACGCCGGGCGCACCGAGGCGTTCGACCAGGACGTGGTGTGGTTCTCGCTGCCCGCGCCCGGCCGGGCCACCGGGCTCGTGCGCATCCACCGCGCGGCCGGCACGGCTGTCCTCGTCCACGACACCTACCCCGACCGGATCCGCGTGGGCTGGACGCTGCCGCACCGCGCCTGGCCCGAGGTCGCCGACGCCGGCCTCACCGCGATCAAGAACCAACTTGCCGTCGCCGTACCGCAGTTCGCCGACCTCATCGACCGGCACCTGACGAGCCGGGCGGATCTGAAGCTGCTCGACGTGTTCGCGGCGCGTGCCCCGTCGTGGGCCGACGACGGGCTCGTCCTGGTCGGGGACAGCGGGCACACCCACGGGCCCCTCGGCGCCCAGGGCATCAACCTCGCGCTGCAGGACGCCGCCGTGCTCCACCCCATTCTCGTCGAGGCGCTGCGCGCGGGCGACGTGAGCCGCGCACGCCTCGCCCGCTTCCAGGAACTGCGTGGGCCCGCCGCCGACGCGGTGACCCGAGTCCAGCGCCTGCAGGCCAAGGCGTTCCTGGGCACGTCCGGACGCGTCGCGACGCTCGCCAGGGCGGGCGCCGCGAAGCTGGTCACCCGGACTCCGATCGGCCCGCGCATCACGTCCCGAATCGCCCACGGCCGAGTCCCCGTCCACGTACGAACGGATCTCTTCGACCGGTCCTAGCGCGTGTCCGGCGGCACCGGAGCGGCTGCGGCAGAACGTCAGCGGGTCTCCAACTCCCGTATCAGGGCCAGCTCCAGCGACGTCAGCGGCACGTCCGGGCGCAGCCGCTCGGGATGGCCGGCGGGAGGCTGCGCCAGGAGTACGCGCGGTGTGCGCGAGCGGCTCGTCTCACCGGTCACGTACACCGCGCCGAGGGCGACAAGCCCGGACCAGACCTCCCGCAACAGTAGGGACGACCATCGACGCCGCTCGGCCATGCTGGCTCCCTCGCTCGGTGGACCCGTAGGCCGCAACGGTCCGGGGAAACGGTCGACGACCGCTCGAGACCGGCTCGCGCCGGGCCCGGCCCCGTCGCGCAGCCTCTGGTGCGGCCCGCTGTCCACCGCGATGCGAGGCGTGCGCAGCACGCTCGGTGGGACCGAGAACTGTGTGAGGAGACCGGCCGTGCAGCCCACTACCACCGACCGTCCCCCGGTGCCCGCCGTCGCTCCGCTCGGCCGCGCCGTCGAGGTCGGCGAAGGTGTCCACGCGTATCTCCAGCCGCCCGGCGGGTGGTGCCTGAACAACGCGGGCATCATCGTGTCCGGCGGTGAGAGCGCCCTCGTCGACACCACGGCGACCGAGGCCCGGGCCCGTCATCTGCGGGCCACCGCACTGGAGTTGAACCCCGTGGCGCCGCGCGCCGTCGTCACCACGCACTTCCACGGCGACCACGCCTTCGGCAACTTCGTCTTCCCCGAGGCCGTCGTCATCGGCCACGAGCGCACGCGTACGGAGATGATGGCGGCCGGGCTGCACCTGACGGGCCTGTGGCCGGACGTGGTGTGGGGCGGCATCGAGCTCGCGCCGCCCACCGTGACCTACCGCGACCGCCTCACCCTGCACGTCGGCGCGATCCGTGCCGAGCTGGAACACACAGGGCCCGCCCACACCTCGAACGACACCGTGGTCTGGCTGCCCGGGCAGCGGGTCCTGTTCACCGGCGATCTCGTCATGAACGGCGTGACGCCCTTCTGCCTGATGGGCTCGATCGCCGGATCGCTGGCAGCCCTGGGGCGGCTGCGCGCGTTCGGTGACACCACCGTCGTACCCGGACACGGACCGGTCGGCGGCCCCGAGACGTTCGACGCCGTCGAGGGCTATCTGCGCCTGGTGCAGCGGCTCGCCCAGGAGGGCCTGCGGGCAGGCCTGACACCGATCCGGACGGCGCGCGGCGCACACCTGGGGCGCTACGCGGACCTCCTCGACCCGGAGCGGCTGGCCCCCAACCTCCGCCGCGCGTACGCGGAACTGGAGGGCCTGCCCGCCGACGCCCCGCTGCCCATGTCCGAAAGGCAGGCCGCACTGGGCGAGATGATCGAGTTCAACGGCGGACCGCCCTGCTGCCTCGCCTGAACCGGCACCACCGGGACGAACCGGCTCACCCGAGGTCGTCGCGGGTGACCTTGCGCGTCGCCACGAGCAACCGCCCGTCCGCGCCGCGCACCAGCACGTCCTCGCACACGCACACCCGGTGCACGCGGGAGACGCCGCCGATCACCGAGGCGTAGACGGTCGTGTACGACCGCACGTCCAGGGCGCCGTCCGGGCGCTCCACCACATCGAACATGCCCATGAAGTGCCGGTGCCGCTCGCCCGCCTCCGCGAGCCGCGCCGCGGCGCCGCGGTTGGCCGCGACCAGACCGGGACGGCCGCGCACGGGCTCCGCGAGTGTCGGCACGTCGAAGACGGCGTCCTCGGTGAAGGTGTCCGCCCACCGCTGTGACTCGGCGCCGTCGAGGAGCTGCATCTGGTGCGCGTAGAACTGCTGCACCTGCGCGTACAGGGCGCCGAACGCCGTTGAGTGCGGGGCGGTTTCGAGCTGCGCGGTCATGGCCACTCCGTTCGGTGCGGCGGTGGACTCCGCCGGGTCCCCCCACCTTCTGAGGCCGGGGTTGAGCGGCTTTCGAACATTTCTCGAGCCCACGCGCCGAGCGTGGTGCGCAACCGCACGCACACAGCACGTCAACCAGTCAGCCCGTCGAAGGGGGCCGCACGCCGTGCCGCACTTCACGTACCCGGAACTGCCACTGGACGGCCTTCTGCGTCGCGCCGCCGCACGCGACCCCCACGCGCCCGCCCTCACCACCGGGCGAGGCACCGTCACCTACGGGCAGCTCGACGCCCACGCCGACCGGATCGCCCGCTTCCTCGCGCGCGCCGTCGGCCGCCGGGGCGCCGTGGTCGGCGTGGCCAACACGCTCGACCCGGTCTTCCCCGCCGCCTACTACGGCACCAGCCGCAGCGGCAACACCGTCGCGCTGATTAATCCGCTGGTGAACGAGCACGCGCTGCACCACGTCTGTGCCGCCGCCGGCGTCGAGATCGCCCTGGTACCGGCAGCCACCGGCGAGCAGCTGATGAAGATGCGCGACCGGCTGCCGCTGCTGCACACCATCGTCGTCACCGACGCCGACGACGCGGTGGTCCCCGGTGACACCGTCCCCCTTCACGTGGCCCTCGACGAGACACCCGACGGGCCGTACGAGCGGGACGAACCGGCGGACGTCGATCCGTCCTCGGTGGTGTGCATCCAGTTCACGACCGGGACCACCGGACGCCCCAAGGGCGTCCGCCTCACCCACCGCAACCTCGTCGCCAACGCCACGCAGACCGCCCTGGCCCAGGGCCTCGGCCCCGGTTCGGTCACCCTCAACCACCTGCCGCTGTTCCATGTGATGCACCTCAACTCGGCCGTGTGCGCGGGCGCTTCACAGATCCTGTGCCACGACCCGGACCCGGTGGCCTCGCTCGCCCTGGCCGCCCGCGAGGGCGCCACCCACTACTACGGGCTCCCTGCCCGGCTGCACCGGCTCGCCGACGACCCGCGGCTGACCACCGCCTGTGAGGGCGTTCCGGCGGGCCCGCGGCTGACCGCGGTCATGTCCGGCGGCACCGCCCTGGCGCCGGCGGCGGCCCACCGCCTGCGGCAGGCGCTCGGTGTGCCCGTCGTCCAGGGGTACGGCCTCGCCGAACTCTCCCCGCTCTCCCACATGCAGCGCCCGGCCGACCCCGCGGTGCGCGGCGCCGTCGGCGCAGTCCTGCCCGGTACCGAATGCCGTGTCGTGGACCTCGGCTCGCGGGAGCCCGTCGCCGTGTGGGCCACCGGTGAGGTGCAGGTGCGCGGGCCGCAGGTGATGGCCGGTTACCTGAACGACGACGAGCCGTCCCGGATCGACGCCGACGGCTGGTTCTCCACCGGTGACGCCGGCTGGCTCGACGAGGACGGCCGCCTGTTCCTGGTGGACAGGCTCGGCGACGTCTTCAAGTACGACAACGAACTCGTGTCACCTACCGGCGTCGAACGGATCATCGCCGAGGACCCGAGGGTCGCCGAATGCGTCGTCGTCGGCTGGCCCGACGCGGTGCACGGAGCCGTCGTCTGGGCGGGCATCGTCCTGCGTGACCCGACCGGCACAGCGCGCCGCGCCGCGTACACCGGCCTCGACACGCTGGACACGCTGGACGCGGTCGCCGAGGAGGCCAACCGGCGGCTCGCCCCCTTCGAGCGCATCCGCAGGGTCGAGGCCCTCGACGCCGTGCCCCGCACCCCCACAGGCAAACCCGAACGGCAGGCGCTGAGGCAGAAGGTGCGCGCCCTCGCCGCCGCCGAAGCCGCCGCCTGAACCCAACCACCGACCACGCACCGCCCCCCGACAGGAGACCCGCCATGGTGACCTTCGTGAACAAGCTGACCGTCCACGGCGATGTCGAGGAGTTCCTCGCCGCCAAGGACCGTGTCACCGCCTACATGAGCGCCCAGCCCGGATACCTCGGCCACCGGACGCTGCGTCTGGCCGGCGGCGAGCCGGTGTTCCTGGAACTCGCCGACTGGCAGGACGCCGCGGCCCACCGCGCCGCTGTCACGAGCCCGGCCTTCGGGGCGCTCGTCGGCGGCCTCAAGCAACTGGCCACCCCGGAGCCCGCCCTGTACGAAACCGTGCCCGAGCGCAGCGCCGGCACGGCCGCCGTGCCGATCGCGTCCGGCCTGTGATGAGCACCGGGCCCGTGGCACCCGGCCCGGCGGTCCTCGTCGTCGGCGCCGGTCCGGTCGGCCTGACCGCCGCCCACGAACTGGCCCGCAGGGGCCTGCGCGTCCGGCTCGTCGACGCGGCGTCCGGGCCCTCCCGCACCAGCCGCGCCGTCGCCGTCCACCCGCGCACTCTGGAGACCTTCGACCAGATGGGAACGGTCGACGGCATCCTTCGGCACGGCCGCAGGAACAGGGCGTTCACCATGTACGCCGGTGGCCGCCGCCTGGTCCGCCTCGACGCCGACTACACGTCGATGCCCACCCGCCACCCCTACAGCGTCATCATCGAGCAGACCCGCACCGAAGCCGTGCTGCGCGAGGCCGTGGCCCGGCTCGGCGTGGAGGTCGAGTGGGGCGTCCGGCTGGCCGGGTTCGAGCAGGACGGGACCGGCGTACGAGCGCGACTGACCCGCGCCGACGGCACCAGAGAGACAGGGCAGACGGGGCAGACGGGGGAGAGGGGCGAGACCGGGGAGACCGGGGAGACCGAGGAGATCTGCACGGTGCCCTGGCTCGTGGGCTGCGACGGCGGCCACAGCACCGTGCGCAAGGCCCTCGGCCTGCCGCTGCTCGGCGAGAGCCGCGACACCTGGATGCTCGCCGACGCCCCCGTCAGCACCGACCTGCCGCCCGACAGCATCTACTGGGTCCACACCGGCGGCCAGGCCCTGATGATGGTCCCCTACGCCCGCGAGGGCCACTGGCGCCTGCTCGACACGGCCCCGGACAGGCCCGACGCGACCGGCGCCGCCGAGCGGTTCACCGCGAAGCTCTCCCGGGGCCTCGGCAGCGCGGTACGGGTCGGCGAACCCGAGTGGACGTCCGTGTTCACCTTCCAGCAGCGCATGGTTCCGCGGATGCACGAGGGCCGCGTGTTCGTCGCGGGGGACGCCGCCCACGTGCACAGCCCGGCCTCCGGGCAGGGCATGAACACCGGCGTCCAGGAGGCGTACAACCTCGCCTGGAAGCTCGCCATGGTCCACCGGGGCTACGCGGAGCGGCCGTTGCTCGACACGTACGGGGAGGAGCGTGTCCCGGTCGGCAAAGCCCTGCTCGGCTCGACCCGCACCGCCACCTCGCTGGTCCAGTTCAAGAACGCCCTGGCCGCGGTGGCCCTGCCCGTCGTCTTCTCCGTGGTACGCAACCTGCCCCCGCTGCGGCGCGCCATCCAGCGCAAGGTCCTCGGCGGTATGTCGGGGCTGCGCCTCGGCTACGCCCGGTCCTCCCTGACCACCGGCGGCGGGCCCGAACCCGTGCCCATCGTGACGCCCGTCGCCTCGCCCGTCATGGTCCCGCGCCGGGGGCACGTGCCCGCGCCCGGCGAGCGCGTGTCCGGGGCGGCGACGGTCAGCGACGCGCTGGTGCGTGAACTGCGCGACGTGCGCTGGACCCTGCTCGTCGCCCCCGGCGGCCACGACGCCGACGGCGTCCCCGTGCGCGCCGCCCGCGACGCGGCCGGGCAGCACGGCGCGTGGCTGTCCGTGCGCTCCGTCGGCGGCAGCGGCGCCGGGCCCCGGCCGCTGCCCGACCCGGACGGCGCCCTGTGTGCCGCCCTGGGCCTGGCGGCGGGCTCCTGGGCGCTCGTCCGGCCCGACGGCTACCTCGCCGCGCGGGGCGACTTCCTGACCGCCGGCGCGCTCGCCGAGGCGCTCGCCCCCGTACGTCCCCGTGCCGGTGATCGTGCAGCACCTCTCAAGCGCCGCTCAGGTGGCCTTCGAGCCGTTCAGGACACGGTCGAGACCGAGACCATCACCGGCGCCATGGAAATGGAGAGAACACGATGACGACGCAGGAGTCACAGCCGTCACCGCCGTCTTCACCGTCGCCCGCGAAGCCGGTCGCCCTGGTCACGGGCGCCACGAGCGGCATCGGCCTGGCCGTCGCCCGTGAACTGGGCCGTCTCGGCCACCGCGTCTTCATCTGCGCGCGGACCGCCCAGCAGGTCAAGCAGACCGTGGAGGACCTGCGCGAGGAGGGCCTGGAGGTCGACGGCACCGCCGCCGACGTGCGTTCCGCCGAGTCCATGGCAGCCCTGGTCCGCGCCGCGGTCGACGCGTTCGGCCCGATCACCGTCCTCGTCAACAACGCCGGACGCAGCGGCGGCGGCCCCACCGCCGGCATCACCGACGACCTCTGGTACGACGTCATCGACACCAACCTCAACGGAGTCTTCCTGCTGACGCGCGAGGTGCTCAACAACGGCGGCCTGGCCGACGCCCAGGGCGGCCGCATCATCAACATCGCCTCGACCGCCGGCAAGCAGGGCGTCCTGCTCGGTGCCCCCTACTCCGCCTCCAAGCACGGCGTCGTCGGCTTCACCAAGGCGCTCGGCAAGGAGCTCGCCCCCCGGGGTGTCACCGTCAACGCGGTCTGCCCCGGCTACGTCGAGACGCCCATGGCCGAGCGGGTCCGCCAGGGCTACGCAGACGCCTGGGGCACCACGGAGGACCACGTGCAGGAACAGTTCGAGGCGAAGATCCCGCTCGGCCGTTACTCCACACCGCAGGAGGTCGCGGGACTCGTCGGCTACCTGACCACCGAGCACGCCGCGTCCATCACCGCACAGGCGCTCAACGTCTGCGGTGGCCTCGGCAACTTCTGACCGCCGCCCAAGCCGCCTCCTGATCCGGAAGTGAGGAACTGGACATGTCCGCTGAGCGAGTGCACCGCACGACGCACGAGGTGAACGTGGGCGCGCCCGCGGGCGTCGTCTACGGCCTGATCGCCGACGCGGTCAAGTGGCCGCTGTACTTTCCGCCCAGCGTGCACGTGGAGCAGCTCGAGTTCGACGGCGGACACGAGCGGCTGCGCATGTGGGCGACCGCCAACGACCAGGTCAAGTCGTGGACATCACGCCGCACTCTGGACCCCGAGCGGCGCCGCGTCGAGTTCCGTCAGGAGCTGCCCGCCGCCCCCGTCCAGTCCATGGGCGGCACCTGGATCGTCGACTCGCTCGGGGCCGACCGGTCGCGGCTGACGCTGCTGCACGACTTCACGGTCGCCGACGACGACCCGGACGAGGTGGCGTGGGTCGAGCGGGCCACCGCCACCAACAGCCGTGCCGAGCTGGACAATCTGAGCCGGCTCGCCGAGCGCTGGGCCCGGCTCGACGAGCTGGTCCTGTCGTTCGAGGACTCGGTGCGCGTCCACGGTCCCGCCGAGCTGGTCTACGACTTCCTCTACCGGATCGGCGACTGGCCGGAGCTGGTGCCCCACGTCTCCCGGCTCGACTTCACCGAGGACGAGCCGGGCGTACAGGTCATGTCGATGGACACCCGTACCGCCGACGGCTCGTCGCACACGACCGAGTCCGTCCGGGTGTGCTTCCCGCACGCCGGTCGCATCGTCTACAAGCAGACGGCCACGCCGGCGCTGATGGCGGCGCACACCGGTGAGTGGTCCGTGGTGCCCGACGAGACGGGCACCACGGTCATCTCGCAGCACAGCGTGGTGCTGCGCGAGGAGAACATCGCGAAGGTGCTCGGCGAGGACGCGGACATCGCGCGGGCCCGCCGCTACGTCCGCGATGCCCTGGGCCGCAACAGCACGGCGACGCTCAACCTGGCCAAGAAGCACGCGGAGAGTGCGGTCACTGTCCTGTGACCGAGACGCTGACGCCACCGGCACCCGAGGCCGCCGGGGCGGGGCCGCCCGCCCCGCCCCGGACCGCGGCCGGCGAAGCGCCGCTGGACGGCGCCGAGCGCGCCGCCTGGATCGAGGCGCTCCTCGGCGACCCCGACGATCCGCACAACCCGCACGGCTACCGCAGTCTGCTCGACGCCGACGACCGGCGCCGCGTACCGGAAGCCACCGAGGAACTGCTCACCGACGCCCGTCTCACCGCCGAGTTCGTCCCCCGGGAGCTCGGCGGCCGGCTCGCCCGCCCGGATGTGCTCGCCCGCGTCCTGCGGCCGGTGTTCCGGCGCGACGTGGCCCTCGGCTTCGGCTACGGGATCACGTCCCTGTTCGGCGCGTCCGCCGTCTGGGCGGCGGGCGACGACCGACAGCGTGCCCGTACGGCCGCGTTGCTGCTCGACGGGGGCGGTGGCCGCGTCACGATCCTGCACCACGAACTCGCCCACGCGAACGCCATCCTGCGGGACGAGTTCACCGCGCGCTCAGTGCCCGGCGGCTTCGTTCTCGGCGGCCGCAAGGACGTCGTCATCAACGCCGACCGGGCGGACGCGTTCGTCATGTACGCCCGCACGGCGACCTCGGCAGGCCCAAGAAGCCACTCCGTGCTGCTGCTCGATCCCGAGCGGCTCCCGCCGGGCGGTCTGCGCCGGCTGCAGCGCGTTCCCACCCCCGGAATGCGCGGCAGCCGGTTCGCGGGGCTGGAGTTCACCGACAGCCGCGTTCGGGCCGACACCCTCGTCGGCGAGGTCGGCGACGGGGTGTCCCTCGCCCTGCGCACCTTCATGGTCAACCGCTGTCTGATCCCCGGCACCGTTGTCGCCGGGGTGGACAGCGCGCTGCGGTTCGCGGTGCGGGCCGCCACCGCGGGACGCCCCGCCGGGCAGCCGGCGCGCCGTCACCACACGGTGCTCGCCGGTGTCTTCGCGGACCTGCTGGCCTGCGACAGCATGGCCGTCACCGGGCTGCGCGCGCTGAGCCTGCTGCCCGACAGCGCCCACCTGATGGCCGCCGCCGTCAAGCTGACCATGCCGGACCTGCTGCGCGAGGACCTGGAGGAACTCGCCACCGTGCTCGGCTTCCACGGCTATGACCGGGGCCCGCTCTACGGCGGCTTCCAGAAACTCGTACGGGACCTGCCTGTCGCCGGACTCGGTCACGCCGGGAGCGCGGCCTGCCAGGCCGTGCTGATACCCCAACTGCGCGCGCTCGCCCGGACGTCGTGGTTCCGCACCGAGGAGCCCACCGCGCGGCTCTTCCTGCTGTCCGCGCCCGTCCCGGCCCTCGACTACCGCAAGCTGACCCTGTCGGGCAGCGACGACGTGCTGACCGCGACCCTGGTCGGGGCCGGCGAGCGACTCGGCGCGCTGCGCCCGGCCGGGCCCCAGTGGGCGGCACTCGCCGACCTCGCGGACGCGTTCGTCCAGGAGATGCGGGCGCTGCGCGAACAGTGCGCCGCGCTCCCGGAGTCCGTACGCGCCACACTCGCCGACCCGCGCGCCTGCGCGCTCGCCGACCGGTACGCCCTGGTGCTCGCCGCCGCCGCCTGCCTCGGGGTGTGGCAGGGCCAGGACGGCACCGACTCGTTCCTTTCGCAGCCCGCCTGGGCGGTTCTCGCCCTGTCCCGGATCGGCCGCAGGCTCGGCGTGCCCGTCCCCGAACTGCCCGACGGGGTGACGGAGTCGGTCCTGTCGGAGGTGCTCCTGCGGTTCCGCGAGGGCCGCAGTCTCGACGTGTACGACACACGGATCGCGGGCTAGAGGGAGGGGAGACACCATGGACCATCCGGGGATCGGCGCACCCATCCATGTCCTGCCCAGCGGGCCGTGGCGGAAGGTGCACGAGAATCTGACGGAGTACGGCAACGCGGTGGCGTTCACGACCTGGGGCGAATGGCTGCCCACCGCCCTCACCCACACCCGGCTGCGCCATCTGCTCGGCCGGGACTGGACGCGCTACCGCCGTATGACCGACCCGACGGTCCGCTACCGCTTCGTCGCCTCGCGGCTGCTGATGAAGTACACGGCGGCCGCCGCGCTGCGCACGGAGGCGGAGTCGCTGGATCTGTCCTACCGCCTTGGTGGACGCCCGTATCTGCGCGGCTTCGACCAGATCGACGTGAGCCTCACGCACACCGGTGACCTGATGGCGGTCGGGCTCAGCAGGGACGGCCGGATCGGTGTCGACGCGGAGCCCGCCGACCGCCGCATGCGCTTCGACCTGCTGCAGGCCCAGATGTGCACGCCGACGGAGGCGGCGGAGCTGGCCCCGCTGCCGGAGGGCGAACAGACCGCACAGACACTGAGGCTGTGGACGCTGAAGGAGGCCTACACCAAGGCGCTCGGCCAGGGGATGCGGCTGGGATTCACGGAGTTCGGGTTCGGTCTTGGCACGGGCCGTCTCCTCGCCCCCGACGGCACCCTCGCCTCGCGCGACGAGTGGTCCTTCGCCACGCACCGGGCGCTCGGCCGCTATCTCCTCAGCACCGCCTGCCACGACACGGGACTCGACGCGGCGAACGACACCTCGGCGCGCACCATGCTCGACCCGGGCTTCGCGGCGGCCATGGCGGACCCCGTGCCGGAGCCCGGGTGAGGCCGGCGCGCGGCGTGCCCGGCTCCGGAAGCACTTGCCGGGCCCTTGAATCCGGCTGGAGAGAGGGCGGCAGCGTGCCGCGCGCCGGATAGCGTGCTCGGCGTCCACGAGTGCGTGAGGGGGCGCGTCATGCCGGAAGCGGGAATCGACTTCGTACCGTCCGCCAAGCTGCGGGTGCTGCCCGGCGGTGCCGCGGCGTCCGCGCCCGGCGGGGTGCGGCTCTTCCTCGTGGGCGGCGACGCCCTCGCGCGGGCGGGGGTGAGGTCGCTGCTCGACAGCCATGACGACATCACGTTCGTCGGCGACGACGAACCGGGGCCCCGTGCCGTGGCGTCGCTGCGCGCGCACCGCCCCGATGTGCTCGTCCTGCACGGCCTGCGGGAAGCCCGCGAGGTCGCCGCAGTCCTTGAGGACGTCGACCCGGCGCTGCCCGTCCTCACCGTCGGCGGCTGCGAACCCGACGCGCGCACCGCGTCCGCCCTGCACGGCCACCTGCCCGCCACCACCACGGCGCGGCAGCTCGCCGCCGCCGTGTCCCTGGCCGCGGCCGGCTATGCCCTGGCCCGCGGTCCGCTGCCGGCCGCGGCGGGCGCTCCCGCCCGACCGCGGGGCACCACCTCCGTCTCCGACGTGCCGCCGGACGCGCTGACCGGCCGCGAGGGACAGGTGCTCGACCTGGTCTCGCGGGGGCTGTCCAACACGGAGATAGCGCAGTCACTGACGCTGTCCGAGCACACGGTCAAGACCCATGTGCAGAACCTGCTGCACAAGCTCCACCTGCGCAACCGCGTCCATGTGGCGATCTACGCCTTCGAGGCCGGCCTGCGCTGACACGCCCCGCATCAGGTCCGGGTCAGCGTGCCGTCAACCCGCCGCGTGAGGCTGAACCGGTACTGCGCCGACCAGCAGCGGACGGCCCGGACTTTGGGGGAAGAGTGTCTGTTCCCGTTCCTGACGGCACGCGTCTGCCACTGACGGCGGCCCAGCTCGGCATCTGGTTCGCCCAGGCCCGGGACCCGCACAGCCCCGTCTACAACACCGGCGAGTACGTCGAACTCACCGGCCCGCTGGACGCGGACCGCTTCGAGAGGGCGCTGCGCGACGTCATCGCCCGCACCGACGCGCTGCGGCTGCGCTTCCACCCCGAAGCCGACGGGACCGTCACACAGAGCGCCGACGCGGACCCCTCCTTCACGGTCCACCGGATCGACGTCAGCAACTCGCCCGACCCGGCGGCCGCCGCCGACGCCTGGATGCGGGACGTCATCGCGCGCCCCCTCGACGCCGCCGGCGGCGGGCCCCTGTTCACCCAGGCGCTGTTCACACTGGGGGAGGGGTCCCACCGCTGGTTCAGCCACGTCCACCACCTCCTCATCGACGGCTACGGGTTCCGGCTCGTCGCCGAACGCGTCGCCCGCGCCTACACCGGTGCCGTCGCCGGACCCGACTGCTCCGCACGCGAGCTGACCGACGCCGAGGCCGCGTGGCGCGACTCGCCCGCCCACGACCGGGACCGCGCACACTGGCTCGCCGCCCCGCGCCGCACTCCCGTCACTCTCGCCGGGTCCACCGCGCCCGCCGCGCCGCACGCCCGGCGGCACACCGCCTTCCTGGGCCGTGACGTGCTGGCGGGTCTCACCGCCGTCGCCGCCGCCGCCGAGACCGGCTGGCAGGTCGTCGCGCCCGCCGCTGTCGCCGCGTACGTCCAGTGGCTGACAGGAGAGCCGGGCATCACCCTGGGAATGCCGGTCACCGCGCGCCTCACCGCCGCCGCCCGCCGCACCCCCGGCATGGTCGCCAACGTCCTCCCGCTGTACGTCGCACCGCGCCCCGCCGCCCCGCTCGCCGAGCTGGTCGCCGACGTCCGTGACGCCCTCGTCCCCGTGCTGCGGCACCAGCGCTACCCGTACGAGGAGGCGCGCCGCGACCTCGGTCTGGTCGGTGAGCGCGGCTACGGGCCGGTCGTCAATGTGATGCCCTATCAGCGGGCCCTGGACTTCGGCGAGGCGGCCGCCTCCGTGCACCCGGTGTCCACGGGACCCGTCGACGACCTGAAGTTCTCCGTGTACGAGGAGCCGGGCGACACCGGGCTGCGCATCGATGTCGAGGCCAACCCGGACCTGTACGGCGAGGCGGAGACCGCCGCGCACCTGGAGCGCTTCACCCGCTTCCTGCGCGCCCTCGCCGCCGCGGACCCCGACACGCCCCTGGCCCGACTGCACGCCGGGGAGACGCCGACCGACGGCGACCCGCAGGAGGCGGCCGCGACCGGCACCCTGCACGCACGGTTCGTGGCCCGCGCCGCCGCCACCCCCGACGCGGTCGCCGTCAGCCACGAGGGCGACCACCTCACGTACGCCGAACTCGACGCCCGCGCCAACCGCCTGGCCCACCGCCTCGTCGCGGCCGGCGCCGGACCCGAGCGGCTCGTCGCCCTCACCCTTCCACGCTCGCCCGACCTGGTCGTCGCGCTGCTCGCCGTTCTGAAGTCCGGCGCCGCCTACCTGCCGGTGGACCCCGACTACCCCGCGGACCGGCGCGCCTGGATGCTCGAGGACGCGCGGCCCGTCCTCGTGCTCGACCCCGAGGCGATGCGCCAGGACCTGAGCGCGTACCCGGACACCGACCCGGGGGTCCGGGCGGACGCCTCGCACCCCGCGTACGTCATCTACACCTCCGGCTCGACCGGCCGGCCCAAGGGTGTCGTGATCCCGCACGCCAACGTGCTGCGGCTGTTCTCCGCCACCGGCCGCTGGTTCGACTTCGGCGCCGACGACGTGTGGACCCTGTTCCACTCCTACGCCTTCGACTTCTCCGTCTGGGAGATCTGGGGAGCGCTGCTCCACGGGGGTCGTCTCGTCGTCGTGCCGTACACGGTCAGCCGCTCGCCCGACCGCTTCCTCGACCTGCTCGCCCGCGAACGGGTCACCGTCCTCAGCCAGACCCCGACCGCCTTCCACCAGCTCGACACCGCCGACCGTGAACGCGGCGCCGACGCCCCCGAACTCGCCCTGCGCCAGGTGGTGTTCGGCGGCGAGGCACTGGAGCCCGCGCGGCTGGCGAACTGGTACGCGCGGCGCGGCGCCGACGCGGCCCGGCTGGTCAACATGTACGGCATCACCGAGACGACCGTGCACGTCACCTGCGCGCCCCTCGGCCCGGAACACGCCGTTCCCGGTGCCCGGTCCTTCGTCGGCGGCCCCCTCACCGACCTGCGCACCCGCGTCCTCGACTCCGCGCTGCGCCCCGTTCCCGCCGGATTCACGGGCGAGTTGTACGTGTCCGGCCCCGGCCTCGCCCGCGGCTACCTCGGCCGCCCCGACCTGACCGCCGACCGTTTCGTCGCCGACCCCTACGGCCCGCCCGGCACCCGCATGTACCGCACCGGTGACCTGGTGCGGCTCCTGGACGACGGCACCTTCGACTATCTGGGCCGCGGCGACCACCAGGTGAAGATCCGCGGGTTCCGCATCGAACTCGGCGAGATCGAGTCCGCGCTCGTCGCGCACCCCGGCGTCGCCGAGGCCGCGGTCGTGGTCCGGGAGGACCGGCCGGGCGACAAGCGGCTCGCCGCCTACGCGGTGCCCGTCACCGGACACACCCCCGACCCTGCCGACTGGCGCCGCCTGCTCGCCGCGACGCTGCCCGCACACTGCGTGCCCGCCTCCTTCACCCCGCTCGACGCGCTGCCGCTGACCGCCAACGGCAAACTCGACCGGGCCGTGCTGCCCGCGCCCGCCGCTCCCGACGAGCCCCGCGAGGCCGCCGCGCCCGCCGCAGGACCCGAGGAGGAGGCACTGCGCCGGATCTTCGCCGACGTCCTGGGCGTCGGCGACACCGCCCGCGTCGGCGGCGACAGCGACTTCTTCACCCTCGGCGGCCACTCCCTGCTCGCCGGGCGGCTCACCGGCGCCGTGCGCGAGGCGCTCGGCGCCGAGATCACCATCCAGGACCTCTTCGAGGCGCCGACGCCGGCCGGCCTCGCCGCACGCGTGGCCGGGGCAGCGAGGGCCGCCCGGCCCCCGCTGCGCCCCGCGGCGCACGGTGACGAGCCCCCCATGTCGTACGCCCAGCACCGCATGTGGGTCCTGCGCGAGGTGGAGGGGGCCGCACCCACCTACAACATGCCGATCGCCCTGCGGATCACCGGCGCCCTCAACCGGATCGCCCTGCGCGAGGCCCTGCACGACCTGGTCACCCGCCACGAGAGCCTGCGTACGGTCTACCCCCGCGGGGAGCGCGGCGCCGCCCCGCGGCTGCTGCCGCCCGAGGAGGCCAGGCCCTGGGTCATCGAGTCCCGGATCGAGCCCGAGAGGCTGCCGGACGAACTCACCGCCGCGGCCCGCACCCCGTTCAACCTCGACTGCCAACTCCCCATCCGGGCCTACCTGTTCACGCTGCCCGACGGGGACAACGTACTGCTGCTGCTGATGCACCACGTGGCCGGCGACGGCTGGTCGCTGCGCCCCCTGCTCGGCGACCTGTCCGCCGCGTACGCGTCCCGGCTGGCCGGGCACGCGCCCGACCTCCCGCCGCTGCCGGTCGGCTACGCCGACTTCGCCCTGTGGCAGCGCGACCTGCTCGGCGACGAGCGGGACCCGGGCAGCCTCGCCGGACGCCAGCTCGCCCACTGGGAGCGGAACCTGGCCGGCGCGCCCGACCAGCTGGAACTGCTCGCCGACCGGCCCCGCCCGCCGGTGGCCGAGCACCGCGGCGGCTCCGTCCCTCTCGACATCGCGCCCGCCCTGCACGCCCGCATCGACGCGTTCGCCCGCACTCACGGATCCACCTGCCACATGGTGCTCCAGGCCACGCTGACCGCGCTGCTCAGCCGTCTGGGCGCGGGCACCGACATCTCCATCGGCTGCCCCACCGCCTCACGCCCCGACAGCGCCCTCGACGCCCTCGTGGGCTTCTTCGTCAACCCCGTCGTGCTGCGCACCGACACCTCGGGCGATCCCTCCTTCACCGAACTGCTCGCCCGCGTCCGCACCGCCGCCCTGGCCGCGTACGCCCACCAGGACGTGCCCTTCGACCGCGTCGTGGAGCGGCTCCAGCCCGAACGCTCGGCCGCCCGCCATCCGCTGTTCCAAGTGGTCCTCTCCTACCAGGACTTCGAGGCCCCCGCCGAGCTGCGGGGCGTCGAGGTCCGGCGCGAGCCGGTCGACTTCGGCGTCGCCAAGTTCGACCTCACCTTCAACGTGGTCGAGCACCGCACCGGCGCGGGGGAGTTCGCGGGAATCGACGGCGATCTCGAGTACGACGTCGCGCTGTACGACCGGGCCACCGCCGAGACCGTCGTACGCCGCTTCCTCGCCCTGCTCGACGCGGCCGTCGCCGCCCCCGACACGCCCGTCGGCGCCCACGAGCTCCTCGACGCCACCGAGAGCGCCCTGCTCGCCCACTACAACGACACCGCGAGGCCCGTCCCGGCCACCGGGCTCGCCGAGCAGTTCGCCGCGCAGGCCGCCCGCACCCCCGACGCCGTCGCCGTGGTCGGCGACGACGGCACCGAACTCACTTACGCCGAGCTCGACCTGAGGTCCGGGCGGCTCGCGCGGCGGCTCGCCGAGTCCGGCATCGGCCGCGAGTCGGCCGTCGCCGTCCTTCAGCAGCGCTCGGCCGACCTGGTCGTGTCCCTGCTCGCAGTGCTGCGCACCGGCGGGTTCTACGTGCCGCTCAACACCCGCTACCCGGCCGCCCGGATGGGCCTGATCACCGGCGACGTCGGCGCGCGCGTCCTGCTCACCGACCGTGTCACCGACGCCGAACACGCCTGCGCGTCCTGGGCGGGCGACGCCGAAGTACTCGTGGTCGACGCGCTCCCGGACGAGGGCGACGCGCTGCCCGTCGTCCCCGCCCACCCGCACCAGCTCGCCTACGTGATGTACACGTCGGGCTCCACCGGCAACCCCAAGGGCGTCGCCATCACACACGGCGACGTCGGCGTCCTCGCCGCCGACCACTGCTGGCGCACCGGCAACCAGGAGCGCGTGCTGCTCCACTCCCCGTACTCCTTCGACACCTCCCAGTACGAGCTGTGGGTGCCCCTGCTGTCCGGCGGCGCCGTCGTCGTCGCGCCCCCCGGGGACCTGGACACCCGGGCCCTGGAACGGGCGATCGTGGACGGCAGGGTCACCGGCATGTGGCTCACGTCCGGCCTGTTCAACCTGCTCGCCGAGGAGTCCCCCGGCTGCTTCACCGGCGTACGCGAGGTGTGGACCGGCGGCGACGTCGTCTCCCCGGCCGCCGTCAGCCGGGTGCTCGCGGCGTCCCCGACGACGATGGTCGTCGACGGCTACGGACCCACCGAGGCCACCACCTTCGCCACCCACCACTTCATGCGGGCCCCCTGGGAGCAGGAGAGCACCGTCCCCATCGGCACCCCCCTGGACAACACCACCTGCCACGTCCTCGACGACCTGCTGCGCCCCGTACCGCCCGGCGTGAGCGGCGAGCTGTACATCGGCGGCGCCCGGCTCGCCCGCGGCTACCTCAAGCGGCCCGACGCCACCTCGGAGCGGTTCGTCGCCGACCCGTTCGCGGCCGCGCCGGGCGCCCGCATGTACCGCACCGGCGACCTGGTGCGCCGCCGCCCCGACGGCATCCTGGAGTTCCTCGGCCGCGCCGACCACCAGGTCAAGGTGCGCGGCTTCCGGATCGAGCTCGGCGAGATCGAGTCCGTGCTCGGCGCCCACCCGCGCGTCGCCCAGTGCGCCGTCCTCGTCCGCGAGGACGGGTCCCTCGCGAACAACGCCAAGCGGCTCGTCGCCTACGTCGTCGCCGCGCCCGGCGCCGACGTCGACACCGCCGTGCTGCGCCGGCACGTCGCGGCGGCGCTGCCCGACTACATGGTGCCCGCCGCGTTCGTGGGCCTGGACGCGCTGCCGCTCACCGCCAACGGCAAGCTCGACCGGCGGGCCCTGCCCGCCCCCGACTTCGGCGCCGCCGAATCGGCCGGGCGCGCCCCGCGAACCCCGCGCGAGGAGCTGCTCGCGGTGCTGTTCGCCGAGGTGCTCGGCGCCGACGGCGTCTCGATCGACGACAGCTTCTTCGACCGCGGCGGCGACAGCATCATGGTCATCCAGCTCGTCGGCAAGGCCCGGCGCGCAGGGCTCTCGCTGACCGCCACGCAGGTCTTCGAGCACAAGACGGTCGCCGCGCTCGCCGGCGTCGCCGAGACCCTCGCCGAGGAGCCCGCCCCACCCCGGCAGGGAGCCCTCGCGTCGGCGGCGACGGGCGATGTACCGCTCACCCCGATCATGCACTGGCTGCGCGAACGCGGCGGCCCCGTCGAGGCGTTCAGCCAGTCGATGGTGGTCGCGGTCCCCGCGGAGCTCGACGAGGCCCGGCTCGTCGCCGCGCTGCGCACCCTCATCGACCACCACGACGTGCTGCGCGCGGTGTTCACGCGCGACGGCGACAGCTGGTCGATGCGGATCGACGCCCCCGGCGGCGCACACGCCGAGGACTGGGTGCGCCGCGTGGACGCCGCCGGACTCGACGACGCGGCGCTGCGCGCCCTGGCCGCCGAGGAAGCCGCGGCCGCCCGGGACCGCCTCGACCCGTTCGCCGGGCGCAACGGCCGGGCCGTCTGGCTGGACGCGGGCCCGGGCCGGCCTGGCCGCCTCCTGCTGACCCTCCACCACCTGGTCGTCGACGGCGTCTCCTGGCGCATCCTGCTGCCCGACCTGAAGGCGGCCTGGGAGGCCACGGAGCCGGGCGTCACCGGGTCCCTGCCGCCCGTCGGCACGCCCTTCCGCGCCTGGGCGCGCTACCTCGCCGAAGAGGCCGCGCGGCCCGAACGGACGGCCGAACTCGCCCTGTGGACCAGGACGCTGGCCGGTGGCGCCGCGCCCGTGACCGCGCAGCCGCTCGACCCGGGGCTGGACACCGCCGCCACCGCCCGCAGCCTGAGCATCGACCTGGACGGCGCGACCACCTCCGCGCTGCTCACCACCGTCACCGCCGCGTTCAACGGGCGCGTCGACGACGTCCTGCTCACCGCGTTCGCGCTCGCCGTCGCCGACTGGCGCCGCCGCCGGGGCCTCGGTGACGTCGACGCCGTCCTCATCGACCTCGAAGGGCACGGCCGCGAGCCCGGCGGCAGCGGCGCCGAGCTCTCCCGCACCGTCGGCTGGTTCACCAGCATGTACCCCGTACGGCTGGCCCCCGGCGCCCTCGACCGCGCCGACGCCCTCGCGGGCGGCCCCGCCGCAGGGCAGGCCGTCAAGCGGATCAAGGAGCAGCTGCGCGAGATCTCCGACGGCGGCATCGGCCACGGCCTGCTCCGTCACCTCGACGCCCGCACCGGCCGCAGCCTCGCCGCGCTCGCCCCGCACGGCACGCCCGACCTCGGGTTCAACTACCTGGGCCGGTTCCTCGGTGAGGAGGGCGGTCTGTGGACCGCCGCCCCCGACGCCGACGCGATCGGCGACGGCACCGACGCCGATCTGCCCCTGGCGCACGCCGTCGAGGTCAACGCCCTCACCCGTGACGGGAGTTCGGGCCCCCGGCTGCAGGCCGTGTGGACCTGGGCGGGCCGGCTCCTCGACGAGGCCGCCGTGCGCGACCTCGGCGAGACCTGGTTCCGCGCCCTCAAGGCCCTCGTCACCCATGCCGAACGTCCCGACGCGGGCGGCATCACTCCCTCCGACCTGTCCCTGGTCTCACTCAGCCAGGACCAGATCGACCAGCTCGAAGCCGCCTGGAAGGTAGCCCGATGACGCAGTCCGGACTCGCCGACGTTCTGCCCCTGTCCCCGCTCCAGGAAGGTCTCCTCTTCCAGGTCACCTACGGCGCCGAGGCCGAGGGCACGGACGTCTACACCGTCCAGATGGTCTTCGAGCTGCGCGGCCCGCTCGCAGAGGACGACCTGTTGGCGGCCGCCCGCACCCTGCTGCGCCGCCACCCCAACCTGCGCGCGGGCTTCTGGCAGCAGAACGTCGAACGGCCCGTCCAGTTCGTGCCCCACGAGGTGCCGCTGCCCTGGCGGACCCGCGACCTCACCGGGCTCGGCGACGAGGAGCGCGAGCGCGCCGTCGCGGCGTACGTCGCCGACGACCGCGCCGAGCGCTTCGACCCGGGCGCCCCGCCACTGATCCGCTTCGGGCTGCTCGCCCTCGCCCCCGAGCACCACAAGCTCGTCCTCACCACGCACCACCTGCTCCTCGACGGCTGGTCGATGCCGCTGCTCGTACGCGAACTGTTCACGCTTTACGGGCAGTTCGGCGATGACGCGGGCCTGCCGCCCGTCACCCCCTACCGCGCCTACCTGGGCTGGCTCGCCGGGCGCGACGACGACGCGGCGCGCGCCGCCTGGCGCGCCGCCTTCGCGGATCTCGAGGGACCGAGCCTGGTCGCGGGCGCCGGAGCCGGCCGGGGCGCGGCCGGCGGGTCCGCCCTGCCCGGCCAGATCTGGCACGAGATCGACGCCGCGACCACCACTCGGCTCACGGCGCTCGCCCGCTCCCGCAACATCACCCCCAACACGCTGGTGCAGGGTGCCTGGGCGCTGCTGCTCGGCCGTGAACTGGGCCGCGACGACGTCGTGTTCGGCGCGACCGTCGCCCACCGCCCGCCGGAGATACCCGGCATCGAGTCGACGATCGGCATGTTCATCAACACCCTGCCGGTCCGCGTCCGCGTCCGCCCGTCCGAGACCCTCGGCGAGCTCCTCGGCCGCGTCCAGCAGGAGCAGGCCGCTCTGATCGAGCACCGGCACCTGTCCCTCACCGAGGTGCAGGCGGCGGCCGGCACCGGCGAACTCTTCGACACCGTCGTGGTGTTCGAGAACTATCCCCTCGACCCGGCCGTCCTGCGCGCCGAGTCCCGGGGCCTGCGCCTCGCGGGCTTCGAGGTCGGCGACGCCACCCACTACCCGCTGAGCCTGCTCGCCATCCCCGGCGACACCATCCGCTTCCGCCTCGACCACCGGGGCGACGTGGTGGACGAGGCGGGCGCGCGCAGGCTGCTCGGGCGGCTCGACGCGCTGCTGTCCGACATCGCCGAGCACGGCGCCGACCTGCCCGTGGGCCGCTTCGACCTGCTGTCCGGCGACGAACGCCGCCTGGTCGTCGAGGAGTTCAACGCGAGCGGCGCCCCGGCACCCGAGCGCACCCTGGCCGCACTGTTCGAGGAACAGGCCGCCCGCACCCCCGGCGTCACCGCCCTGGCCGTGGGCGACGAGTCGCTGACGTACGCCGAGCTGAACGCGCGCGCCAACCGGCTGGCGCGCCGACTCGTCGAGCAGGGCGCGGGCCCCGAGGAGACCGTCGCGCTGCGGCTGCCGCGCTCCCTCGACCTGTACGTGGCGCTGCTCGCCGTCCTCAAGACCGGCGCCGCCTACCTCCCGGTGGACGTCGCCTACCCGGCCGAGCGCATCGCCTTCATGATGGACGACGCCCGGCCCGCCGTGGTCCTCACCGGCGAGGAGAGCGGCCAGGACCTGCTCGCCTACGCGGACACGGACCTCACCGACGCCGAACGGACCACGCCGCTGCTGCCCCAGCACCCGGCGTACGTCATCTACACGTCCGGTTCCACGGGCACCCCCAAGGCCGTCGTCATGCCGGGCAGCGCCCTGGTCAACCTGCTCGCCTGGCACCAGCGGGAGATACCCGGCGAACCGGGCACCGCCGTCGCACAGTTCACCACCATCGGCTTCGACGTGGCCGCCCAGGAGATCCTCGCCACCCTGCTGCACGGCAAGACCCTCGCCGTCCCGGCCGAGGACGTGCGGCGCAGCGCGGAGCAGCTCACCGCCTGGCTCGACGAGCACGACGTCGCCGAGCTGTACGCGCCCAGCCTCGTCATCGAGGCCGTCGCCGAGGCCGCCGCCGAAGCGGGCCGCACCCTGCCCGCCCTGCGCCACATCGCCCAGGCGGGTGAGGCCCTGTCGCTCGGCCCCGCCGTGCGCGACTTCGTCGCCGCCGTGCCGGGGCGGCGGCTGCACAACCACTACGGGCCCGCCGAGACCCATGTGATGACCGGTACCGCCCTGCCCGACGACCCGATGGCCTGGACCGAGCCCGCCCCGATCGGCCGCCCCGTCTCCGGGGCCCGCGTCTACGTCCTCGACAGCGCGCTGCGCCCGGTGGCGCCCGGCGCCGTCGGCGAGCTGTACCTGGCCGGCGCGGGCGTCTCACGCGGCTATCTGAACCGGCCCGTGCTGACCGCCGAGCGGTTCGTCGCCGACCCGTACGGCGCCGCGGGCACCCGTATGTACCGCACCGGCGACCTCGGCCGCTGGAACGCGGACGGACAGCTGGAGTTCGCGGGCCGCGCCGACCACCAGGTCAAGATCCGCGGCTTCCGCATCGAGCCCGGCGAGATCGAGTCCGCGCTCACCGCGCTCCCGGCCGTCGCCCGTGCCGCCGTACTCGCCCGCGAGGACGGTCCCGCCGGAAGCAGTGACAAGCGTCTGGTCGCCTACGTCGTCCCGGCGAACGGCCCCGGCAGCCTCCTCGACACGACGGCCCTGCGCACCGAACTCGCCCGCTCGCTGCCGGAGTTCATGGTCCCCGCCGCGATCGTCACCCTGCCCGAGCTGCCGCTCACCCCCAACGGCAAGCTCGACCGGGCCGCACTGCCCGCACCCCAGGTGACCACGGTCCGGCGCGGGCCGCGCTCGCCCCGCGAGGAGATCCTGTGCACCCTCTTCGCGGCCGTGCTCAAGGTCCCGCAGGTCGGCATCGACGACAACTTCTTCGACCTGGGCGGGCACTCGCTGCTCGCCACCCGGCTGATCAGCCGCATCCGCACCGTCCTCGGCACCGAGGTCTCCCTGCGCGACCTGTTCGACGCGCCGACCGTCGCGGGCCTGGGCGGCCGCCTCGACCAGGCGTCGGGGGCCCGCCCCGCCCTGGCCCCGGCCGAGCGCCCCGAGCGGCTGCCGCTGTCGCACGCCCAGCGCCGGCTGTGGTTCCTGGGCCGCCTCGACGGCCCCAACAGCACCTACAACATCCCGCTGACGCTGCGGCTGCGCGGCGACGTGGACCGGGCCGCGCTGCGAGCCGCCCTCGCCGACCTGACCACCCGCCACGAGACACTGCGCACCGTCTACCCGAGCCACGAGGGCGAGCCCTACCAGCACATCCTGCCGCCCGGTGAGGCCGCCCCCGCCCTGGACGTCGTACCCGCCGAGGAGGCCACACTCGGCGAGCGGCTCTCCGGGGCCACCGCGCAGCCCTACGACCTCACCCACGAACTCCCGCTGCGCGCCACGCTGTTCGAGCTCGGCGAGCGCGAGCACGTGCTGTTCCTGCTGCTGCATCACATCGCGGGCGACGGCTGGTCCCTGGCCCCGCTCGCCCGTGACCTCGGACGCGCCTACGCCGCGCGGTGCGCCGGACGCGCCCCCGACTTCGCGCCGCTGCCGGTCCAGTACGCCGACTACACGCTGTGGCAGCGCGAGCTGCTCGGTGACGCGGACGACGACGGGTCGCTGCACGGTGCTCAGCTGGCCCACTGGCGCGAGGCGCTGAAGGGGGCTCCCGCACATCTGGAGCTGCCCACCGACCACGCGCGGCCCGTCGTCGCGAGCCACCGGGGCGAGACCGTGCCGTTCCGCATCGCCGCCGAGCTCCACGAGAAGCTGACCGCGCTCGCGAAGGCCTCGGACAGCAGCCTGTTCATGGTGCTGCAGGCCGCGTTCGCGGCGCTGCTCACACGGCACGGCGCGGGCACCGACATCCCCGTCGGCAGCCCCATCGCGGGCCGCACCGACGACGCGCTCGACGACCTCGTCGGCTTCTTCGTCAACACGCTCGTCCTGCGCACCGACACCTCCGGCGACCCGTCGTTCGCCGAACTGGTCAAGCGTGTGCGGCAGTTCGACCTCGCCGCGTACACGCACCAGGACCTGCCGTTCGAGAAGCTCGTCGAGGAGGTCAACCCGGAGCGCACCCTCGCGCGCAACCCGCTCTTCCAGGTCGTCCTCGCCCTGCAGTCCATGCCCGCCGCCGACCTCGCCCTGCCCGGCCTTGAGGTCGCCGCGGAGCCCGTCCGCGTCGGCTTCGCCAAGTTCGACCTCGGCCTCGCCGTCGTCGAGGAGCACACCGCCGACGGCGTCCGCGCCGGCATCCGCGGCGACTGGGAGTTCAGCACCGAACTCTTCGAGCGCGCCACCGTGGAGGCCCTCGGCGAGCGACTGGTGCGGTTCCTCGACGCCGTCGCCGACGACCCGCAGCGCACCATCGGCTCCGTCGACCTGCTCGGCCCCGCCGAGCGCCACCACGTGCTCGTCGACTTCAACCTCCCCGCCGGCGCGCCCGACAGGACGGAGCGCACCCTCACCGCGCTCTTCGAGGAACAGGCCGCCCGCACCCCCGACGCCACCGCGCTGGTCATGGGGACCCGGTCGCTCACGTACGGGCAGGCCGACGCCCGCGCCAACCGGCTCGCCCGCCACCTCGTCGCACAGGGCGCGGGACCGGAGCGCATCGTCGCCCTCCAACTGCCCCGCTCCCTCGACCTGTTCACCGCGGTGCTCGCCGTGTGGAAGTCCGGCGCCGCCTATCTCCCCATCGACCCGGACTATCCGGCCGACCGCATCGCGCACATGCGCGCCGACGCCCGCCCGGCGCTGGTCCTCGAATCGCTCCCGCAGGACCTGAGCGAGTACCCGGACACGGCCCTCACCGATGCCGACCGACTCACCCCGCTGCTGCCCCAGCACCCGGCGTACGTCATCTACACCTCCGGCTCCACCGGTCTGCCCAAGGGCGTCGTGGTGCCGCACCGCGCCGCCGCGGCGACGCTCCCCGCGCAGGCCGCCGCCTTCGGTCTCGGCCCGCACAGCCGCGTCCTCAACTTCGCCTCGATCAGCTTCGACGCGGCCCTGTGGGAGCTCACCTCCGCCCTGCTCACCGGCGCCGGTCTGGTCATCGCCACGCCGGACGAACTCCTGCCGGGCCCCGGCCTCGCACGCCTCGTACGCGACCAGGGCGTCACGCTGATCGCCCTCCCGCCGAGCGCTCTTCCCGCCCTGCCCGACGGTGCGCTGCCGCCCGGCACGGACCTGATCGTCGCGGGCGACACCACGGCCGCCGACCAGAGCGAGCGGTTCGCCCCCGACCGCCGCATGGTCAACGCGTACGGCCTCACCGAGACGACCGTGTGCGCCACCTTGAGCGCACCGTTGGCCGGGGCCGTCGTCCCGCCGATCGGCCGCCCCGTCGACGGCGCGCGCGTGTATGTCCTCGACGAGCGGCTGCGGCCCGTGCCGCCCGGCGTCACCGGCGAGATGTACGTCGCCGGCGCCGGCCTCGCCCGCGGCTATCTGGGCCGCCAGGAACTGACCGCCGAGCGGTTCGTCCCCGACCCGTACGCGCTCCTGTTCGGTGAGACCGGCGCCCGCATGTACCGCACCGGCGACCTCGCGCGGCTGCGGACCGACGGGCAGCTCGAGTTCGCCGGCCGCGCCGACCGGCAGCTCAAGATCCGCGGCTTCCGCGTCGAGCCCGGCGAGGTCGAGGCGGCGCTCACCGCGCACCCGTCCGTCGCCACGGCCGCCGTCGTCGCCCGCGAGGACGGCCCCGCCACAAGCGGCGACAAGCGGCTCGTCGCCTACCTGGTGCGCGACACCCAGGGCGGCACCGAGGACGAGGCGCGCGGCACCGAACAGGTCGGCATGTGGCAGGAGACGTACGAGCAGCTCTACGAGGCCGAGCCCGGCCGCGTGTTCGGCGAGGACTTCTCCGGCTGGAACAGCAGCTACACCGGCGAGGAGATCCCCCTGGACGAGATGCGGGAGTGGCGGTCCGCGACCGTCGAGCGGGTCCTCGCGCTGCGTCCGCGCCGGGTCCTGGAGATCGGCTGCGGCACCGGCCTGATCCTCTCGCAGGTGGCCCCGCACGTGGAGGAGTACTGGGGCACGGACCTGTCGACGAGCGTCGTCGCCCAGCTCCGGACCCACCTGGACGCCCGGCCCGAACTGTCCGCGAAGGTCACCGTCCGCGCGCGGGCCGCGCACGAGACGGAGGGCCTGCCCGAGGGCCGGTTCGACACCGTCGTCGTCAACTCGGTGGTCCAGTACTTCCCGAACGCCGGCTACCTCGCCGACGTCCTTCGCGCGGCCGCGCGACTGCTCGCCCCGGGCGGCACCGTCTTCCTCGGCGACCTCCGTAACCTGCGGACCCTGCGCACCTTCCGCACGGCCGTCGAACTGCGCCGCGCGGGCGCCTTCGCCGACCCGTCGGCGGTGCGCCGCGCCGTCGAGCAGTCCCTGGTCACCGAGAAGGAACTCCTCCTCGACCCGGACTTCTTCACGGACCTCGCCGCGCGGGAGCCGCTGTTCGCCTCGGCGGACGTCACCCTGCGCGACGCCGCCCACCACAACGAGATGAGCCGCCACCGCTACGACGTCACCCTGCGCCGTTCCGCCGGGCCCACGGCAGCCGTGGCGCCGGAGCGGACCCTGCGCTGGAACGCCGACGTGAACACCTTCGAGGGCCTGGCCGAGGCACTGGGCGAGCGCCACGTGCGCGTCACCGGCATCCCCAACGCCCGGCTCGTGCGCGAAGGCGCGGCGCGCGCCGCGCTCACCGGCGGCGGGGCCGCCGAGGCCGCCGGCCTCCTCGACGGACCCGTGCCCGAGGGGGCCGTCGACCCCGACGCGGTGCGCGGCCTCGGCGCCGTGTGCACCTGGGGCGCGCACGACGACACCTTCGACGCGTACACCGGCGACGGCCCCGCCTACACCCCGCGCGGCGGCGACCGCCCTCTCGCCAACGATCCCGCCCGCGGCCACGAGGACTCCCGCCTCACCGGCGAGCTGCGCGACCTCGTCGCCGAGCGGCTGCCCGCCCACATGGCCCCCGCCGCCTACGTGCTGCTGGACGCGCTGCCGCTGACAGCCAACGGCAAGCTCGACCGGGACGCGCTGCCCGCCCCCGACTGGGGCACCGAAGCCACCGGGCAGGCCCCGCGCACCCGCCGCGAGGAGATCCTGTCCACCCTGTTCGCCGAGGTGCTCGGGCTGCCCAAGGTGGGCATCGACCGCAGCTTCTTCGACCTGGGCGGGCACTCGCTCCTCGCGACGCGGCTGCTCAGCCGCATCCGCACCGTCCTCGGCGCCGAACTCGCCGTCCGCGACCTGTTCCAGGCGCCGACCGTCGCCGCGCTCGCCGAGCGCGTCGACGGCGCGCACGACGCGCGCCCGGCACTGACCGTACGCACCCGTCCCGACGAGATGCCGCTGTCCTTCGCCCAGTACCGCCTCTGGTTCCTGCACCGCATGGAAGGCCCGAGCGCCACCTACAACATCCCGATGAGTCTGCGGCTCACCGGCGACCTCGACCAGGACGCCCTGCGCGCCGCCCTCACCGACCTGATGCGGCGTCACGAGACGCTGCGCACCGTCTATCCGGAGCGCGGCGGCGTCCCCCGCCAGCAGGTCCTGGACGCCGAGCGGCCCTCCTTCGAGACCGTGTCCACCACCGCCGAGCGCCTCGGCGCGGAGCTCACCGAGGCGGCCCGCCGCGGCTTCGACCTCGCCGGTGAACTCCCGCTGCGCGCCACCCTGTTCCGGCTCGGCGAGCAGGAACACGTCCTGCTGCTGCTCATGCACCACATCGCGGGAGACGGCTGGTCCTGGCCGCCGCTCGCCCGCGACCTGACCGAGGCCTACGCCGCGCGTCGCGCCGGCCGCGCCCCCGACTTCGCGCCGCTGCCGGTCCAGTACGCCGACTACACGCTGTGGCAGCGCGAACTGCTCGGTGACGAGCACGACCCCGACAGCCGCTACGCACACCAGCTCGCCTACTGGACCGGCCGGCTCGACGGCATCACCGAGGAACTGGAGCTGCCCACCGACCGGCCCCGGCCCGCCGTCGCCACCCACCGCGGCGACACCGTGCCGTTCCGGATCACACCCGAACTGCACCAGCGCCTGGCCGCGCTCGCCGGCACCAGCCGCGCGAGCCTGTTCATGGTGCTGCAGGCCGCGTTCGCGGCGCTGCTCACACGGCACGGCGCGGGCACCGACATCACCGTCGGCAGCCCCATCGCGGGCCGCACCGACGACGCGCTCGACGACCTCGTCGGCTTCTTCGTCAACACGCTCGTCCTGCGCACCGACACCTCCGGCGACCCCACCTTCCGCGAACTCCTGGACCGGGTACGGGAGTCAGACCTCGCCGCATACGCCAACCAGGACGTGCCGTTCGAGAAGCTCGTGGAGCGGCTGCGCCCGCAGCGCTCCCTCGCCCGCCACCCCCTGTTCCAGGTCATGCTGGCCTTCCAGAACAGCGGGGAGGCCCGCCTCGCGCTGCCCGGCCTCGAGGCCGAGGCACTGCCGGTCGGCGTCGGCGTCGCCAAGTTCGACCTGCACCTGAGCATGGTCGAACTGCGCGCGGGGGACGGCGGTCCCGGCGGCATCCAGGCCGCCCTGGAATACAGCACGGACCTGTTCGAGCGGGCCACCGCCGAGGCGCTCGTCACCCGGCTCGAACGACTCCTCGACGCCGTCGCGGACGACCCCGACACCACCGTCGGCAGCGTCGAACTGCTGCACCCCGCCGAACGCCGCCGGGTTCTGGACGAGTGGAACGAGACCGATGGAACGGAGAGCGACACCGATGCGCGCGTACCCCACCTTCTCGAACGCCAAGTGGCGCGTACGCCGGATGCTCTGGCACTGGTGCACGGCAATGAGTCGCTGACGTACGCCCAGTTCAACGCCCGGGCCAACCGGCTGGCACGCCGCCTCGTGGAGCTGGGCGCCGGGCCCGAACGGATCGTGGCGCTGCGGATGCCGCGCTGCCCGGACCTGTACGTGGCGATGGCCGCCGTCCTCAAGACCGGCGCGGCGTACCTGCCCGTCGACGTGTCCTACCCCGCCGAACGCATCGCCTTCATGATCGACGACGCCCGTCCCGCGATCGTGCTCGACTCGATGCCACAGGGCCTGTCCGCCTACTCCGACACGGACCTCACCGACGCCGACCGGACCACGCCGCTGCTGCCCCAGCACCCGGCGTACGTCATCTATACCTCCGGGTCCACCGGCACCCCCAAGGCCGTCGTCATGCCGGGCAGCGCCCTGGTCAACCTGCTGACCTGGCACGCCCGCCGTTTCCCCGGCGGGCAGGGCGTGCGCACCGCCCAGTTCACCGCGATCGGCTTCGACTTCTCCGTCCAGGAGATCCTCTCCCCGCTCGTCATGGGCAAGACGCTCCTCGTGCCGTCCGACGAGGTCCGGCACAGCGCTGAGCTGCTCGCCGGCTGGCTCGACGAGCACCACGTGTCCGAGCTGTTCGCGCCGAACCTGGTCGTCGAGGCGGTCGCCGAGGCCGCTGCCGAAGCGGGCCGCACCCTGCCCCACCTCACGGACATCCTCCAGGGCGGCGAGGCGCTCACCCCGACCGAGCGGATGCGTGACTTCGCGTACGCGGTTCCGGGGCGGCGCCTGCACAACGTGTACGGCCCCGCCGAGACCCACGCCGTCACCACCCACACCCTGCCCGCCGACCCCGCTGACTGGCCGCAGGCCGTACCGATCGGACGCCCCGTCGACCACGACCGGGTGTACGTCCTCGACAGCGCGCTGCGCCCGGTGCCGCCGGGCGTCACCGGCGAGCTGTACCTCGCCGGCGCGGGCGTCGCCCGTGGCTATCTGGGACAGCCCGCCCTGACCTCCGCCCGCTTCGTCGCCGACCCGTACGGCGCCGAAGGCACCCGTATGTACCGCACCGGTGACCTCGGCCGCTGGAACGCGGACGGACAGCTGGAGTTCGCGGGGCGTATCGACCACCAGGTCAAGATCCGCGGCTTC
>NZ_CP109485.1:6435000-6732500 GCF_035918235.1 Streptomyces sp. NBC_01445 | reverse complement strand
CTCCGCGGCCCCTGTGAGCGCGCTTTCCGCAAGGAGTGTGCAGCAAGAGCAATATCAACAGGGGGGTTTCTGTGGTGCGTTGTGTGTCTCGCCGGCGTCCGCGGCCGCCCGGCAACGACGGAAGCGGCCCAGGAGCGCGATGTGCACGCTCCTGGGCCGCTTCCGTGGCGCGGGACCCCTTAGGGGTTCAGCCTGGGTTCAGGCCTGGGTTCAGCAGCCGACGAGGCGCGTCGCCAGGTAGCCCTCGATCTGGTCGAGGGAGACACGCTCCTGCTTCATGGTGTCGCGCTCGCGGACCGTGACGGCGTTGTCGTCGAGGGTGTCGAAGTCGACGGTGACGCAGTACGGCGTACCGATCTCGTCCTGGCGACGGTAGCGGCGGCCGATGGCGCCCGCGTCGTCGAAGTCGATGTTCCAGTTCTGGCGCAGCGCGGTGGCGAGTCCCTTGGCCTTCGGGGACAGCTCCGGGTTGCGGGAGAGCGGGAGGACCGCGACCTTCACCGGGGCGAGGCGGTGGTCGAAGCGCATGACGGTGCGCTTCTCCATCTTGCCCTTGGCGTTGGGCGCCTCGTCCTCGACGTAGGCGTCGAGCATGAAGGCGAGCATGGAGCGGCCGACACCGGCGGCGGGCTCGATGACGTACGGGGTGTAGCGCTCGCCGGCTTCCTGGTCGAAGTACGAGAGGTCCTGGCCGGAGGCCTTGGAGTGCGCGGAGAGGTCGTAGTCCGTGCGGTTGGCGACGCCCTCGAGCTCGCCCCACTCGTTGCCGCCGAAGCGGAAGCGGTACTCGATGTCAGCGGTGCGCTTGGAGTAGTGGGAGAGCTTCTCCGCCGGGTGCTCGAACCAGCGCATGTTCTCCTCGCGCATGCCGAGGCCGGTGTACCAGTTCCAGCGCTGCTCCATCCAGTACTCCTGCCACTTCTCGTCCTCGCCCGGCTTGACGAAGAATTCCATCTCCATCTGCTCGAACTCGCGGGTGCGGAAGATGAAGTTGCCGGGCGTGATCTCGTTGCGGAAGCTCTTGCCCATCTGGGCGATGCCGAACGGCGGCTTGCGGCGAGAGGTCTGCTGGACGCTGGCGAAGTTGGTGAAGATGCCCTGGGCGGTCTCGGGGCGCAGGTAGGCGATGGAGCCGCTGTCCTGCGTGGGGCCGAGGTGCGTGGAAAGCAAGCCCGAGAACTGCTTGGGCTCGGTGAAGGTGCCCTTGTTGCCGCAGTTGGGGCAGTTGAGGTCGGTGAGGCCGTTCTCCGGCAGCTTGCCGTGCTTGGCCTCGTACGCCTCCTCCAGGTGGTCCGCGCGGTACCGCTTGTGGCAGGAGGTGCACTCGGTGAGCGGGTCGGTGAACGTGGCGACGTGGCCGGAGGCCTGCCAGACCTCGGTCGCCAGGATCACGGACGAGTCGATACCGACGACGTCCTCGCGCGAGGTGACCATGTAGCGCCACCACTGGCGCTTGAGGTTTTCCTTCAGCTCGACGCCCAGCGGCCCGTAGTCCCAGGCGGCGCGCTGGCCGCCGTAGATCTCGCTGCACGGGTAGACGAAGCCACGGCGCTTGCTCAGGCTGACGATGGTGTCGATCTTGTCGGCGGCCACGGTGCTCTCTTCATTACGACGACGACGAAGCTGCTGCTTCAGAGCGAATGCGAATGCTTCAGGTTACCGGCGGCGTGGGGCTCCGGATCAAATCGGTTGGGGGTCCGGAGCCCGGGCTGGGGTGGGATGCCCGTTTCGGTGCGATCGCGGCGACAGCTTGTTGACAATCGTTTCCAGATTTGTTGAAAATGAGTGTCATGAACGTACGACGCCTCATACCCACCGCCGCTGTCGCCTCCGTCACCGTGCTCGGCCTCACGGCCCTGTCGGCCTGCTCCGCCTCCTCGGGTGACGGCAGGAACAGCGACGGCAAGCTCGCGGTGGTGGCGTCGTTCTATCCGATGCAGTACCTAGCGGAGCAGATCGGCGGGGACCACGTCGCCGTCACCAATCTGACCAAGCCCGGCCAGGAGCCGCACGACCTGGAGATCAGCGCCAAGCAAACCGCGCAGATCCAGGACGCGGGTGTCGCCCTCTATCTCAAGGGCCTCCAGCCGGCCGTCGACGACGCGATCCAGCAGTCCGGGATCAAGACCAAGGTCGATGCGGCCTCCCTGACGCATCTGGAGAAGCACGGCACCGAGGTCGGCGGGCACGCCGAGGAGCACGACCACGAGCACGGCTCGGAGGGCGGCCGCGACCCGCACATCTGGCTGGACCCGGTGAAGTACGCCGAGGTCGCCGAGGGTGTGGGCAAGGCCTTCGAGAAGGCCGACCCGGATCACGCGGCGGCGTACAGGAAGAACACCGCGGCGCTGGTCGGCAAGCTCGACGGGCTGAACACGCGGTTCAAGGACGGGCTGAAGAACACCGGCTCGAAGGTGTTCATCACGACCCATGCGGCCTTCGGCTATCTGGCCGAGCGGTACGGGCTCACCGAGGAGGCCATCAGCGGTCTCGACCCGGAGAGCGAGCCCAGCGCGGCGCGCGTGAAGGATCTCCAGAGCATGGCGAAGGCCGACGGGGTGACCACGATCTTCTACGAGACGCTCGTCAGCGACAGGACGGCGAAGACCCTCGCGGGCGACGCGCACCTCAAGACCGATGTACTCGACCCGCTCGAGGGCATCACGGACAAGTCCAAGGGCGACGACTACATCCAGGTGATGGATTCGAACCTGAAGGCCCTGCAGACGGCGCTCGGCGCCAAGTGACCACGGAGGACAGCGGCATGGACGCATCGGTGAAGGCCGACGAGCCCGTCATAGCCCTGCGCAGCGTGACGGCCGAGCTCGGCTCGCGTCCCGTGCTGCGCGGCATCGATCTGACCGTGCGCCGCGGTGAGGTCGTGGCCCTGCTCGGCGCCAATGGTTCGGGCAAGTCGACGGCCGTCCGTACGGTGATCGGGCAGGTGCCGGTCAGCGGCGGCGAGGTCGAGATCTTCGGCACGCCACGGCGGCGGTTCCGGGACTGGGCGCGGGTCGGGTACGTGCCGCAGCGGACGACCGCCGCGGGCGGTGTGCCGGCCACGGTCACCGAGGTCGTGTCCTCGGGGCGGCTGTCGCGGGCCCGGTTCGGGCTGCTACGCAAGGCCGACCGTGAGGCGGTGCGCCGGGCGCTGGACCTGGTCGGAATGGCCGACCGTGCCAAGGACTCGGTGGACGCGCTCTCCGGCGGCCAGCACCAGCGCGTGCTGATCGCGCGTGCCCTGGCCTCCGAGCCCGAGCTGCTGATCATGGACGAGCCCATGGCGGGCGTCGACCTGGCGAGCCAGGAGATCCTCGCTCGGACGCTGCGGGCGCAGGTCGCGGCCGGTGCCTCCGTGCTGCTCGTCCTGCACGAGCTGGGTCCCCTGGAGCCGCTGATCGACCGCGCGATCGTGTTGCGCGACGGCTGTGTCCTGCACGACGGGCCACCGCCCGAGGCGGTCGGCCAGCACGCGCTGCCGGGCCACGACCACGTCCACCCGCACACCTCGGATCTCACCCCCGTACGCACAGGACTGCTGAGCTGACATGGAATTCCTCGACTCCGCCTTCATGCAGCGGGCCCTGCTCGCCGCGGTCCTGGTCGGCATCACCGCCCCCGCGATCGGCATCTATCTCGTCCAGCGCAGGCAGGCCCTGATGGGCGACGGCATCGGCCATGTCGCGATGACGGGCGTCGGCCTCGGCTTCCTGCTCTCCACGTCGCCCGTGTGGATGGCGATGGCCGTCTCCGTGGTCGGCGTGGTGATCATGGAGCTGATCCGCTGGTACGGGAAGACGCGCGGCGACATCGCGCTCGCGATGCTCTTCTACGGGGGTATGGCGGGCGGCGTGATGCTGATCAACCTCGCCCCCGGCGGCTCCACGGCGAATCTGCAGAGCTATCTCTTCGGTTCGCTGTCGACCGTCTCACAGAGCGACCTCGTGGCGATCTGTGTCCTCGCCGGGTTCGTCGCCCTGGTCACGATCGGTCTGCGCCGGCAGCTGTTCGCGGTCAGCCAGGACGAGGAGTTCGCCCGGGTCACCGGCCTGCCGGTGCGCGTCCTGAACCTGCTCGTCGCGGTGACCGCGGCGGCGACCGTCACCGTCGCGATGCGCGTCGTGGGCCTGCTCCTGGTGTCGGCGCTGATGGTGGTCCCGGTGGCGGCGGCGCAGCAGCTGACGCGGAGTTTCGCGGCGACGTTCGCGATCGCCGTCGCCATCGGCGTCACCACTACGCTGGGCGGCACCATCACCAACTACTACGTCGAGATCCCGCCCGGCGCGACGATCGTGCTGCTGACCATCGCGGCGTTCATCGTCTTCAGCCTGATCGCCACGCCGCTGGCCAGGCGCAGGGCGCGGGCGGCGGCGAGCGCGGCCGGTGACCCGGCGGAGTGTGCTATTCCGGGCCGGATCCCCGGTCAGGCCGGGGCCGAGGTCTGACCCGGGCCCCGCGCGGCCTGGCACAATGGGCCGCCGGCAGTAAATCCGAGGAGGCAACAGTGGGAGCCCCGGTTCGAGGCAGGTCGACCCGCCAGCGTGCGGCCGTGGCGGCGGCGCTCGACGAGGTGGACGAGTTCCGCAGTGCCCAGGAGCTCCACGACGTCCTCAAGCACAAGGGTGACTCGGTGGGTCTGACGACCGTCTACCGCACCCTGCAGTCCCTCGCCGACGCGGGCGAGGTCGACGTCCTGCGCACGTCGGACGGCGAGGCCGTCTACCGGCGCTGCTCCAGCGGCGAGCACCACCATCACCTGGTGTGCCGGGTGTGCGGCAAGGCGGTCGAGGTCGAGGGGCCGGCCGTGGAGAAGTGGGCCGAGGCGATCGCCGCGGAGCACGGGTATGTGAACGTGGCGCACACGGTGGAGATCTTCGGTACGTGCGCTGAGTGCGCGCGCGCCGCCGCGGAGAGCTGAGCGCCGTTTTTCTTTCGCGTGCTGTGGGGGGTACTTCCGAGTACCCCCCACAGCCGTTTGATCAGCTGTTGGCGATCTGTTCCTCGTTCGGGATGGCGCCGCCGAAGCGGCGGTCCCTGGAGGCGTACTCGAGACAGGCGCGCCACAGGTCGCGGCGGTCGAAGTCGGGCCACAGGACGTCCTGGAAGACCATTTCGGCGTAAGCGCTCTGCCACAGAAGGTAGTTGGAGGTGCGCTGCTCGCCGCTGGGGCGCAGGAACAGGTCGACGTCCGGCATGTCCGGGTAGTAGAGGTACTTCGCGAAGGTCTTCTCGCTCACCTTCGACGGGTCGAGGCGGCCCGCCTTCACGTCCTCGGCGATGGCCTGCGCGGCGTCGGCGATCTCGGCGCGGCCGCCGTAGTTCATGCAGAAGTACAGGGTCAGCTTGTCGTTGCCCTTGGTCTGCTCCTGGGAGATCTCCAGCTCCTGGGCGACCGACTTCCACAGTTTGGGCATGCGGCCCACCCAGCGCACCCGTACGCCCAGCTCGTCGAGCTGGTCGCGGGTCTTGCGGATGAAGTCGCGGTTGAAGTTCATGAGGAAGCGGACCTCGTCGGGTGAGCGCTTCCAGTTCTCCGTGGAGAAGGCGTAGAGCGAGATCGCGCCGACGCCCATCTCGATCGCGCCCTGGAGGACGTCCATGACGCGCTCGGCGCCGACCTTGTGGCCCTCGGTGCGCGGCAGTCCGCGCTCCTTCGCCCACCGGCCGTTGCCGTCCATGACGATGGCGACGTGCTCCGGTACCAGCTCGCCGGGGATCTTCGGCGGCCGCGCGCCCGTCGGGTGCGGTTCGGGCGTCTTGTACTCACGGCGGGACCGTCCGAGGATTCCGCGACGTGCCATGTGGGCTCTCCCCTAGCTCAGTTCTAGCTTTTCTCTACGTAACGCAGGGAGCGCAGTCCGCGCTCCAGGTGCCAGTGCAGATACGCCGACACCAGTCCGCTGCCCTCTCTGACGAAGCGTGCCTCGCACGCGTCCGCCGTCTCCCAGTCGCCGGTCAGGAGCGCGCCGAGGAGGATGAGTGCCTGCGGTGAGGGTACGACGCTGCCCGGTACCCGGCAGTCGACGCAAACCGAGCCGCCCGCGCCGACGGAGAAGAACCGGTTGGGGCCCGGGAGGCCGCACTTCGCGCAGTCGCCGAAACTCGGGGCATACCCGTTCACGGCGAGGGAGCGCAGCAGGAAGGCGTCGAGGACGAGGTGGGGTTCGTGCTCGCCCCTGGAGAGGGTCCGCAGTCCGCCGACCAGGAGGAGGTACTGCTGGACGGCCGGCTCGCCCTCGTGGTCGGTGAAGCGTTCCGCGGTCTCCAGCATGGCGGTGCCGGCGGTGTAGCGGGCGTAGTCGCTGACGATGCCGCCGCCGTAGGGGGCGATGGTCTCGCTCTGGGTGCACAGGGGCAGCCCGCGCCCGATCAGCTCGCTGCCCCGGGCGAAGAACTGCACGTCGACGTGCGAGAAGGGCTCGAGCCGCGCCCCGAACTTGGACTTGGTCCGCCGCACACCACGCGCCACGGCGCGCACGCGCCCGTGATTGCGAGTGAGCAACGTGATGATGCGGTCCGCTTCGCCCAGCTTCTGGGTGCGCAGCACGATGCCGTCGTCACGGAACAGGCTCATCGCACGCCGCCACGGGTGTCCGGCTGGGGGTACGGGGGTCGCCCCCCGGGAGAAAACAGCATGATGCGGTCCGCTTCACCCAGCTTCTGGGTGCGCAGCACGATGCCGTCGTCGCGGAACAGGCTCATGCGCCTATTCTCGCCTACGCCGAAGGGGTGGGGGCCGGGGACCTACGAAGGGGTGCGGTCACGGGACCTCCCAAGGTGGAGTCAGGGGACCTCGCCGCGGCTCCTCGCGTTCGCATAGGCCGTTGCCGCCCGCAGCCGCTCGGAAGTCGTCGCCGCTCGCACCGTGTCCGGGGCACAGTCCCATTCGCGGCCGCCGCCGAAGGGCCGGAGCTGTACGTACGGACCCTCGTGCCCCATGACCCGGCCCACCTGACCGGTGCTGATGTCGACGGCGTAAGAACCGATTGGCGGCTTCATCGGCGTTGGCTCCTGTCCATACGTTCCGTGCGTTTCCCGGCGGGCGGCGGCGTCAACCGAAACAACGGCCCCATTCCACGAGCAGACACGGGACGTGGCGCTGAATCGTCAGCGGGGTGACGCGAGAGGCAATTCCCGACCTCGGGCGCGGGTATTCGCTCAGCCCTTCCCGCACCTTAGATCGCATGCCCGGGCCGCCGTTCCGCCCACGTCAGGTGGCTCCCCGCCGCCGTCGGATTTCACGCTTCCCGCCCCGGCGGGTACGCGCGCCAATTAGAGTGGGAACGACCTCTGAGCTCTATGTAGCGAGAGCGAATTCGAACACCCTATTCGGAACGGGGATGCTCGATGCTGTTTGAAGCCGGGGGAATGTGCGCGCGTAACTCCACAGATATCCAGCGCGCTCACTCGACGCCTCTCGTCTCCTGTTCCGCGCGTGCCTCGATGCCCCGGAAGTGATGGGCCATGGCCCGCTGCGCGCCGACGGCGTCCTGGGCGCGCAGGGCGGTGACGATGTCGCGGTGGCGGCTGACGGTGACGTCGGGGTCGGGGTCGCTGGACCAGGAGCGCGCGCCGGCGACGCGGTCGAAGACGTTCCAGAACGCGCCGAGGAGCTGCGGGATCAGCTCGTTGCCCAGCGAGCCGTAGAGGGTCTCGTGGAAGTCCCTGTCGAGGTCGGCGAAGGGCTCGTCGACCCGGCCCGCGGCGGCCATTTTCCGGACGATGTCGTCGAGCCGGTCGAGGATCTCCGGTGGGAGCGGGGCCGCGGCGACCCTGCGGATCAGGCCTTCCTCGAGGATCTCGCGGACCTGGAGGATCTCGGCGAGGGCGTGCGCGTCGGCGGCGGGGCGCAGCAGGGTGCGGAAGGTGAGGCCGTCGGCGAGCGGGGTGAGGGAGGCCTGGCCGACGTAGGTGCCGTAGCCGTGTCTGATCTCGACGATGTCGAGTGCCTGGAGTGCCTTGAGGGACTCGCGTACGGAGTTTCTGCTGACGCCGAGCGATTCCATCAACTCGGCCTCGGTGGGCAGCAGTTCGCCGGGCCGCAGCCCTCTGTCCAGGATGAGCTGTGTGACCGCGCGCTGGACCTGCTGGCTGACGCGGCGGTGCCGGATCGCCGGGTTCCTGGGCTCCTCAGACATGCGCCGCATCGTAGGCGCAGCAGACGTCCCACGTCCCATGTCGGGACCAAACTTCTTCCCGCCCGGCGCCCGGAGCTCTCCGGCCTTCCCTCCGGGCTTCTCTGCGCGATCTCTTGACCGGCCCTCCCGGCGCTCTTATGGTCACGTCGCTACCAAGACGTAGGACGTTGGATCTCCCGCGCATCTCCCTCTCTGGAGGCACCATGAGCGACCACGAGCCGACCGGCCGCCGATCCTTCCTCAAGTACACCGGCGCCCTCGGCGCGGCCGCTGCCATCTCCACCTCCCTGTCGGCCTGTTCGTCCGGGCCGAAGTCCACCAACGACACGGGCGGCGGCAAGGGCGGCGGATCCTCGCTGACCGCGGTCATCGGGTACGGCAACGACGGAAGCTGGGATCCGACGCAGACCGCGTCGGCCTTCGCCATGGCCGGCAACCAGCACATCTACGAGGGACTCCTCGACACCGACCCGATCACGCGCGAGCCGTACGCGGCGCTCGCCACGAAGGTGCCGACGGACGCCGAACTGGCCACCACCTCCTGGAAGTTCACCCTGCGCGCGGGCGCCAAGTGGCACGACGGCAAGCCCGTCACGGCGGACGACGTCGTGTTCGTCTTCGACCGGATCCTCGACCCGGGCACGCAGTCGCTGGCCAAGGGGTTCTTCGAGAGCTGGCTCAAGGAGGTCAGGAAGACGGGCGACGACTCCGTCGAGCTCGTCCTCAAGTTCCCGTTCCCCGACGGGGCCGCGCGGCTGACCCTCGCCAAGATCATGCCGAAGCACGTGTTCTCGAAGCCGGGCGCGTGGGACGACGCGACCAAGGGCAAGGCGGTGGGCTCGGGCCCGTACCGGCAGTCCTCGCACCAGCCGAAGACGAACACCACCTTCGAGGCGTATCCGGACTACAACGGGCCGCTCAAGGCGTCGTTCAAGAAGATGAACTGGCTGACCATCGTGGACGCCGCGCCCCGCGTCGCGAAGATCTCCGGTGGCAGCGCGGACGCGCAGATCGCGGACAACATCCCGTACGCCAACATCGCCCAGCTGAAGAAGGGCGGCCTCACCGTCGAGGGCGGGGCCGGGATGAACAACCTCTTCCTGATGTTCAACACCGCGCACAAGCCGTTCGACGACGTGCGGGTGCGCCAGGCGCTGCACTACGCCATCGACAGGCAGAAGATGATCGAGGTGGCGCTCAAGGGGCACGGGAAGGGCGCGAGTTCGTTCCTGAACGAGGGCAACCCCGACCACCGGCCGGCGAAGACGGTGTACGACTACGACCCCGAGAAGGCGAAGAAGCTCCTCAAGGACGCCGGGGTGAGCGGGCTCTCGGTCTCCCTGATGTCCGTCAACGTGTCGTGGATCATGGACTGTCTGCCGACGATCAAGGCGTCGTGGGACGCGATCGGCGTGAAGACGACGCTCGACCCGCAGGAGACCACGGCCGTCTTCACGAAGATGGACCAGAAGAAGGACTACCAGATCGTGGCGGCCGCCTCGAACCCCAACCAGTTCGGGGTGGACGCGGACCTGATCATGCATTACAACTACGGCCCCTCGAACCTGTGGATGGGCTACGCGCGCTGGGCGGGCAGCTCCGACGCCAAGAACCTCTTCAAGCTGATGGACCAGGCCACGCGCGAGCCGGACCCGGCGAAGAAGAAGACGATGATCCAGGAGTACATCGACATCGTCGCCGAGCAGGCCGTGCTCTACCCGGTCGTGCACAACGAGCTGATGACGGCCTGGGACCCGAAGAAGATCACCGGCGTGCAGGCGCAGCCCTATCCCGGGATCAACGTGCTCAAGGCCAAGCCCGCGTAACGCGGCTGTCTCGCAAGGGAGTTCGTGCCCGTGGTCGTGATCGCCAGAATTCTGGCCCGACGCCTGGTCCTGCTCGTGCCGCTGCTGCTCGGCATCGTCCTGTTCGTGTTTCTCGTGATGCGGTTCTCGGACAGCGATCCGGCGTCGGCGTTCTTCCAGGGGGCCAATCCGACGCCTCAGCAGCTGCACGACTTCCGGGAGCGCAACGGGCTGCTCGATCCGCTGCCCGTGCGCTACTTCCACTTCGTGGGTGATCTCGTCCGGGGCGACATGGGCGTCAGCGCCCTGACCCGGCAGCCGGTGGTCGACCAGGTGACCACCGCGCTGCCGCTGACCCTCCAACTGACGTTCCTCGGCCTCGCGGTCGCGGTCGTCGTGTCCCTGGTGCTCGGTGTCACGGCGGCCATCCACCGCGACCGGCTCCTCGACCAGGTCATCCGGGTCGTGTCGCTGACGGGGGTTGCGGCGCCCGGGTTCTGGCTGGCGCTGCTGATGATCCAGTATCTGGCGGTCGGGCAGGGCTGGTTCCCGACCGGCGGCTACATCAACCCGGCGGACTCCTTCACCGGCTGGCTCAAGTGCATGACACTCCCGGCGCTGTCGCTGTCCTTGCCGGTCGCGGCGCAGCTGACGCGCATCGTGCGTACGGCGGTGGTCGAGGAGCTGGACAAGGACTACGTCCGTACGGCGATCGGCAGCGGTCTTCCGCCGGTCGTCGTGGTGGGGCGCAACGTGCTGCGCAACGCCCTGATCAATCCGCTGACCGTGCTCGGACTGCGGGTCGGCTATCTGCTGGGCGGGGCGGTCGTCACGGAGACGATCTTCTCCCTGCCGGGGATGGGGAAGCTGATGATCGACGCGGTGAAGAACGGTGACCCGGCGGTCGTCCAGGGCGTCGTCCTGACGACGGCCGTGGGGTTCGTCGTCGTGAACCTCGCCATCGACATCCTGTATCTGATGGTCAACCCGCGGCTCAGGGGGGCGCAGAGCTAGATGGTCACCTCCCGTAAAGCGCTCGCCGAGGCGCTGTCCCGGCCGGGCATCCGGCTGCGGTCCCTGCGCCGGCTGCCCGTCCTGTCCCGGATCGCGGTCGCCGTCGTCGCCGTCGTCGTCCTCGTGGCGCTGTTCGCGCCACTGCTCGCACCGCACGACCCGCTCGACCAGCAGTCGCAGACCGACGGCACCGGACATCCGTCGGGCAGCCACTGGATGGGCCAGGACAGCCTGGGCCGCGACATCCTCAGCCGGCTGATGTACGGGGCACGCTGGTCGCTCGCCATCGGGCTCGGCGCGACGCTGCTCGCGCTCGTGGTGGGCGCGGTCCTCGGCGCGATCGCGGCGACGTCGCGCAAGGCGGTCGACGAGACGCTGATGCGCTGCCTCGATGTCGTGATGGCGTTCCCCGGGATCGCTCTGGCGGCGGTCCTCGTCGCCGTGTTCGGCGGCGGCATCCCCGTACTGATCTGCGCGATCGCGTTCCTGTTCACTCCGCCGGTCGCCCGGGTCGTACGGGCCAACGTGCTCGACCAGTACGGCGAGGACTATGTGACGGCGGAGCGGGTGATCGGGGCGCGGACGCCGCACATCGTGCTGCGGCACGTCGCGGTCAACTGCGCCGCGCCTGTGCTGGTGTTCTGCACGGTGCAGGTCGCGGAGGCCATCGTCTTCGAGGCGTCGCTGTCGTTCATCGGGGCTGGGGTCCGGCCGCCCGACCCGTCGTGGGGCAGTGTCATCGCGGACGGCAAGAACATGGTCCTGATCGGGGGCTGGTGGGCGACCGTCTTCCCCGGTCTGCTGATGCTGCTCACCGTGCTGGCGCTCAACATCCTGTCCGAGGGCGTGTCCGACGCGTGGGCCGCGCCCGCCGCGCGTGACGTGTCCGGCGCGGAGGCGGACCGCCTCGAAGCGCCGAAGCCCGGCAGCGGCACCGTCCTCGAACTGCCCGGACTCACCGAGGCCGCCGCCCGGCTGAGGTCCCGCGCCCGGCCCCTGCCCGAGGGCGACCCCGTCCTCCAGGTCACCGATCTCGCCATCGGCTTCGACGCGCGGCACGGCGGCGTGGACATCGTCGACGGCATCACCTTCGACGTACGCCCGGGTGAAGTGCTCGGCCTGGTCGGCGAGTCGGGGTGCGGCAAGTCGCTGACCGCGCTGACCGTGATGGGGCTCGAACCCAAGGGCGCGCGGATCCGCGGCCGGGTCACCTTCGACGGCCAGGAACTGATCGGCCGCTCGATGGGGGCCAGGCGCCGCCTCCTCGGCCACGACATGGCGATGATCTACCAGGATGCCCTGTCCTCGCTGAACCCGGCGATGACCGTACGCTCCCAGCTCAAGCAGGTCGTACGCCGCGGTGGCCGGCGCACCCCGGCCGAGCTGCTCTCCCTCGTCGGCCTCGACCCCGAGCGGACCCTGCGCAGCTACCCGCACGAGCTGTCGGGCGGCCAGCGCCAGCGCGTCCTCATCGCGATGGCCCTGTCGCGCAGCCCGAAGCTGATCGTCGCCGACGAGCCGACGACCGCGCTCGACGTCACCGTGCAGGCGCAGGTCATCGACCTGCTGCTGCGGCTGCGCGAGGAGCTGGGCTTCGCGCTGATCCTCGTCTCGCACGACCTGGCACTCGTCGCCGACGTCACGGACCGGGTGGTCGTGATGTACGGCGGGCAGATCGTGGAGACGGGCGTGACGGCGGACCTCGTCGAGGCGCCCACCCACCACTACACGCGCGGGCTGCTCGGCTCGGTCCTGTCGCTCGAGACGGCGGCGGACCGCCTGACGCAGATCCGGGGTGTCGTGCCGTCGCCGGCCGCCTTCCCGGCGGGCTGCCGGTTCGCCGACCGGTGCCCGATGGCGAGCGAGGTGTGCCGGACGACGGCGCCCGATCTGCTCGGCGGCCGGCGGCATGCGTCGGCCTGTCACCATCCGGCGGTGGTCCCGCCGCCCACGGTTCCGGCTCCCCGGGGAAGCGAGGTTGTCAAGTGACGGATCCCGCGGTCGAGTTGAGGGATGCCCACGTGGTGCACCGGGCCCGCTCCGGCGGCCTGTTCGCCCGAGACCGGGTGTACGCCCTCACCGGCGCCGACCTGTCCGTGGCGCCCGGCGAGACGGTCGGTGTGGTCGGCGAGTCCGGCTGCGGCAAGTCGACGCTCGCCAAGGTCCTCGTGGGGGTGCAGCGCCCGACGTCCGGCACGGTCGTCGTGGACGGCCGCGACCTGTGGACCATGAAGCCGGGCGAGCGGCGCGCCACCGTCGGCGAAGGTGTCGGCATGATCTTCCAGGACCCGTCGACCGCCCTGAACCGGCGCCTGACCGTCCGCCAGATCCTGCGCGACCCCCTCGACGTCCACCACCGTGGCACGCCCGCCACGCGCGAGGAGCGCGTACGGGAGCTGATGTCCCTGGTCGGACTGCCGAGCGCGCTCGCCGGGGCGCTGCCCGGGCAGTTGTCGGGCGGGCAGCGCCAGCGCGTGGCGATCGCCCGTGCCCTCGCCCTCGAACCCGCCCTGGTCGTGGCGGACGAGCCGACGAGCGCGCTCGACGTGTCGGTGCGGGCGCAGATCCTGAATCTGCTGCTCGACCTGAAGGAACGCCTCGGTCTCGCCCTCGTGTTCGTCTCGCACGACATCCAGACCGTACGGCGCATGAGCGACCGTGTGATCACGATGTATCTGGGCCGGATCGTGGAGGAGTCTCCGTCCGCGGACGTGCTCGACCGGGCCAGGCACCCGTACACCCGTGCGCTGTTCTCGGCGACACCCGGGCTGCTCGACCCGATCGACCCGATTCCGCTGGTCGGCCCCGTACCGTCGGCGACGCATCCGCCGAGCGGCTGCCCGTTCCGTACGCGGTGCTGGAAGGCCGACGCGGTGTGCGCGGAGGCGATGCCGGAGTTCGAGGCAGGCGGTGACGGGCACCGGTTCCGCTGCCACCATCCCGTGCGCGAGGGCCAGTCCACGCACGAACTCGTCCAGGAGGTCTCATGACACCACCCGCCCACCCGCCTCCCACCACCGCCCTTTCAAGGCCGCGCTACGCGCCTTTCCCTCTGCTGACCGGAGTCGTCCCGCCCGTCTGCACGCCCCTGACCCCGGACAACGAGGTGGACGTCGCTTCCCTCGTACGCCTGGTCGACCACCTCGTCGCGGGTGGTGTCGACGGGCTCTTCGTGCTCGGCTCGACGAGCGAGGCGGCCTTTCTGCCCGACCGGCACCGCAAAGTGGTCATCGACACCGTCGTCGGTCATGTCGCCGGCCAGCTGCCCGTCCTGGCCGGGGCGATCGACATGGCGACGCTGCGCGTCCTCGACCACGCCCGTACGGCGGCGGAGGCCGGCGCGGACGGGATCGTCGCGACGGCGCCGTTCTACACGCGCACCCACCCGGCAGAGATCGCCCGCCACTTCCGGCTCCTGGCCCAGCGCTGCGGCCGGCCGGTCTTCGCCTACGACCTCCCGGCGTCGGTGCACTCCAAGCTGGGCGCGGACCTCGTGCTCGACCTGGCCGCCGACGGGACGCTCGCCGGCCTGAAGGACTCCAGCGGTGACGAGGGCGCGTTCCGCGAGGTCCTCATCGGGGCGCGCTCCCGCGCCGACGTCACGGGGTTCAGCGTCCTGACCGGGTCGGAGCTGACCGTGGACTCGGCGCTCGCGATGGGCGCGGACGGGGTGGTGCCCGGTCTCGGGAACGTCGACCCGGCCGGATACGCGCGGCTGTACGCGTACTGCCGGGCCGGTGACCGGGAGCGGGCGCGGATCGAGCAGGAGCGGCTGTGTGCGCTGTTCCAGATGGTGCGGGTGGGGGATCCGGCGCGGATGGGCGGGAGTTCGTCCGCCCTCGGGGCGTTCAAGGCGGCCTTGTATCTGCGGGGCGTGATCGACTGCCCGGTGACGGCTGCTCCGCAGATTCCGTTGTCCGCGGGCGAGGTCGAGCGGGTCGGGAAGTTTCTGGCCGGGGCCGGGTTGCTGTAGCCGCGCGTTCAGGCGCCGCCCGGCTCGACCAGGCCCGACTCGTAGGCCACGATGACGAGTTGGGCCCTGTCGCGCGCGCCCAGCTTGCCCATGATGCGGCTCACGTGCGTCTTCACCGTGAGAGGGCTGAGGCCGAGGACGTCGGCGGCCTCCGTGTTGGTGAGGCCGCGCGCCACGAGGGTCAGGACCTGGCGCTCGCGGCCGGTGAGCGCGGCGAGGCCGGGCGGGACGGGGCCGGGCTCGGCCGGGGCGCGCAGGACGCGGGCGATCAGGCGGGCCGTGGGGCCGGGCGAGAGCAGGGACTCGCCGGCGGCGACGGTGCGGATGGCGTCGAGGAGTTCGGCGGGCTTGGTGTCCTTGACGAGGAATCCGGACGCGCCCGCCCGCAGCGCCTCGACGACGTGTTCGTCGGTGTCGTACGTCGTCAGCATCAGGACCTTGACGCCCGCGAGGTCCTCGTCGGCGGCGAGGAGGCGGGTCGCCTCGATGCCGTCGAGGTCGGGCATGCGGATGTCCATGACGATCAGGTCGGCGCGGCGTGTGCGGGCCTGTTCCACGGCCTCGCGGCCGGTGCCGGCCTGGCCGACGACCTCCATGTCGGGCGCGGACTCGACGAGCATCGCGAACGCGGCCCGTACGAGGGTCTGGTCGTCGGCGAGGAGTACGCGCACGGGCTGGGGCTCGGTCACGGGTGTCCCCCGGTCGGCAGGACCGCCGCGACTTCGAATCCGCCCTGGGCGCGCGGCCCGGCGTCGAGGGTGCCGCCGACGCTGCGGGCCCGCTCGCGCATGCCGAGCAGGCCGAAGCCCGGGGGCCGGTCGGGTTCGGGGCCGGGCGGGTGCGGGGGTGCGCCGTCGTCCGCGACGCGCAGATGGAGGGCGTCGCCCCGGCTGCGGATGCCGACGCGGACGGTGAGTCCTGGGCCGCCGTGCCGGACGGCGTTCGTGAGGGCCTCCTGGACGATGCGGTAGGCCGCGGCGCCCACGGCGGGCGGTGCCTCCATGTTCTCGACGGACAGGTCGACGGTGGCTCCGGCGGTGCGGGCGGCCTCGGCAAGGTCGGGCAGCCCGTCGAGCCCGGGGAGCGGGCCGCGGCTGTCGTCGGAGCCGGCGCGCAGCACTTCGAGGGTGGCGCGCAGTTCGCCGCGTGCGGTGCGGCAGGTCTCGGCGATGTCGTCGAGCGCCCTGGCCACGGCGGCGCGGTCCAGGCGGTCCGGGTCGGCCTGCAGGACGTGGGCGGCCACCGACGTCTGAACGCCGACGAGGGTGATGCTGTGGGCGAGCAGGTCGTGCAGGTCGCGGGCGACGCGCAGCCGCTCCTCCGCGACCCGGCGCCGCGCCTCCTCCTCACGGGTCCGTTCGGCCCGCTCGGCGCGCTCCACGACCGAGGCGACGTACTGGCGGTGGACGCGGACGATGACGCCGACCAGGAGGAACGCGACGATCCAGCCGGAGATCCGCAGCGCCTCCTTGCCCTCGGTCATGCCCTCCGCGAACTTGACGCCGAGCATGATGCCGAGGACGCCGGCGCCGAGGAACAGGGTGCGCAGAGTGCGGCCTGTAGCGGCGATCGTGTAGAGGGCGGTCATGGAGACGATCATCGGCGCGGTGTGGTTGTAGTCGAGCGCGTGGTACGGGGCGACGCAGACGACGAGGCCGAGGAACGCCCGCAGCGGCGCCCGCCGCCGGAACGCCGACGGGATGTGCGCGGCCAGGAGCAGGGCCCAGCCGAGCGCGTCGGGGTGACGGCCGTTGCCGCTCGTCGTCAGGGCGATCACGACGGCGGCGACCGCCGCGGCGGCGGCCAGGAGCGTGTCCTCGCGCAGGGTCCGGGCGGCGCTGACGTCGCGCCGGCCGAGGCCCGGGACCAGGATGTGTTTGACGTCCACCGGTTCATCTTCCGTCAGGAGGGCGCGGAGGACGCCCCTCCGGGGAGAGAGGGGCGCCGTACGGTCCGCGGGGCGGTCAGGGTGTGGGCGCCAGGGTGCGCTCCGGTTCCTGGGCCGGTGGCAGGGGCTGCGGCTTCCTGGACAGCGGCCCGGGCCACCACACCGCACGGCCGAGTGCCATGCTCGCCGACGTCACCAGGTACGTACGGACGAGGAACGTGTCCAGGAGCACGCCGACCGCGATGACGAAGCCCATCTCGACGAGCGACACCAGCGGCATGTTGGTGAGGACCGAGAACGTCGCGGCGAGGACGAGTCCGGCCGACGCGATCACCCCTCCCGTGGTGCGCAGCGCGGTCAGCGCGGCGGCTCCCGGTTCGGCGCCCGCGAGGGACTCCTCGCGCATGCGGTGCATCAGGAAGATTCCGTAGTCGACGCCGAGGGCGACGAGGAACACGAAGGTCAGCAGGCCGAGTCCGGGGTCGGTGCCCTGGAAGCCGAACAGCGGCCCGAAGACGAGTCCGGCGATGCCGAGCGAGGCACCCCACACGGCGACGACCGCGGCGAGCAGGATCAGCGGCGCGACGAGGCTGCGCAGCAGCACGACGAGGATCAGCAGGACGGCGGCCAGGACGATCGGCACGACGACCGTGCGGTCACGGGAGTTGGTGTCCCTCAGGTCGAGCTGCTGGGCGCTCTGTCCGCCGACGTACGAGCCCTTGCCGTCGAGCCGGTCGCGCAGGGTCTCGATGGTGGTCGTCTCGCCCGTGGACTGGGGCGGGGAGGAGGCGGTGACGGAGATCTCCGTCCAGCCGTGTCCGCTGCGCACCTGCTCGGCGGCGGCGACCCCGGGCACGTCGCGCGCGGTGGCGAGCGTCTCGCCGGCGCGGCCCGTCGGGGTGATCACGCTGATGGGCTGGGTGCCGCGCTCGGGGTACGCGGCGGCCAGGGTCTGCATCGCGACGACGGAGTCCGGCTTGTCGGTGAAGGTGTCCTCCTGTTTGAGGCTGCCGGGCAGGCTGAACACGCCGAGCGCGAGCGCCCCGAGGAGCAGGGCGCCGGAGGCGAGGACGGTCAGCGGCCTGCGCCCGGCCGAACTGCCCATCGCCGCGAACAGGGACCTGCGGGCCTTGGGCGTGGAGCCGTACGCCGGGACGAGCGGCCAGAACACGCGCCTTCCGAGCAGGACGAGGACGGCGGGCAGCAGCGTCAGCATGGCGACGAGCGCGCACAGGACGCCCACGGCGCCGAGCGGTCCCATGCCGCGGCTGCTGTTGAGGTCGGCGGCGAGCAGACAGAACAGGCCGACGGCGACGGTCCCCGACGAGGCGAGGACGGCGGGGCCGCAGCCGCGCAGTGCGGCGCGCATCGCGTCGTGGGGCCGCTCGATGCGGCGCAGTTCCTCCCTGTAGCGGGAGACGAGGAGCAGCGCGTAGTCGGTGCCCGCGCCGAAGACGAGGATCGTCATCACGCCGGAGCTCTGGCCGCTGACGGTGGTGCCGAACGCCTGGTGGAGTCCGTAGGCGACGCCCATCGACAGGAAGTCGGCGACGCCGGCGACGACGAGTGGCACGAGCCACAGGAAGGGGCTGCGGTAGATGAGGACGAGCAGGATCGCGACGACGGCGACGGTCGTGTAGAGCAGGGGGCCGTCGAGCGAGCCGTAGACCTCGCTCGCGTCGGTGGCGAGCGCTCCTGCTCCGCCGGTGTCGACGCTCAGGCCGCCGGTGTCGTGGGCGATGTCGCGCACATCGTTGACGAAGGCGTCGCGGGCCTTCTCGTCGTGTCCCGGTGTGGTGCTGGCGACCGGGTACATGAGGGTGGCGCCGTCGCGGGACGGTACGCCCTTCGGGACGGCGGTGAGGTCGAAGCCCCGTTCGATGCGGGCGACTTGGGCGGCGGCCGTGGTGCGGTCGGCCGCGGTGAGCCCGCCGTCGCGGTGGTAGACGAGGACGAGTTCGGTGCTCTCGCCGCCCGGCAGCTCGTCCTGGATCTTCGCCACCTGCGTGGAGTCGGCGCTCGCCGGCAGATAGTCGACGGCCCGGTCGTGCTGGACGTCGCTCAGCTTGCCGGCGAAGGGCCCGGCGATCGCGAGCACGACGATCCACAGGCCGAGCAGCGTCCAGGGCACGGCTGCCCGGCGCCTCTTTGTCGGTACGCCCCCCATCGGCGGGCCTCCCTCATGTCACGGTGTCCGGTGTCGCCGTCCGGTCGGACAGGACGTCTCCAGACTCCCGTCGGGGAGGCCTCGGTTCGTCGGGCGTGAGGGCGAGGTGCGGGGTACTGCCGGGGGTGCGTGCGGCGGCTCGTTACTCCCCGGGGAGTACGGGAGCGCCGTACTCCGTCACGACGGGGTGCGGGCGGCTTCCAGGAGCTGCGACACCTCGTCGGTGCACATGGTGAGCGCGGCGCCCGCGGTGCTGAGTACGTCGCGTTCGGCGGGCGTGTAGGGCCCGTCGGCGAGCGCGATTCTGGCGCCCTGGAGGAGGATCGACTCGCGTCCGGCGGGGGCGAGGTGCGGGGCGAGCGGGTCGAGGGCCTCGTGGAGTTCGATGGCGAGTCCGGCGCCGGGCCCGCAGTGTTCGGGGACGCGGCCCGCGTCGGTGAGCAACGCCTCGACGAGCGCGGCGAGCTGGACGTCCGTGCAGTCGTCGAACCCGGCGCCGCGCAGCGTCGCGACAGCGGTCTCGAGGGCCGTACGGGAGGAGACTCCGCCCGCGGAGAGGACCGCGAGGACGACGGTGTGGACGGCGTCGCGGAGCATCGCGGAAAAGCGGTGCGTGGTGGGGTGGTCGAGGACGTCGGCGGCGAACCGGTCCTCGCAGGCGGCGCATTCGACGACGGGGCCGGTGGCGCCGCGCGGGACGAGCGGGATGCCGAGGAGCACGAAGCGGCGACGGCCCGTGCGGCGGCGGTAGTTGCGGTCGCCGCCGCAGCCGGGACAGAAGAACTCGCCGTCGCCGACGGTGGTCCACGCGGTGCGGACGCCGATGAGGCCCGACAGGGGGCGGGCCCCGGCACGTGCCACTGGAACGCCGGGACCGTTACGACTGGTTCGTCCCCAATTCAGCAGCACGTCGCGCACCTCCGTCGACCCCCAGGCCCCATCGCCTGGTTGGGCGTGATGTTAGCCACATTGTTGATACGGCGTCATCACCTTGTACGGGACCGTGGCCGGTATACGACGCGGCCCCGCCCGCCACGAGGGCGGACGGGGCCGGGGAACGTGCCGGTGACCTGGGTCAGCGTGCGGAGCGGTTGACCGCGGAGACCACGGCCTTCAGGGACGCGCGTGTCGTATTCGCGTCGATGCCGATGCCCCACAGGACCTTGTCGCCGATCGCGCACTCGATGTACGAGGCGGCCTGCGCGGAGGCGCCCTCGCTCATCGTGTGCTCCTGGTAGTCCAGCAGGCGGGCGTCGATGCCGACGGCCTGCAGGGCGTCGAAGAACGCGGAGATCGGGCCGTTGCCCGTACCGGTCAGGACGGTGGCCTCACCGTCGACGTCGGCCGAGACGGTCAGCGTGTCGACGCCGTCCGTGTCGGTCGTGCTCTGCCCGGCCTTGACCTGGATGCGGCCCCAGGGGTTCTCGGCGTGGGGCAGGTACTCGTCCTGGAAGACCGACCAGATCTCCTTCGGCGTGACCTCGCCGCCCTCGGCGTCCGTCTTCGCCTGGATGATCTTCGAGAACTCGATCTGCATGCGGCGCGGCAGGTCCAGCTTGTGGTCGTTCTTCAGGACGTACGCGATACCGCCCTTGCCGGACTGCGAGTTGACGCGGATGACGGCCTCGTAGGAGCGGCCGACGTCCTTCGGGTCGATGGGCAGGTACGGGACCGCCCACTCGATGTCGTCGACGGACTTGCCCGCGGCCGCGGCCCGCGCGTCCATCGCCTCGAAGCCCTTCTTGATGGCGTCCTGGTGGGAGCCGGAGAAGGACGTGTAGACCAGGTCGCCCGCGTAGGGATGGCGCGGGTGGACCTCCATCTGGTTGCAGTACTCGGCGGTGCGGCGGATCTCGTCGATGTCGGAGAAGTCGATCTGCGGGTCGACACCCTGCGAGAACAGGTTCATGCCCAGCGTGACCAGGTCGACGTTGCCGGTGCGCTCGCCCTGGCCGAACAGGCAGCCCTCGATGCGGTCGGCGCCGGCCATCAGGGCCAGCTCGGCGGCGGCGACGGCCGTGCCGCGGTCGTTGTGCGGGTGCACGGACAGGCAGACGTACTCACGGTTCGACAGGTTGCGGTGCATCCACTCGAAGCGGTCCGCGTGCGTGGAGGGGGTCGAACGCTCCACCGTGGCGGGCAGGTTGAGGATGATCTCGCGGCCGGGGCCCGGCTTGTAGACCTCCATGACCGCCTCGCAGACCTCCAGGGCGAAGTCCAGCTCGGTGTCGGTGAAGATCTCCGGGCTGTACTGGTATCCGAAGGTCGTCTCCGGGCCGAGGATCTTCTCCGCGTAGTCCATGACGTGCTGCGTGCCGTCGATGGCGATCTGCTTGATCTGTTCCTTGGTCCCGCGGAAGACGATCTCGCGGAAGGTCGGCGCGGTCGCGTTGTACAGGTGCACCGTGGCGCGCTTGGCGCCCTTCAGGGACTCGACCGTGCGCTCGATGAGCTCCTCGCGCGCCTGCGTCAGCACGGAGATCGTCACGTCGTCCGGGATCGCGCCCTCTTCGATGATCGACCGTACGAACGCGAAGTCGGTCTCGCCGGAGGCGGGGAAGCCGACCTCGATCTCCTTGTAGCCCATGCGGACCAGGAGGTCGAACATCTCGCGCTTGCGAGCCGGGGACATCGGGTCGATCAGCGCCTGGTTGCCGTCGCGCAGGTCGGTGGAGAGCCAGCGGGGGGCGACGGTGACGCGCTTGCCGGGCCACGTGCGGTCGGGGATGTCGACCTGCTCGTACTGTCCGTACTTGTGGACCGGCATGGAAGTGGGGCGCTGGAAATTCGACATGTGCGGGGGCTCCTCGGGTGTGTCCGGAAGGACGGCCGACGGTCTGAGCGCAACACCGAACTCCGCGGGGAGGGGGTCGGCCTCGACTACAGGCCCTCGCCGCGGCAGCTAAGGAGAAGCAGCCCGTAACGCATGATGCGTCGCAGCCTAGCCCAGCCGTGCGAGGGACGCGGGTCTGTATCAGTATGCGGGATCGCCGTCAGGTAACGGGCAAGAGGTGATCAATACCTCTATTTCATTAATCCTGGCTGCAGGTAGTGACAGTGAGGTCACGCAGTGCCACATTGCCGCAATGACCGCGAACCGCTCGGGCTTCGAGCCCGTCTTCTGCACCATCGTGCCGCCCCACATCCTCGACAAGGCTGCACGCTCCGGCGACCCCGCCCTCTCCGCCCTGGCCCGCCGCACCCTGGAACGCGACGCCCTTGAGCGCACACGCCGCCGCCTGACCACCGTGATCGGCGCCCCCTCGGTGGCCGCGCCCATGGACGCCGTCGAGCACAAGCCGCACCGCACGCTCTACGACGCGGGCCACCGCACCGAGCTGCCGGGCACGAAGGTCCGCGGTGAGGGGGACGAGCCCGGCCAGGACGCGACCGTCAACCGCGCGTACGCGGGCCTCGGCGCCACCTTCGAGCTGTACCTGGAGAAGTACGCCCGTGACTCCATCGACGGCAGCGGTCTGCCGCTGAAGGCGTCCGTGCACTTCGACAACGACTACAACAACGCGTTCTGGAACGGCGAGCAGATGGTGTTCGGCGACGGGGACGGGGAGATCTTCCTCGACTTCACCATCCCGGTCGACGTGATCGGCCACGAGCTGACGCACGGTGTCACCCAGTACACGGCGAACCTCACGTACTTCGGGCAGCCGGGCGCCCTGAACGAGTCGGTCTCGGACGTCTTCGGCTCCCTGATCAAGCAGTACTCGCTCGGCCAGGGCGCCGCCGACGCCGACTGGCTGATCGGCGCGGGCCTGCTCGCGCCGCGCGTCACCGGCAAGGCGCTGCGCTCCATGAAGGCGCCCGGCACGGCGTACGACGACGACGTGCTCGGCAAGGACCCGCAGCCCGCCGACATGGACCACTTCGTGCAGACGAGCAGCGACAACGGCGGTGTGCACATCAACTCCGGCATCCCGAACCACGCCTTCTATCTGCTGGCCGTGGCGCTCGGCGGCAACGCGTGGGAGCGGGCCGGGCAGATCTGGTACGACGTCCTGACCGGCGGGGAGCTGGCGCAGGACGCGTCCTTCGCGGACTTCGCGAAGCTGACGGTGAAGGCGGCGCGCACCCGCTACAAGGACGGCGAGGAGCTGGAGTCCGTCCAGAAGGCCTGGTCGCAGGTGGGCGTACCCACGGAGTAGGGCCGGCTCAGGCACAGGGCTCGGCGGCCGCCCGGCTGGGCAGCGGGCGGCCGCTGGAGTAGACAGGTCCCATGCGTATTCAGGTCATCCGTACCGGAGGATTCGCCGGGATCGAGCGGCGGGCCGAGGTCGACACCTCGGGCCGCGCCGACGCCCACGAGTGGCATGCCCTGGCCGAGCAGGCGCTGGCCGGGGGCCGGGGCACGCCGCCGGTGGGGGTGCCGGACGGGTTCAGCTACACGATCACGGTGGACGGGAAGACCGTGTACTGCGCGGATCCGCGGCTCACGGACGAGCAGCGGGGGCTGATCTCGCGGGTGCTGAAGGAAGGGGCGTAGCGGCGCTTCGGGGGCGCAACGACCTTTTGCCGCACGGGCGTTGACTTCCGTTACCGCCGGTACGGATGATCGCGCGCATGGCAGCGAGCGAACCGATACCTCAGTTCCCGCACGACTTCCTGTGGGGCGTGTCCACCTCGGCCCATCAGATCGAGGGCGCCGTCGACGCGCGCCTGCCCTCGGTGTGGGACGCGTTCACGGCAGAGCCGGGGCGGGTGAAGGACGGCTCGACGGCCGCCGTCGCCTGCGACCACTATCACCGCTACGGCGAGGACGTGGCGCTGATCGCGGGGCTCGGGGCGGGGGCGTACCGCTTCTCCGTCTCCTGGCCGCGGGTCCTGTCGCCGGGCGGCCTCGACTTCTACGACCGGCTCGTCGACGCGCTGTGCGCGGCGGGCGTACAGCCCGTGCCGACGCTCTTCCACTGGGACACCCCGCTGTCCGTGGAGGAGGCGGGCGGCTGGCTGAAGCGGGACACGGCGTCGCTCTTCGCGGACCACGCGGTCCGGGTCGCGGACCGGATCGGCGACCGCGTACAGAAGTGGATCACCCTCAACGAGCCCGCCGAGCACACCCTGCTCGGCCACGCGCTCGGCCAGCACGCGCCCGGCAGGCAACTCCTGTTCGACGCGCTGCCCGCGGCCCACCACCAGCTCCTCGCCCACGGCCTCGCCGTACGGGCGCTGCGCGCGGCCGGCGCCACGGACATCGGGATCGCGAACTCGCACGGCCCGACCTGGCCCGCCTCCGACGACCCGGCCGACCGCGAGGCCGCGGACTTCTACGACGTGCTCCTCAACCGGCTCTTCGCCGATCCGCTGCTGCTCGGCGCCTACCCGGAGGGCATCGGAGACCTGATGCCGGGCGATGTGGACGCCGATCTGAAGGTGATCGCGGAACCCGTCGACTGGTACGGGATCAACTTCTACCAGCCGACCAAGGTGGGCGCGCCGCTCACCTCCGGCGACGCGACGGAGTTCTCCGGCCTCACCCTGCCGCCCGAACTCCCCTTCTCCCCAAGGGAGATCGAGGGATATCCCGTCACGGACTTCGGCTGGCCGGTGGTCCCCGAAGCGCTCACCGAGCTCCTCCTCGCCTTCCGCGACCGCTACGGCGACCGGCTCCCGCCCCTCGTCATCACCGAGAACGGCTGCAGCTACGAGGGAGTCGACGACCAGGAGCGGATCGCGTACCTGGACGGGCATCTGCGGGCCCTGCACCGGGCCCTTGAGGCCGGTGTCGACGTGCGCGGCTATTTCGTGTGGTCGCTGATGGACAACTTCGAGTGGGCGGAGGGCTACGCGCGCCGCTTCGGCCTCGTCCACGTCGACTACGCGACCCTGGAGCGCACGCCGAAGGCGTCGTACCACTGGCTGCGGGACGTACTGCGGGCGCAGCGCGCATGACGGCTCCCGCCGCGGCGCTCGACGAACCCGTCGAGCGGGTCGGGCGCGGCTGGACGGCCGCGCTGTCGCTGGCCAACGGGGCGATCTGGGTCGGCTGGTACGGGCCCCTGCAGATCCTGCTCGCCCTCCAGGCCGAGGACTTCGCGCCCGGCACCGGCATGTCGAAGGAGGCGCTGCTCGCGTGGGTGACCGGGGTGGGCGCCGTCGTGTCGCTCGCCGCGAACCCGTTCTTCGGCGCGCTCTCGGACCGTACGGTGTCGCGGTTCGGGCGGCGCACGCCGTGGATCGTGGCGGGCGCGGGCGGCGGCGCGTGCGCGCTGCTCCTGCTGGCGGGCGCCGGGTCCGTGTGGACGATGGCGGCCGGCTGGTGCCTGGTGCAGCTGACGCTGAACGCGGCGTTCGCGGCGGTGACGGCGGCCGTGCCCGACCGGGTGCCGCGGCTCCAGCGGGGCGCGGTGGGCGGCTGGCTGGGGGCCGCGCAGATCCTGGGCGTGGTCGTCGGCACCGGGCTCGCGACCGTCGTGGGCGGGGTGGGCGCCGGGTACACGGCGTGCGCGGTGTTCGCCCTGGTGGGCGTCCTGCCGTACGTGCTGCGCCATCCGGACCTGCGGCTCGCCCCGGCGGACCGGCCGCCGTGGGCCTGGCGGACCTTCCTGGCCGGGTTCTGGCTGAGCCCCCGCCGCCACCCCGACCTCGGCTGGGCCTGGCTGACCCGCTTCCTGATCAACCTCAGCAACGCGCTGGTCCTCCTGTACCTCCTCTACTACCTGCGCGACCGCCTGCACTACGGCGATCCCGACCAGGGCGTGCTGATCCTCACCGCCGTCAACGGCGTGACCCTGCTGTGCACCGTCGTCGTGGCCGGGGTCGCCTCCGACCGGCTGGGGCGCCGGAAGCCCTTCGTGATCTGGTCGGGCGTCCTGATGGCGGTGGCGACGGCCGCGCTGGCCGGCTGGCAGACCTGGCCGGGCGCGATCGTCGCGGCGGCGGTCCTCGGCATCGGCTTCGGCGTCTTCACCTCGGTCGACTTCGCGCTGATGACGGATGTCCTGCCCAAGGCCATGGACCGGGGCAAGGACCTGGGCGTCATCAACGTCGCCAACTCACTGCCCCAGGTCGCCGCGCCCGCTCTCGCCGCGCCGATCGTGACGTATCTCGGCGGCTACCGCGTCCTGTACCTGGTGGCGGCGGTGATCGGGCTCGTGGGGGCGCTCCTGGTGCGGCGGATCCGGTCGGTGGCCTGACCGGTGGGCTCTCCCCCTGGGCTCTACAGCGCGCCGGCATCCAGGGCCGTCCAGACGGACGGGAAGAACGGGCGGAAGCCCAGTTCGCGGCGGACGCGGGCCGTCGACATGACGCCGGCCCAGGGGTCCGGGTCCACCTTGGCGTACGCCTCCGGCGGCACCGGCACGCCGTTGACCTGGTACACGTCGACCATCGTGACCGGGGCGTCGTCGGCGATGTTGTAGACGCCGTGCGCTCCCGGCGCGTACAGGAGGCGTTGCAGACCCTGGGCGACATCCGCGTGGTGGCCCATGTGCAGGCGCTGCATGGCCGGCCAGTTCTGCGCGTACTGCGTCACGTCGGCCAGGTGCGAGTCCCCGTCGCCGTACACGAAGGGCAGCCGGGCGATGCGCAGGTCGTCGAGGCCGTCCATCGCCCGCAGCGCGCGCTCCGCCTCCCACTTCGACTCGGGGTAGGTGCCCCACAGATGGCCGCCCGGCACCGTCTCGTCGTCCTCGACCAGCGGCCTGCCGCGCCCGGAGCCGTACACCAGACCCGTGCTGACCTGCACGAACCGCCGCACGCCCGAGGCCACGGAGGCCCGGGCCAGCTCGATGGCGGCGTCCCTGTTGACCGCCCGCGCCTCCTCGTCGGGCACTCCGCGGAAGGCAGCGGCGACGTTCACCACGGCGTCCGCCCCGGCCGTCGCCTTGCCCAGCACATCGGCGTCCCGCAGGTCGCCGACCACGACGTCCGCGCCCAGCGCGGCGAACCGCTCACCGCGTGCCGCGTCCCGTACGAGCACCCGCACCTGGTCGCCCGGCGCCGAGCTCTGCAGCAGTCGCGGCACGAACCGCTGTCCGACCTTGCCCGTCGCACCTGTCACCAGTGTCAGCATGGCCGCCTCCTCGTGTTTCGTAGCCATGCCTGAAGCCTGCGCGAGTGGCGGGCACGGCGGGAGAGACGCGGTTATCCGGGGACTGGCGCTCCCTGGTTACGAGGGCGGTTCCGAGCGATCCTGAAGGGGTGAACCGAGCCGAACTCGCCGACTTCCTGCGCCGCTCCCGCGCCCGCCTGGCGCCCTCCGACGTGGGCCTGACCGCGGGCCCGCGGCGCCGCACGCCGGGGCTGCGCCGCGAGGAGGTGGCGCAGCTCACCGGGATGTCCACGGACTACTACACGCGCCTGGAACAGCGCCGCGGCTCCCATCCGTCGCGGCAGATGCTGACCGCGCTGGCCCGCGCGCTGCGGCTCAACGACGCCGAGCGGGACCATCTGTTCCATCTGGCGGGCGAGGAGCCGCCCCGTCCCGGCCGTTCCTCGGGGCATGTGCGGCCGGGGCTGCTGCTGATCCTGGACCGGCTGCACGATCTGCCGGCGTCGGTGATCAGCGACTGGGGCGAGATGCTCGCCCAGAACACGATGTCGGTGGCCCTGACGGGCGACCACACCGGCAGGAACGTGATCCGCGACTGGTTCACGAACCCGGCGACGCGGCCCATGTTCCCGCCCGAGAACCACGAGACGCACGCCCGCGCCCACGTGGCGAGCCTGCGGGCGGTCGCCGCGGCCCGCCCCGACGATCCGGGCCCGGCCGCGCTCGTGGCCGAACTGCGCGCCGGATCGCGGGAGTTCGAGGAGCTGTGGCAGTCGCACGACGTCGTCGTACGCCGCCCGTCACCGAAACGCTTCCTGCACCCCGTGGTCGGCGCCCTCGACCTCGACTGCGAGGTACTGCTCAGCGACGGCCACGACCAGCAACTCGTCGTGCACTCGGCCCAGCCGGGCACGGAGACGTACGAACGCCTGGAACTGCTGCGGGTCGTGGGCCTCCAGGACCTGACCCCGAGCAGGCCGTGAGGGCACGGAGCTTGCGCGGGTCCCGCACGTTCAGCCCCTCCGGCGTTTGAGGAGCGGAGCCCCGAGGCACGAGCCGCACGGGCCCGCACCCGATACGCCGCCTAGAAGCCCAGCTTGCGCAGCTGCCTCGGGTCGCGCTGCCAGTCCTTCGCGACCTTCACGTGCAGGTCCAAGAAGACGGGGGTACCGAGGAGCGCTTCGATCTGCTTGCGGGACTTGATGCCGACGTCCTTGAGGCGCTTGCCCTTCGGGCCGATGATGATGCCCTTCTGGCTGGGGCGCTCGATGTAGACGAAGGCGTGGATGTCGAGGAGCGGCCGGTCCGCCGGGCGGTCCTCGCGCGGCAGCATCTCCTCGACGACGACGGCGATGGAGTGCGGCAGCTCGTCACGCACGCCCTCGAGCGCGGCCTCGCGGATCAGCTCCGCCACCATGACCTGCTCGGGCTCGTCCGTGAGGTCGCCCTCCGGGTAGAGCGCGGGGCCCTCGGGCAGCAGCGGGACGAGCAGGTCGGCGAGCAGGCCGACCTGCTTGTCGCCGACGGCCGAGACGGGCACGATCTCCGCCCACTCGAAGCCGAGCTCCTTGCCGAGCTGGTCGATGGCGATGAGCTGCTCGGCGAGCTGCTTGCTGTCGACCAGGTCGGTCTTGGTGACGATCGCGACCTTCGGCGTCTTCTTGATGGAGGCGAGCTCCTTGGCGATGAAGCGGTCGCCGGGGCCGAGCTTCTCGTTCGCGGGCAGGCAGAAGCCGATGACGTCGACCTCGGCCCACGTCGTGCGCACGACGTCGTTGAGCCGCTGGCCCAGCAGCGTGCGCGGCTTGTGCAGGCCCGGGGTGTCCACCAGGATCAGCTGGGCGTCGGGCCGGTGCACGATGCCGCGCACCGTGTGCCGCGTGGTCTGCGGCTGGTCCGCGGTGATCGCGACCTTCTTGCCGACCAGAGCATTCGTGAGGGTGGACTTGCCCGCGTTGGGGCGGCCGACGAAGCAGGCGAAGCCGGCCCGGTGGGACGCTTCCCCGGACGGCTCGGATGACTGGGTACGAACGCTCATGGCGCCCATTGTCCCTGATCCACCGCGCCCTGCCGCACCTGCGGGGCAAGCCGGTCCGTCGTGAGGCTCCGGAAACCCCCGCGCAACACGAAACACCGCGGAAACGCGCGGGTCAGCGAACGGAAACGCGCGACGGTGAGGCTCGTCGTCCACCCCCACGCCCGAGGAGACCCCCGTGCAGACCGAGAACGCGCCGCTGGCCGCCGCCACCGGCCTCGACACCGGCGACACCGCGTGGCTGCTGGCCGCGACCGCGCTCGTCCTGCTGATGACGCCGGGCCTGGCCCTCTTCTACGGCGGCATGGTCCGCACGAAGAGCGTCCTGAACATGCTGCTGATGTCGTTCGTGTCGATCGCGCTGGTCACCGTCGTCTGGCTGGTCGCCGGCTACTCGCTCGCGTTCGGCGACGACGCGTTCGCGGGCCTCATCGGCGGTCTGCAGCACGCGGGCATGGCGGGCATCAGCCCCCGCAGCATGACCGGCACGGTCCCCACGTTCCTGTTCTCCACCTTCCAGCTCACCTTCGCGTTCCTGACGGCCGCGCTGATCAGCGGCGCGGTCGCGGACCGCACGAAGTTCGCGGCCTGGCTGGTGTTCGTACCGGTGTGGACGCTGCTCGTATACGTTCCCGTGGCGCACTGGGTGTGGGGTCCCGGCGGCTGGATCTCGCAGTCCCTCGGCGGGCTCGACTTCGCGGGCGGCCTCGTCGTGGAGATCGCCTCGGGCGCGTCCGGTCTGGCCCTGTGCCTGATCCTGGGCCCGCGTCTCGGCTTCAAGAAGGAATCGATGCGCCCGCACAACCTGCCGATGGTGATGACGGGCGCGGGTCTGCTCTGGTTCGGCTGGCTCGGCTTCAACGGCGGCTCGGCGCTCGCCGCGAACGGCCTGGCGGCCGCGTCCGTCCTCAACACGCTGATCGCGGGCTGCACCGGCCTGCTCGGCTGGCTCTTCGTGGAGCACAAGCGCGACGGTCACCCCACGACGTTCGGCGCGGCGTCCGGCGCGGTCGCCGGCCTGGTCGCGATCACCCCGGCGTGCGGCGTGGTCGGCGTGCTGGGGGCCTGCGTGGTGGGTCTGGTGGCGGGCGTCGTCTGCTCGTGCGCCGTCGCGTGGAAGTTCCGCTTCGACTACGACGACTCGCTGGACGTCGTCGGTGTGCACTTCGTCGGCGGTGTCGTCGGCACCCTGCTGATCGGCCTGTTCGCGACGGCCACGATGACCGGCGGCAAGGAGGGCCTGTTGTACGGGGGCGGGTTCGGGCAGCTCGGCAGGCAGGCGGTCGCCGTGCTCACCGTCGCGGCGTACACGTTCCTGGTGACGTACGGGATCGGCAAGGCGATCGACCGGGTGATGGGCTTCCGGGCCTCCGCCGACGACGAGCTGACGGGCCTCGACCAGACGGTGCACGCGGAGACCGCCTACGATCACGGCGTCCACGCCGGACACACCGCCCAGCACACCGCCCACTCCGCCCCGCCGAAGGAGCCCTCCGCATGAAGCTCGTGACCGCGATCGTCAAGCCGTTCCGCCTGGACGAGGTGAAGACCGCGCTCCAGGAGCTCGGCGTGCAGGGCCTGACCGTCACGGAGGCCAGCGGTTACGGGCGCCAGCGCGGCCACACCGAGGTCTACCGCGGGGCCGAGTACCGGATCGACCTCGTCCCCAAGGTCCGGATCGAGGTCGTCGTCGAGGACGCGGACCTCGACCCGGTCATCGACGCGATCGTGCGCGCGGCCCAGACCGGGAAGATCGGCGACGGCAAGGTGTGGGCGGTCCCGGTGGAGACGGTCGTGCGTGTACGGACGGGCGAGCGCGGGCCGGACGCGCTGTAGGCAACTCCGCGGCTCCGCCCCGGACCCCGGTCCTCAAACGCCGGACGGGCTGAATGTCTCAGCCGGCGGCCACGGCCCCACGCACCACGCCGTCGGTCCCCGCGAGGAACACCGGCGTACCCGCGCCCCCCAGATCCCGCACCGCCGCCAGATCCTCCCCGACGACCTCCGAGCCGTCGGAGACAACGGCGGCGGCCTCCAGCGACTGCGCCCCCGACGCCACGGCCATCGCGACAGCGGTACGCAAGGCGGAAAGCTTCAGGGAGTCCAGCGAGACGGTCCCCGCCACGTACGTACGCCCCGTCTCGTCCCGCACGGCGGCCCCCTCGGGCACCCCGTTGCGGGCCCGGGCGCTGCGGGCCAGCGTGACGATCTTGCGGTCCTCGGCGGTGAGGTCGTTGCTCTCAGTCATGGGGTGAGCATAGGGAACGCCGTCACGCTCACCCGGCAACGGGGTACATGGCCCCACGCCGCCCCTCGGGCGTCGCCAGCCACTCCAGCTTCGCGGCCGTGTCCGCCTCCGGCAGCGGCGTGTGCAGGATGATCGTGAGGTCGGGCCTGGCCGGCACCTTCAGGGCCGTCGACTCGACGTGCAGGACGCCCGCCACGGGGTGCGTGAGCTCCTTGCGGATCTGTCCGGCCGCCTCGATGTCGCGCCGCTCCCACAGCTCGGCGAACTCGGCGCTCGCCGCCTTCGTCGCGGCGACGACCTCCTGGAAGCCCTCGTCGCCCGGGTACTCGGAGCAGGCCGCCCGGAACTGGGCCACGACCGTCGCCGCGTTCCGCTCCCAACTGACGCTCCGGGAGCGGTAGACGGGGTCGGTGAAGAAGTCCAGGACGCAGTTCTGCGTGTTGCCGGGCCGCATGTTGAGGACCGTCGCGGCCGCGTCGTTGTACATCACGCAGTTGTAGTACGGGTCGACGATGTGCGCCGGGTACGGCATCCAGGTGTCGATGATGCGGCGCAGGCCGTCGTCGCGGCCCACGGCGGCCGGGTCCGCGGACGCGGGCGGCGGGTTGAGGCCGGCGAGGACGTACAGATGGCGCCGCTCGGCGCCGGACAGGCGCAGGACGCGGGCGACCGCGTCGAGGACCTGCGGGGACACGGAGATGTCGCGGCCCTGCTCCAGCCACTGGTACCAGGAGGCGCCGACCCCGGCAAGGACGGCGACCTCCTCGCGGCGCAGCCCCGGTGTGCGGCGCCGGGCCCCCGCCGTCGGGGAGGCCGGCCTGCGCGGGGGTGACCCGGGCGCGGCGGTTCATCAGGAACTCGCGCAGCTCCCGCCGGCGGTACGCGTCGGCGTCGTCAGCCACGGTCGAGTTTGAGGCGCTCGGCCCTCGGCAGGCCGGCGACCACGAGGTCGTACGAGTCCTCCACGAGCTCCCTGACCATCCTGTCCGGGAGTCCGGCGACGGTCACGGTGTTCCAGTGCCGCTTGTTCATGTGCCAGCCGGGCACGATCGCCTCGTGGTCGCCGCGCAGGCGCACCGCGTCCTCGGGGTCGCACTTGAGGTTGACGGTGAGGGGCCGCGCGTCCAGGTTCGTCAGGGCGAAGAGCTTGCCCAGGACCTTGAAGACGGACGTGTCGGGGTTGAACGGGAACTCCTCGACGGCCGCGTTGAACGACAGACACAAGGCGCGCAGCTCCTGCGGCGTCACGACGTCACTTCCCCTCTTCGCCCACCGGCTCCACGAGCACTGTCACGATCTTGTTGCGCCGGCCCGCGGCGGACTCCGCGGTGAGCCGCAGCTTGCGCCCGTCGGGCAGTTCGACGACGGACGAGGCCTCCGCGATCGGCACCCGGCCGAGCGCCTTGGCGAGGAGCCCGCCGACGGTCTCCACGTCCTCGTCGTCGTACTCCTCGATGCCGTACAGCTCGCCGAGGTCGCCGATGTCGAGGCGGGCGGTCACCCGGAAGCGTTCGTCGCCGAGGTCCTGCACGGGCGGGAGTTCACGGTCGTACTCGTCGGTGATCTCGCCGACGATCTCCTCGAGGATGTCCTCGATGGTGACGATGCCCGCGGTGCCGCCGTACTCGTCGATCACGACGGCCACGTGGTTGCGCAGCTGCTGCATCTCGCGGAGCAGGTCGCCCGCGTTCTTCGTGTCGGGCACGAACGTGGCGGGCCGCATCGCGGTCGAGACGAGCTCGCTCTCGGCGTCCCGGCTGATGTGCGTCTTGCGGGCGAGGTCCTTGAGATACACGATGCCGACGACGTCGTCCTCGCTCTCGCCGGTGACCGGGATGCGGGAGAACCCGGACCGCAGGGCCAGCGTGAGCGCCTGCCGGATCGTCTTGTACCGCTCGATGGCGACCAAGTCGGTGCGGGGGACCATGACTTCGCGGACAAGGGTGTCGCCCAGCTCGAAGACGGAGTGCACCATGCGGCGCTCCTCGTCCTCGATGAGGGACTCCTTCTCGGCGAGGTCGACCATGGCGCGCAGCTCGGCCTCGGAGGCGAAGGGCCCGCGCCGGAACCCCTTGCCGGGGGTCAGGGCGTTGCCGATGAGGATGAGCAGCGGCGGAATGGGCCCCATGATCCGGGCCAGCGGCAGCAGCACGTACGCGGCGGCCGTGGCCGTGTTCAGCGGGTGCTGCCGTCCGATGGTGCGGGGCGAGACGCCCACCGCCACGTACGAGACGAGGACCATCACGCCGATGGCGACGGCCAGCGCCTCCCAGGTCGCGTCGAACTCCTGGAGGCAGGCGTACGTGACCAGGGACGCGGCGGCCATCTCGCAGGCGACCCTGACCAGCAGCGCCACGTTCAGATAGCGGGTCGGGTCGGCGGCCACCTGGGCGAGCCGGTCGCTGCCGCGCCGCCCGGACCGGACGGCCTCCTCGGCGCGGAAGCTGGAGGTGCGGGCGATGCCGGCCTCGGCGCAGGCCGCCAGCCAGGCGACCACGACGAGGGCGACGGCGCCCGCGACGAGCGAAAGACTCATGACACGGTGGGCGCGGGGGACGGACCGGTCAGGCCCTTGTCACCCCGCCACCCGTCCACGATGGCCGCCTGAAGCCCGAACATCTCGGCCTTCTCGTCGGGCTCCTCGTGGTCGTAACCGAGCAGGTGCAGCACCCCGTGCACGGTGAGCAGCTGGAGCTCCTCGTCCATGGAGTGCTGCGTGTCGGCGTCCTCGCCCTGCTTCTTCGCCACCTCTGGGCACAGCACGATGTCGCCGAGCAGACCCTGCGGGGGCTCCTCGTCGTCCTTCGACGGCGGCCGCAGCTCGTCCATCGGGAACGACATGACATCCGTGGGCCCCGGCAGGTCCATCCACTGCACGTGCAACTGCTCCATGGCGTCGGCGTCCACGACGATCACCGAGAGCTCGGAGAGCGGGTGGATGCGCATCCGCGCGAGCGCGTAGCGGGCGATGTCGAGGATCGCCTGCTCGTCGACCTCGGTTCCGGACTCGTTGTTGACGTCGATCGACATGCGGTGCTTGCTACTTCCCTCTGCCGCGGCCCTGGTGCGAGCCGTTCTCGGTGCCGTGCTGGCTGTCGTACTTCTCGTACGCGTCGACGATACGGCCGACGAGCTTGTGCCGGACGACATCCTGGGAGGTGAGCCGCGAGAAGTGGACGTCGTCGAGGCCCTCCAGGATGTCCTGGACCTGCCGCAGACCACTCTTCGTGCCGCTCGGCAGGTCGACCTGCGTCACGTCACCGGTGACGACGATCTTCGAGTCGAAGCCGAGCCGGGTGAGGAACATCTTCATCTGCTCGGCGCTCGTGTTCTGTGCCTCGTCCAGGATGATGAAGGCGTCGTTCAGCGTGCGGCCTCGCATGTACGCCAGCGGCGCCACCTCGATCGTGCCCGCCGCCATCAGGCGGGGGATGGAGTCGGGGTCGAGCATGTCGTGCAGCGCGTCGTACAGGGGGCGCAGATACGGGTCGATCTTCTCGTACAGCGTGCCCGGCAGGAATCCGAGCCGCTCGCCCGCCTCCACGGCCGGCCGCGTCAGGATGATGCGGTTGACCTGCTTGGACTGCAGGGCCTGTACGGCCTTGGCCATCGCGAGATAGGTCTTGCCCGTACCGGCGGGACCGATGCCGAAGACGATGGTGTGCTTGTCGATGGCGTCGACGTAGCGCTTCTGGTTGAGGGTCTTCGGACGGATGGTCCGGCCCCGCGACGAGAGAATGTTCTGAGTGAGAACCTCGGCCGGGGTCTCCTGGCCGTCACCCTCCCCGTTCTCGCTCGCCTTGAGCATGGCGATCGAGCGTTCCACTGCGTCCTCCGTCATCGGCTGTCCGGTGCGGAGCACCAGCATCATCTCGTCGAACACGCGCTGGATGAGGGCGACTTCCGTCGCGTCGCCCACAGCGCTGATCTCATTGCCCCGGACATGAATGTCGGCCGCCGGGAAGGCCTTCTCGATCACGCGAAGGAGCGCGTCGCCGGATCCGAGGACAGTCACCATGGGGTGGTTCGCCGGGACCGTGAAATGCGCTCGCGCCTGAGCGGTGGGTGTCTGAGTCATGGGCCGGCACTGAAGGCCTGCTCATCCTCCTCGTGCGGGGGCTCGCGCCCGCGTCGACAGCCTTGCACTGCCCAGGGTACGACGGTGCACCGACAACGCCGTAGGCCTTTTCCGCGGGCCAGGGGCCTCTCGCTAGACGCCCCGCCCGAAGCCGATCGTCGGCACCGCCCGCCGCAGGGGCCACGGCCGGCTCACCTCGGGCAGCAGCGCCTCCAGGAAGGCGTACCGGCGCAGCGCCGCGGGCTCCTGGTCGTCGTAGGCCTGCACATGCCGCCACCAGGCCGCTATTTCCGACCAGCCGGGCGCGGACAGCGAGCCGCCGAACTCCTGCACGGACAGAGCGGCGGTCAGTCCGGCGAAGGCGAGCCGGTCGGCCAGCGGCCAGCCCGCGAGCGTCCCGGTCACGAACCCTGCGACGAAGACGTCCCCGGCGCCGGTGGGGTCGAGGGCGGCGACTTCGATGGCGGGCACGGAGGCGGTCTCCCCGCTGCGGGCGTCCACCGCGTAGGCGCCCTCGGCACCCAGGGTGACCACGGCGAGCGGCACGTATTCGGCCAGGGCGTGCGCGGCGGCCCGGGGGCAGGACGTACGGGTGTAGCGCATCGCCTCCTCGGCGTTCGGCAGGAAGGCCTCGCAGCGCGACAGGTCGTCGAGGGAGCTCAGGTCCCAGCGGCCCGTGTCGTCCCAGCCCACGTCACCGAAGATCTGCGTCCCGCGGCCCGCGGCCGTGGCGATCCAGGGCTCGCTCAGCCCGGGGGCCAGCGAGGCGACAGCGGCGCGTGCCCGCGGAGGGCACTCGGGGGCGGGCTCCCCGGGCGGCGGCTCGTGACCGTGGCTGACCATGGTCCGCTCGCCCTCGTAGGCCATGGAGACGGTGACGGGCGAGTGCCAGCCGGCGACGGTCCGCGACGACGTCAGGTCGATGCCCTCGCCCTGCTCCAGGCTGTCCCAGCAGTACTCGCCGTAGTGGTCGTCCCCGAAGGCGGCGGCCAGCGACGTCCGCAGCCCGAGCCGGGCCAGGGCGGTGGCCATGTTGGCGACTCCGCCGGGACTGGACCCCATGCCGCGCGCCCAGGACTCGGTCCCCCGCACGGGGGCGCTGTCCAGGCCCGTGAAGATGATGTCGAGGAAGACGGTCCCCGTCAGATAGACGTCGCAGGGCGGATCGTCGGGGGTGCGCAGCCGGGCGAGCGGATCCACATGTGCCGGGTCGTTGGAGTTCAAGGTGGGCTCCCCAGAGTCGTGAGGGTCCGCACAGTGTGCCTGATACCCCACGGGCAACGCGCGTAGCACGGCGTGCGGAACGGGAGTCGGCGCCCCCGGACCGGGGTCGCTGTCGCTGCCTGTTTCCTCGAAAAAACGACCTCGCCTACCCCCACTCCTACCCTCCAAACAGAACGTGGTCCAGATCACACCGGCCCAGCTGTTTTCACCCTCCCCGCGCTTGATACAAATTGGCCGCGGCCCCCTCGTATCGCGAGCCCCGGCGCACCCCCCATTCCCCTTGCCTGTTCAGGCATTCCCGCAGTTCCGCATGCTCTGATCCCCGTACACCGCCACGCTTTGGAACGCCCGTGTCCCGCCGCACTCCCCGGCCCCTTGTCGCCCTCTTCACGGCCGGTTATCTGGCCCCGTATCTGCTGCCCACCGTCGTGGGCCGCCTCGGTGACAGCCTCCATCTCCCCCCGGCGCAGGCGGGCCTCATCGGCAGTGCGCTGCTGATGAGTTCGGCCGCGGCGGGCTTCACCTTCGCCGGCCGTGTGGACCGCACCGGCCCCCGCACCCTCGCCAGAGCGGGTCTGCTGCTCGCGGCGCTCGGATACGGCGCGGCCGCGGCGACGTCCTTCGTACCGCTGGTGGTACTCGGCGCGATGGCCGGCGGCTTCGGGTCGGGCACGGCGACGACGGTCGCCGCGACGGGAATCGCCGGGCAGCGCGACCCGCACCGGGCCTCGACGCTGGGCCTGCTCAGCGTCTCGGCGCTGGCCGGTGCGCTGTATCTGACGATGCCGCATCTGGGTACGGGCCATGCGCTCCCGTTCGCGGCGATCGCACTGACGGCACTGGCGACGTGGCCTGCGACCTCCGGACTGGAGAGCGGCACCGCCGGGCTCCCCACCCCCGCCGGGCAGCACAGGCCCGCAAGCCCTCTCCCCTTCCGCCGTTCGGGCCTGGTCCTGGCCGCCGCGATGCTCTGCTGGTCGATGGCGCAGAACTCCCTGTGGGGCGTCAGCAGCCGCATCGGCACGGACCAGGCGGGCCTGACGGAGATCACCGTCGGCGCGGTCTTCGCGGTGGCGCTCGGCACGGCGCTCGTGGGCGTGCTCGGCGCGGGCGCGCTCGGGTCCCGGCTCGGCCGCGCCGCCCCGATCGGCGCGGGCACGGCACTGATCGCATGCTGCATCGTGGTGAGCGCCCGCGCGGACGACCTCGCGTCGTTCGCGACCGGTGAGATCGCGTGGAACACGCTGTACCCGGTGGTCCTGTCGTATCTGATCGGCCTGGCCGCGTCCCTGGACCCGCGCGGCCGCTGGGCGGTCCTCGTCGGCTCGGCGGCGTCGCTCGGCACGGCCTGCGGCCCGCTCACCGGCAGCGTCCTGTCGCAGACGGCGGGCTATCCGGCGATGGGCACGACGCTCGCCGTGGCGCTGCTCGTCCTGGCACTGCCGCTCACCGCGGTGGCGCTGCACACGGGCGGCAGCCCGCTGCTGCGGCCCGGCACGGTCCGCAGGAGGGGCGGCGCCCCCGCCGCTCTGGTGGCCGGCGTGACGGGCGCCCCGGCGGGCGCGGTCCCGCAGATGGGCGCGGCCGAGCAGCCGGTCGTGGAGATCACGGTGAGCACGCCCCAACCGGCCCCGACGCAGGAGGAGTTCTCCACGGCGGGACCGCGGGGCGGCTCGGCGGCACTCGGTCAGTCGTCGAACGCGAACGCGTCGACCTCGGCGAGGTAGCGCGAGCGCAGCTCCTCGTCGTCGTCGAGGAACGACGCGACGAACGAGTTGCGGGCGAGCTCGCGCAGCCGCTCGTGGTCGAGCGCGAGCGCCTCGTGGACCGCGTGGAAGGTGTCTCCGACGTATCCGCCGAAGTAGGACGGGTCGTCGGAGTTCACCGTGCAGAGCAGACCGGCGTCCATCATCCGCGGCAGCGGGTGGTCTTCGAGTACGTCGATGGCGCGCAGCCGCACGTTCGACAGCGGACACAGCGTCAGCGGCACCCGGTCCCGCACGAGCCGTTCGACGAGCGCCGGGTCCTCGACGCAGCGGAGCCCGTGGTCGATGCGCTCGACGCCGAGCACGTCGAGCGCCTCCCATACGTACGAGGGGTCGCCCTCCTCGCCCGCGTGGGCGACCTTGCGCAGCCCGAGCGCGCCCGCGGCCTCGTACACCTCGCGGAACTTGGAGGCGGGGTTGCCGACCTCGGCGGAGTCGAGGCCGACGCCGACGATCCGGTCGAGGTAGGGCTTCGCGGACTCCAGGGTCTGCATCGCCGACTCGGCGGACTGGTCGCGCAGGAAGCACATGATGAGACGGGTGGAGACGCCGTGGCGCTCCACGCTCTTCGACAGGGCGGCGCTCAGGCCCTCGACGACGGTCCCGATCGGCACGCCGCGGGCGGTGTGGGCCTGCGGGTCGAAGAAGATCTCGGCGTGCCGCACGCCCTGCGCGGCGGCGCGCGCGAGGTAGGCGTCGGCGAGCTGCTCGAAGTCCTCCTCGGTGCGCAGGACGGCCATCAGGCCGTAGTACAGGTCGAGGAAGGACTGCAGGTCTTCGAAGAGGTAGGCCTTGCGGAGGGCCTCGGTGTCGGCGAACGGCAGGTCGACGCCGTTGCGGGCCGCGAGTTCGAAGGCGAGCTCGGGTTCGAGGGTGCCTTCGATGTGCAGGTGGAGTTCGGCTTTGGGGAGCGAAGCGAGGGACATCAGAGCATGGTACGCCCGGGATTAGACGCGTTTGGGCACCTGTACGCGGTCGAGGTCCCGCGCCACGGTGAGCTCTCCGGTGAAGCCGGCGGCGCGGGCCTGGCGCTCGAACTCCTCGGGGTCGGAGTAGCGCTGGCTGAAGTGGGTGAGCACGAGATGCCGCACCCCGCCCTCGGCCGCGACGCGCGCGGCCTGCCCGGCGGTCAAGTGGCCGTGTTCGGAGGCCAGTCGGTGGTCCCCGTCGAGGAATGTCGACTCGATGACGAGCATGTCGCACCCCTCGGCGAGCTCGTTCACCCCGTCGCAGAGCCGGGTGTCCATGACGAACGCGAACCGCTGCCCGCGCCGCACCTCGCTCACGTCGTCGAGGGTGACGCCGCGCAGGGACCCGTCCCGCTGGAGGAGCCCCACGTCGGGCCCGGAGATGCCGTGTTCGGCAAGCAGGTCGGGCAGCATGCGGCGCCCGTCGGGCTCCACGAGGCGGTAGCCGTAGGACTCGACGGGGTGGGAGAGACGGCGCGCGTCCAGCGTGTACGACGGCGTCTCGGCGAGCACGCCGCCCTCGCCGGACACCGGCTCCTCGGCTAGCGCGACGCTCTCGCGGTACGCGGTGGCGTACCGCAGCCGGTCGAAGAACCGCTGACCGGAGCGCGGGTAGTGCGCCGTGACGGGGTGCGGCACCCGGTCCAGGTTGATGCGCTGGATGACCCCGGCGAGGCCGAGGGAGTGGTCGCCGTGGAAGTGGGTGACACACAGCCGGTTGAGGTCGTGCGCGGCGACGCCGGCCCGCAGCATCTGGCGCTGCGTGCCCTCGCCGGGATCGAAGAGGATGCCCTCCCCGTCCCAGCGCAGCAGGTAGCCGTTGTGGTTGCGGTGCCTCGTCGGCACCTGGCTCGCGGTGCCGAGCACCACCAATTCCCGTACGGACACGGCGCGTTGCCCGGCGCCCGCTAGCCGGGGGGCCACTGGAGGCCGCGGCCCCCGAGGACATGGGCGTGGGCGTGGAAGACGGTCTGGCCGGCGCCGCTGCCGGTGTTGAACACGACGCGGTAGCTGTCGAGCTTCTCCTCGGCGGCGACCTCGGCCGTCTCCCGCAGCACGTCGGCGGCGATCTGCGGCTCGGCGGCGGCGAGGGCCGCGGCGTCGCGGTGGTGGACCCGCGGGATGACGAGGACATGGGTCGGCGCCTGCGGGTTGATGTCCCGGAAGGCGACGGTGGTCTCGGTCTCGCGTACCAGCGTGGCCGGGACCTCCCCCGCGACGATCTTGCAGAACAGGCAGTCGGCCTGCGGCTCTCCGGCCACGATCACGTCTCCTCACACCGTCCGGTCACTACGCCGGGAATGCTATCCGGCCCGCCGCCACCCGCGGCGCCTGCCTCCACGACAGGCCTCACTCCCGTACGCGCGGTTCCGGGAGTTCGGGTGCCGTGCGCGCCGGGTTCTCGGCGAGCGCCGCCAGCGCGATGCGCACGGCCTCGTCGAGCTGCGGGTCGCGCCCGGCCGCGTGGTCCTGCGGGGCGGCGACCACTTCGACGTCGGGGTCGACGCCGTGGTTCTCCACCCCCCACTCGTAGCCGTCCAGCCAGGTCGCATACTTGGGCTGGGTCACCAGCGTGCCGTCGACGAGCCGGTAGCGGCTGTCGATGCCGATGACGCCGCCCCAGGTGCGTACACCGACCACGGGGCCGATCCCGAGCGCCTTGATCGCCGCGTTGACGATGTCGCCGTCGGAGCCGGAGAACTCGTTGGCGACGGCCACCACGGGGCCGCGGGGCGCGTCCATCGGGTAGCTGAAGGGGCGGGAGCCGCGCGGCAGGTCCCAGCCGACGATCCGGCGGGCCAGCTTCTCGACGACGAGCTGCGAGGTGTGTCCGCCGCGGTTCTCGCGCACGTCGACGATGAGCCCCTCGCGCGCCACCTCGACCCGCAGGTCGCGGTGGATCTGGGCCCAGCCGGGGGCCTGCATGTCGGGCACGTGGAGATAGCCGAGTCGGCCGCCCGACTGCTCGTGGACGTGGGCGCGGCGGTCGACGACCCAGGCGTGGTAGCGCAGCGGCTCTTCGTCGGCGACGGGGACGACGACCGCGTGGCGCGGGTCGCCGCCGCCGGCCGGGGAGACGGTCAGCTCGACGGGCTTGCCCGCCGTCCCGACGAGGAGCGGTCCCGGACCGGTGACGGGGTCGACGGGGCGTCCGGCCACCGCGATGATCGCGTCACCCGCGCGCACGGCCACCCCGGGCGCGGCGAGCGGTGCGTGGGCGCGTGGGTCGGACGTCTCGGTGGGCAGGACGCGGTCGACGCGCCAACTGCCGTCCTCGTGGCGGGAGATGTCCGCGCCGAGGAGGCCCTGCCGCCTGTCGCCGCCGCTCCAGCCGCCGCTCGGTGTGACGTAGGCGTGGGAGGTGCCGAGTTCGCCCTGGACCTCCCACAGGAGGTCGACGAGGTCGTCGTGGGTGGCGACGCGGTCGAGGACGGGCCGGTAGCGCTCCAGGACGCCGTCCCAGTCGACGCCGTCCATGTCCGCGCGCCAGAAGTTGTCCCGCATGAGGCGGCCCGCCTCGTCGTACATCTGCCGCCACTCGGCGACGGGGTCGACGTCCTGGCGGACCCGGCTCAGGTCGACCGTGATGTTGGTGTCGCTGTCGTCGTCGGAGGAGGCGCGCCGGTCGCTCGGTACGACCTTGAGCTTGCCGTCGGTCCACAGCAGGACGCGCTTGCCGTCGCCGCTGACGGCCAGGTGGTCGGCGTCCGAGGCGAGGTGCTCGATGCGCTGCTGGGCGAGGTCGTAGCGTTCGAGCTCGCTCTTGGGGTCGGGGTCGTCGGGGGTGGCCCGGGACGCACCGAGCACGCCCTGGACCGGGTGCCGCAGCCACAGGACGCCGTCCTTGGCGGCCCGCAGGGTGGTGTAGCGGGCGGCCTCCACGGGGAACGCGACGATGCGGTCGGCGAGCCCTTCGAGGTCGATACGGGTGGTGGGGGTGCCCTCGCTGTCGGGGGTCTCGGCGGCGGGGCTGTCCGGGGTGTCGAAAGGACGGCCGTGGCGCTGGGGGCCGAACGGGGACGGCGTGGCCGCGGCGAGCGTGATCAGGTGCGGCCGCGAGCCCCCGACGAACGCGAGGTCGAAGACGTGCTCGTCGTAGACCGGGTCGAAGGAGCGCGCGGAGAGGAACGCGAGGTGTTTGCCGTCGAGGGTGAACGCGGGGGCGTAGTCCCGGAACCGCAGCGGCGTCGCCTCCGTCACCGACAGGTCGGCGGTGTTGGCGAGCTTGAGCTGGCGCAGGGGCGAGGGGCCGGGGTGCGACCAGGCGAGCCACGCCGAGTCCGGAGAGAAGACGAGGCCGCTCACGTGGCCGTCCTCGCTGCGGTCGACCTCCCTGACCTCACCGCTCTCGCGCTCGACGAGCAGCACACGCCCGTCGTGCGAGGCGACGGCGGCCCGGCTGCCGTCGGGCGCCATCGCGAGGTTCAGTACGCGGCCGAGCTGCCCGGCGGCGAGCCTGCGCGGGGTGGCGCCGGGCGCGATGCCGGTGGCGGGCGCGAACTCCAGGGCGTCGTCGCCCTCGGCGTCCGTCACCCACACCACGTGTTCCTCGCCCTCGACGCGGAAGGTGCGCGGGAGGCGGGCCCGTACGCCGGGCCGGGCGGCCAGCGTGCGGGCGGGCCCGGAACGGTGGGTGACCCAGTGGACCGCGCCGCGCACCGAGACGGCGCTGCCGCGCGCGGTGTGGTCTGGCGCCGCCGCGCCGAACCAGCGGGCGGCGCTGACGGGGTGGGGCTGGAGGTCGACGCGCTGCCCGCCGAGACGGATGTCGAGGCGGCGCGGCACGGCGCCATCCGCGCCGGCCGCGCTGTCGAGGGCATCCACGAACCACAGCTCACCGGCCGAGGAGTACACGACACGCGTGCCGTCACTCGCCGCGTGCCGGGCGTAGAAGCCGTCGACCGGCGTGTGCCGGCGCAGTGAACTGCCGTCGGCGAGGGACGAGTACAGGGCGCCGACACCTTCGTGGTCGGACAGGAAAGCCACCCGGTCGCCGACCCACATCGGGTACTCGATGTTCCCGTCGAGCTCCTCGTGGAGGCGGACGAACTCGCCGTCGCCCGCCCGGTCGATCCACAGCTTCCCTGCGGTGCCGCCCCGGTAGCGCTTCCACCAGGCGGCCTCGCGGCCCATCGGCGCGGACAGCAGGACGACCTGCCCGCCGGGCCCGGTCACGACGTCGCCCACGGGCCCGTACGGCAGTGTGGTGGCGGGTCCGCCGTCGAGAGGTACGGCCCTCGCCCAGCTGCGGCGCAGGGACGCCTGGCCCTGGGTGCTGAGCGCGAGGACCCGCCCGTCGGGGGTCCAGCCGCGCACCGTCGTCCTCGAACTGCCCCAGTACGTAAGGCGTTTCGAGGGTCCGCCGTCGACCGGGGCGATGTGCACCTCGGGGGCGCCGTCGCGGGTGGACGTCCAGGCGACGGTGGTGCCGTCGGGCGAGATCCGGGGATGGCTGACGGGGACGTTGTCGGCGCTGACGCGCCAGGCGCGCCCACCGTCGAGAGGAGCGACCCAGACGTCGTCCTCGGCGGTGAAGGCGGCCAACTCGCCGTGCAGATGCGGGAACCGGAGATATCCAGAGTGCGCTGTCCGTGTCACCCGATCACCCTAGGCACGCGCGCACGGCCAGGTCAGGGGGTTTGGTCACTTGCCCCGGACCGCTGCGCGACGCCACCGCCGGCGAGGGGGGTCAACCCCGCATCAGCAGCCACTCCTGGAGCTCCACGATGTTGTCCTCGGGGTCCTTGAGGTGGGCGACCCGCATCCGGTCGGTCATCGGCGCGGGCCCGTGCAGGATCTCGGCGCCGCGCGCGACGATCTGCTCGCAGTACTCGTCCAGGTCGTCGACCCGCAGCACGACGAGGGACCGGTGCCCGTCCGGGGCGTCACTCAGATCGCCGATGACCTGCGCCATCAGCGCCCGGTCCTCGAGCCCGATGCCCGCGGAGCCCGCCGTGGGGCTGAACTTCTCGTACGGCCCGTCCTCCGCGCCCGACTGCGGCTTGAGGCCGAGCACGTCCGCGTAGAAGTGGTAACAGGCACGGAAGTCGGAGACGAGGAGTCTGACCTGGGCGAGTTCCACGCGTTCCCCTCAGGGGTTGATCAGGACCAGCGGCCGGTGCGGCCGAGAAGCAGCGCCGTCGCGGCGGTCCCCGCGGTCGACGTACGCAGAACGCTACGCCCGAGCCGGTACGGGCGCGCGCCCGCCTCGGCGAACGCGGCGAGCTCGTCGGGCGAGACACCGCCCTCCGGGCCGACCACGAGGACGATGTCCCCGGCCGTGGGCAGCTCCACCGTGGCGAGGGCGCCGCTGTCGCAGTCGCGGTCCTCGTGCAGTACGGCCGCGAAGTCCGCCCCGGCGAGCAGTGCCGCGACCTGCTTGGTCGACGCGGCGTCCGCGACGTCCGGGAAGCGCACCCGGCGGGACTGCTTGCCCGCCTCGCGCGCGGTGGCCCGCCACTTGCCGAGCGCCTTGGCGCCGCGGTCGCCCTTCCACTGCGTGATGCAGCGGGCGGCCTGCCACGGCACGATCGCGTCGACGCCGGTCTCCGTCATGGTCTCGACGGCGAGCTCGCCCCGGTCGCCCTTGGGCAGGGCCTGGACGACGGTGATCCTGGGTGCCTGCGCGGGCTCCTCCTGGGCGGGGCCCGCCGTGACGACGAGCCGGTCCTTGCCCTCGGCGGCCGCCACGACCGCCTCGGTCCAGCGCCCGCGACCGTCGGTCAGGACGACGTCCTCACCGGCGCGCAGCCGCTTCACGGACACCGCGTGCCGTCCCTCGGCCCCGTCGAGCACGAACGTTGTGGCGGACGGCACCTCGTCGACGACGAACACCGGCGCCGTCATGCGGCACCCTGCGCGCCCAACGCGTCCTTCGCCTCCGCGAGTTCCGCCGCGAGCACCTCGACGAGCCGGCCGGCGGGCAGCTCGCGGGCGAGCCGGTGGCCCTGCCCGGCCCACAGCGCCATCCCCTGCGGGTCCCCCGCCTTGGCGGCGGCCTTGCGCAGCGTCGACGTCATGTGGTGGATCTGGGGGTAGGCGGCGGGTGCGTACGGGCCGTGCTCGCGCATGAACCGGTTCACGAGGCCGCGCGCGGGGCGGCCCGAGAAGGCCCGGGTCAGCTCGGTCCGCACGAACAGCGGGTTCGTCATGGCCTGCTTGTGCAGGACGTTGGCGCCGGACTCGGGGCAGACCAGGAAGGCCGTGCCGAACTGCCCGGCGTCGGCGCCCGCGGCGAGCACGGCGGCGAGCTGTCCGCCGCGCATGAGTCCGCCGGTGGCGATGATCGGGATCTGTACGGCCTCGCGGACCTGGGCGATCAGCGCGATGAGTCCGATGCCGGATCCGTCGGCCTCCGGGTTGTCCCGGTGGGTGCCCTGGTGGCCGCCCGCCTCGATGCCCTGGACGCACACCGCGTCGGCGCCGGCCCGCTGGGCGGCCTGCGCCTCGTCCGCGGTGGTCACGGTGACGGCGGTGAGGGTGCCGACGCGGGCGAGGGAGTCGAGGACGTCACGGCTCGGGCAGCCGAAGGTGAAGGTGACGACCGGTACCGGGTCGTCGAGGAGGATGGCGAGCTTCGCGTCGAAGCCGTCGTCGAGGCCGCAGTCCGGGTCCCCGAGCTGCGTGTCGTACCAGGCGGCCTCACCGGCGAGCTGGCTGGCGTAGACGGCGACGGCCGCGGGGTCCGCGTACTCGGACTGCGGCATGAAGAGATTGACGCCGAACGGCTGGTTGGTCAGCCCCCGTACCTGCTTGATCTCCTGGTACATCCCGTCGGCGGTCTTGTACCCGGCGGCGAGGAATCCGAGCCCGCCGGCCTCCGACACGGCGGCGGCGAGCTGCGGACAGGAGGCACCGCCCGCCATGGGTGCCTGCACGATCGGATAGTGACAGAGACCGGTCAGCGTGGGGGACATGACCGCATCGTGCCACGTCCCCCGCATCGGACCGAATCGGCCCTTCCGCGTGGCATGTGCCACGCGTGATGCGGGGGACGTGGTCCCTGCTTCTTGCCTGCGCCGGGCTCGGTCAGCGCCCGTTGAACGCGTCCTTCAACCGCGAGAACAGCCCCTGCTGCCCCGGCTGGAACTGCCCCGTGGGCCGCTCCTCGCCGCGCAGCTTCGACAGCTCACGCAGTACCCGCTCCTGCTCCGGGTCCAGCTTGGTCGGCGTCAGGACCTCGACGTGCACGATGAGGTCACCGCGGCCGCCGCCGCGCAGGTGCGTGATGCCGCGCCCGTGCAGCGGGACCGACTGGCCGGACTGCGTGCCCGGCCGGATGTCGATCTCCTCCAGGCCGTCGAGCGTCTCCAGCGGCACCTTGGTGCCGAGCGCCGCGGCCGTCATCGGGATGGTGACGGTGCAGTGCAGATCGTCGCCGCGCCGCTGGAAGACGGGGTGCGCCAGCTCGTGGATCTCGACGTACAGGTCACCGGCAGGGCCACCGCCGGGGCCGACCTCGCCCTCGCCCGCGAGCTGGATCCGCGTGCCGTTGTCGACGCCGGCCGGGATCTTCACCGTGAGCGTGCGCCGCGAGCGGATGCGTCCGTCACCGGCGCACTCCGGGCACGGCGTCGGCACCACGGTGCCGAAGCCCTGGCACTGCGGGCACGGCCGCGACGTCATGACCTGGCCGAGGAAGGACCGCGTGACCTGGGACACCTCGCCGCGACCGCGGCACATGTCACAGGTCTGCGCGGACGTACCCGGCGCGGCACCCTCGCCGCTGCAGGTCGTACAGACGATGGCCGTGTCGACCTGAATGTCCTTGGTGGTCCCGAAGGCGGCCTCGTCCAGCTCGATCTCGAGCCGGATCATGGCGTCCTGGCCGCGGCGCGTGCGCGACCGGGGACCACGCTGGGACGCCGTTCCGAAGAACGCGTCCATGATGTCGGAGAAGTTCCCGAAGCCACCGGCGCCGAAGCCGCCGGCCCCGCCTCCGCCCGCCTGCGAGAGGGGGTCGCCGCCGAGGTCGTAGACCTGCTTCTTCTGCGGGTCCGACAACACCTCGTAGGCGGCGTTGATCTCCTTGAACCGCTCCTGTGTCTTCGGGTCCGGATTCACATCCGGGTGAAGCTCACGGGCCAGCCTGCGGAAGGCCTTCTTGATCTCGTCCTGGGAGGCGTCGCGGCGCACGCCGAGTACGGCGTAGTAGTCCGTGGCCACTTACGACTCCGCCAGGATCTGTCCGACGTAACGTGCCACTGCGCGTACTGCTCCCATCGTTCCCGGGTAATCCATGCGGGTCGGTCCGACCACGCCGAGTTTGGCGACTGCCTCGCTGCCCGAACCGTAGCCGACCGAGACCACGGAGGTGGAGCTGAGTCCCTCATGGGCGTTCTCGTGACCGATCCGTACGGCCATGCCCGAATCGTTTACCTCACCAAGGAGCTTGAGGAGCACGACCTGCTCCTCGAGGGCCTCGAGGACGGGCCGGATGGTGAGGGGAAAGTCATGTCCGAAGCGGGTGAGATTGGCGGTGCCGCCGATCATCAGCCGCTCCTCGGTCTCCTCGACGAGCGTCTCCAGGAGAGTGGAGAGCACCGTCGAGACCGTGCCGCGGTCCTCCGCGTCGAAGGACTCCGGCAGGTCCTGCACCAGCTGCGGGACGTCCGCGAAGCGGCGTCCCGCGACCCGGCTGTTGAGCCGGGCCCGCAGATCGGCGAGAGAGGTCTCGCCGAACGGCGCCGGGCAGTCGATCATCCGCTGCTCGACGCGCCCCGTGTCCGTGATCAGTACGAGCATCAGACGGGCGGCGGCGAGCGAGAGCAGTTCCACGTGGCGCACGGTGGACCGCGTCAGGGACGGGTACTGCACCACGGCGACCTGCCGCGTCAGCTGCGCGAGCAGCCGCACGGTCCGGCCGACGACGTCGTCGAGGTCGACGGCGCCGTCGAGGAAGTTCTGGATGGCGCGGCGCTCGGGCCCCGTCATCGGCTTGACCGCCGTCAGCTTGTCCACGAACAGGCGGTACCCCTTGTCGGTGGGGATCCGCCCGGCGCTCGTGTGGGGCTGGGCGATGAAGCCCTCCTCCTCGAGCGCCGCCATGTCGTTGCGCACCGTCGCCGGTGAGACGCCGAGGCTGTGCCGCTCGGTGAGCGCCTTGGAGCCGACCGGCTCCTCGGTCCCCACGTAGTCCTGGACGATGGCGCGCAGCACTTCGAGCCTGCGTTCACTGAGCATTCGCGCGCACCTCCAGCTGTGTCGTCCGCGGCTGGCACTCGGTGCGGCCGAGTGCCAATGGTCTCCGGGTCAGTGTACGGCCGGTGGGTACGGGCCCGGCAAGGGCGCTAGCGTCGGACCCATGGACGACCTGGACTGGAATGAGGTGGGCTGGGAGGAGCTGTCCGCTCGGGCGGGGCGGATCCGGCTGCCGGGCTGGGACTGCACGACGGGCCTTGTGGTGGGCGACGGGGCGGCGTTGCTGATCGACACGGGTTCCTCACTTCGCGAGGGCGCGGCGCTGCGGGCGGACACCCGGCGCCTCATCGGCCCGCACGCGCGCGTGACGCATATCGCGCTGACGCACCCCCATTTCGACCATGTTCTGGGCACGGCGGCGTTCGCCGGTGTCGAGGTGTACGGCGCCGCGGGCATCGACACCGTGTTCACGCGGGGCCGCGACGAACTGCGGGCGTCCGCGGTCGCGCACGGCGTGCCGCACGAGGAGGCGGCCGATGCGGTGGACGTGCTCGTCGTGCCGCACCACCGGGTGTGCGGGGAGTGGACGCTCGATCTGGGCGGCGGGCTCCAGGTGCTGCTCGCGAACGTGGGCCCGGCGCACAGCGGGCACGACCTGGCGGTCCTGGTGCCGGGCACGCCCGAGGTCGTCTTCTGCGGCGACCTGGTCGAGGAGTCGGGCCAGCCGCAGGCGGGCCCTGATGCGGTGCCGTCCCGTTGGCCGGCCGCTCTCGACCGGCTGCTGGAACTGGGCGGTGAAGACGCCGTGTACGTCCCCGGGCACGGAGCCGCGGTGAATGCGGAGTTTGTCCGTGCGCAGCGTGCCGCGCTGGCGGCGCGTTTCGGCGTGTCGTAACCGCACGGCAGTTCGTACTCCTATCGTCTGCACCATGCGCCAGTACTCCCCCGACTTCACCCCGCCGTGGAAGAAGCAGCAGGCCGCGCCCGAGGTGGCGGCGGACGTGGATCTCGTGGTCGAGGAGGTCACGACCGGGTTCTGCGGGGCGGTCGTCCGCTGCGAGAAGACGGCCCAGGGCCCGACGGTGACCCTGGAGGACCGCTTCGGCAAGCATCGGGTGTTCCCCATGGACCCGCGCGGCTTCCTGCTCGAAGGCCGGGTCGTCACCCTCGTACGTCCCGTGGCCGCAGCGCCCGTACGTCCCACGCGCACGGCCTCCGGGTCGGTCGCGGTCCCCGGGGCGCGGGCGCGGGTCGCGCGGGCCGGACGCATCTATGTGGAGGGCCGGCACGACGCGGAGCTGGTGGAGCGGGTCTGGGGCGACGACCTGCGCATCGAGGGCGTGGTCGTGGAGTACCTGGAGGGCGTCGACGACCTGCCCGCGATCGTCGCCGAATTCGCTCCGGGGCCGGACGCGCGGCTCGGCGTCCTCGTCGACCATCTGGTGCCCGGCTCGAAGGAGTCACGGATCGCGGCGCAGGTCACCGGCGAGCACGCGCTGGTCGTCGGCCACCCCTACATCGACGTGTGGGAGGCCGTGAAGCCGTCGGCCGTGGGCATCCGGGCGTGGCCCCGGGTGCCGCGCGGCCAGGACTGGAAGACGGGCGTGTGCCGGGCGCTCGGCTGGCCCGAGAACACCGGCGCGGCCTGGCAGCACATCCTGTCGCGGGTGCACAGCTACCGCGACCTGGAGCCCGAACTCCTGGGCAGGGTCGAGGAGTTGATCGACTTCGTGACGCTGCCCGCGGACCTGAGCTAGGGCCTTTCGTTCGGATCAGGCCCGATCAGGATGCGGCACCAGGCCCCGCGAGCCCGGCATGATCCAAACGAGAGGCCCGAGGGGCGCTCGGGGCCCGCCTCAGTCGACCAGGTCGCGCACGACCGCGTCGGCGAGGAGGCGGCCGCGCAGGGTGAGGACAGCGCGCCCGGACTCGTACGGCGCCGCTTCGAGCAGGCCGTCGGACAGGGCCCGGCCGGCGGCGGCGCGGCCCGCGGGCTTCAGGAGCGACAGCGGGCAGCCCTCCAGGAGGCGCAGCTCCAGCAGGATGCGCTCGACGCGCCGGTCCTCGTCCGAGAGGAGCTCGCGACCGGCGCCGGGCGAACGACCCTCCGCGAGGCGTCCGGCGTAGGCGCCCGGGTGCTTCACGTTCCACCAGCGCACCCCGCCGACGTGGCTGTGCGCGCCGGGGCCCGCGCCCCACCAGTCGGCGCCGCGCCAGTACAGCTCGTTGTGCAGGCAGCGCCCGGCGTCGGTGGTGGCCCAGTTCGACACTTCGTACCAGTCGAAGCCCGCCCCGCCGAGGACCTCGTCCGCGATCAGGTAGCGGTCCGCGTGGACGTCGTCGTCCGTCATCGGGACCTCGCCACGGCGGATGCGCCGGGCGAGCTGGGTGCCCTCCTCGACGATCAGCGCGTACGCCGACACATGGTCGGGCCCGGCGCCGATGGCCGCCTCCAGCGAGGCCCGCCAGTCGTCGTCGCTCTCGCCGGGGGTGCCGTAGATCAGGTCGAGGTTGACGTGGTCGAAGCCCGCGGCGCGCGCCTCGGCGACGCAGGCCTCGGGGCGGCCGGGGGTGTGGGTGCGGTCGAGGATCTTCAGGACGTGCTGCTTGGCGCTCTGCATGCCGAAGGAGATCCGGTTGAAGCCGCCCTCGCGGAGGGTCTCCAGGTAGGCGGGGCCGACGGACTCGGGGTTGGCCTCCGTCGTCACCTCGGCGTCGGGCGCGAGCCCGAACTCGTCACGGATCGCCCCGAGCATGCGCACGAGGTCGTCGGCCGCGAGGAGCGTCGGGGTCCCGCCGCCGACGAACACGGTCCGCACCTGGCGCGGGTCGTCGCCGAGAACCTTGCGGGCGAGACGGACCTCGTCGACGAGGGTGTCCGCGTAGTTGTCACGCGAGGCGAGCACACCGCCGGAGCCGCGCAGCTCGGTCGCGGTGTACGTGTTGAAGTCGCAGTAGCCGCAGCGCGTGGCGCAGTACGGGACATGCAGATAGAACCCGAGGGGCCGCTCCGCCGCCCCGGCCAGGGCGGAGGCGGGCAACGCGCCGTCATCGGGGACGGGCTCACCGTCGGGAAGTGCGGAAGGCATGGACCTATTGTCCCGCAGCCGCGAGGTAGTCCCGCCGGTCGCGGCCGTGAGGACTTACCGGGCCTGCAGTACCAGCAGGGCCAGGTCGTCGTCCGGTGGGCTTTCGGAGAATTCGTGGACCAGGCGTCTGATCCGTTCGGCGAGCAGAGGTGCGGTGAGGCCCGTGCAGCCGGCGAGGGCGTGGGAGAGGCCGTCGCCGTCGTCGAACTGCCGGTGCCCGTCCCGGCGCTCCGTCACCCCGTCCGTGACGCACAGGAGGGTGTCGCCGTCGTGGAGGACGAGGCTCTCGCTGGTATAGCCGGGATCGTCGACGACGCCGAGGAGCACCTGGGGCTCGGCGGCGCACTCGACCAGGCCGTCGGGCCGCAGCAGGAGCGGCAGCGGGTGTCCGGCGGAGGCCAGGGTGCAGCGCATCCCGTCCCCGATGGGCACCAGCTCCCCGTAGAGCAAGGAGAGGAAGCGGGGCGCGCCCTCGGGTGTGAGGCCCTCGCCGCCGGCGGCGGCGAGCGCGCGGGCAGCCGCGTCGGCCGCCTCCGTGGCGTCGTCGAGGAGGAGCCGGTTGAGCCGGTCGAGGACCTCGGCGACCTGGTACCCCTCGCGGGCGAGCAGCCGCAGCCAGGGCCGGGCGAGGCCGATGACGACGGCTGCCTCGGGGCCCTTTCCCTGGACGTCGCCGAGCGCGAAGCACCAGCGGCCGTCGCCGGCGGGGAACACGTCGTAGAAGTCGCCGCCGGGGCCGCCCGCGTCGCGCGGCTCGTACACGAGCGCGGACTCGATGCCGGGGATCTGCGCGACGGCGGAGGGCAGCAGTCCGCGCTGGAGGATGCGGCTGATGGTGGCCTGCCGGGTGTAGCGGCGGGCCGCGCTGACGGCGAGGGCGACGCGGCGGGCGAAGTCCTCGACGAGGCCGGTGACCTCGTCGGGGAAGCGCGTCAGGCCGGCCCGTCCGATGAGAAGGGTGCCCACCGCGCGACCACCCGCGCTGAGGCGGTAGGCGAGCGCGGCGCCCGCCGGGTCGCCGCCGCGGCTCTCGAAGGGCCACGGCACGGGGACGGCCGCGCTCCGCGCCGCGTCGGTGGGCTGCGGCGGGTCCTTCTCCAAGATCTTGCGGAGCTCCTCCATGCGGTTCTCACTGGTGTGCCAGACGCGGGCGAGGCGGGGCGTGGCGAGGGCGCCGGTGCCGCGGCCCACGCGGTCGGCGGTGCCCCGGTCGGGCCTGCCGTCCTCGTCGTCGAGCCAGACGGCGCACCAGTCGGCCATGCGCGGCACCAGCATCTGTCCGGCGAGCGAGGCGACCTGGTCCTCGTCGAGCTGTCCGGCGAGCAGGTCGGAGGCCTCGGCGAGGAAGGAGAGCGCACCGCGGTTGACCCAGTCCTGGTCATGGGGGAAGCGGCGCGGCGTGGGAGCCAGTATTTCCGCGGAGCGCAGCCCGCGCTGAAAGGTTCTTGCGCCGGGGTGCGCCTCCGGGGCGTCGCCGCCCCGGCCGGCTTCGTCGACGGGGAGGCGGGCCCAGACGGTCTTGGTGCCGGGCTGGTACGTGATGCCCCAGGCGTCGGAGAGAGAGGCCACGAGGCGCAGCCCGCGCCCGCACTCGGGGGTGTCGGGGCCCATGTCGATGCGGTCGCTGCGGACGGCGCGGGCGGGGTGATGGTCGGAGACCTCGATGACGAGGGCGGCGGGCGCGCAGGCGCCTTCCGGGTCGTCGGGGTGCCCGGTTTCGAGGCGGCACAGCAGCTCGACATTGGTGCCTGCGTGGACCACAGCGTTCGTGACGAGTTCGCTGAGTACGACCACGGCGTCGTCGGTGAGCCGGTCGCCGCCGCCGGACGTGGTGGTCAGGCCGAGCTCGGCCCAGTCGGCGAGAGCACCCCGTACGAAGCGGCGCGCCGCAGCCGGGGCCAGCGGGTTTCCGGGCAGCGAGGTCCGCACGACGGCCGGTGCTCCCGGGGGACGGGAGGGCTCGTCGGTGGCGTACGTGGTCTCCCGTTGCAGCGGAATGGACCCCACGGTGCGGCTCCTGAGCAGTTCGGGCAAAGACGCCTCAGGCGACACGGACAGAGTGACAGACCGGCCCCGTCCATAAGCACCGAGTTATCGAAGTGGGCCACCATGAGCGCGAACAGTGCTACGCGTGTTCAGGATCCGGGCCGGATCGAGGCCACCGAACTGCGTGCGCTTCTCGCCGCGATGACGTCGGCGCGGGACGGCGACTTCACCCAGGCCCCGGAGACCGGGGAGGGCCTGGCGGCCGAACTCGGCGCGATGTTCAACCAGATCATGGACCGCAGTCGGCACTGCAACGCCGAACTGACGCGTGTGTGCGGCGGGAGATCGCGCGGCACGAGGGGGTTCGCCGAGCTGACGGCCCGCCTGTCCGCCGTCGAACGCGAACTGACGGCCGGCACCCGGACGGACGGCGCCGAACTGCGCCGTCAGGTGACACAGATGGAGGAGCTGTTAAGCGAGATGCGCCGCGGCCGCACACCGTAGTGGCAGGCCGCGACGCATCCCTCAAGCGGTGACGCGGGACGTCACTTCTCGCGTGAACCCGCGTACATCTCGTCGATCAGGTGCCCGGCTGCAAGCTCCCGGGGGGACGACCCCCGCACCCCCAGCCGAGCCCGCCCCAGACCGCCGCACCGTCGGCGCCCCCAACCGCGGGGACGAGCGCGCCGGAGCCGGCGACGCAGGCACGCAACCGGCCACCGACCCCCACACAAACCCGGCCCACTTCTCGCGTGAACCCGGCCTACTTCTCGCGTGAACCCGCGTACATCTCGTCGATCAGGTGCCCGTACTCGCGCTCGACGACCGGCCGCTTCAGCTTCAGGCTCGGGGTCAGCTCGCCGTGCTCGATGTCGAGGTCGCGCGGCAGGAGCTTGAACTTCTTGATGGTCTGCCACTTCTGGAGGCCCAGGTTGAGCTCCTTGACGTAGCCCTCGACCAGTTCGACCGTGGCGGGGGCCGCGACCACATCGGCGTACGACTTGCCCTCCAGGCCGTTGTCCTTGGCCCACTCCAGGATGGACGGCTCGTCGAGAGCGATGAGCGCCGTGCAGAAGTTCCGGTCGGCGCCGTGCACCAGGATGTTCGAGACGTACGGGCAGACGGCCTTGAACTGGCCCTCGACCTCGGCGGGCGCGATGTACTTGCCGCCCGACGTCTTGATCAAGTCCTTCTTGCGGTCGGTGATCTTGAGGTAGCCGTCGGGCGACAGCTCACCGATGTCGCCGGTGTGGAACCAGCCGTCGGACTCCAGGACCTCGGTCGTCTTCTCGGGCAGCCCGTGGTAGCCCTGCATGACGCCGGGGCCACGCAGCAGGATCTCGCCGTCGTCCGCGATCCGCACCTCCGTGCCGGGCAGCGGCTTGCCGACCGTGCCGGTGCGGTACGCCTCACCGGGGTTGACGAAGGACGCGGCGGAGGTCTCCGTGAGGCCGTAGCCCTCCAGGATGTGCACGCCCGCGCCGGCGAAGAAGTAGCCGATCTCGGGGGCGAGCGCGGCGGAGCCGGAGACGCAGGCGCGCAGCCGGCCGCCGAACGCCTCACGCAGCTTCGAGTAGACGAGCGCGTCGGCGACCTTGTGCTTGGCGCCGAGCGCGAACGGCACCGAGGCCGAACCGGTCCTGCGGAAGTTGTCCTGGCTTGCCTTCGCGTACTCGCGCGCGACCTCGGCGGCCCACTGGAAGATCTTGTACTTGGCGCCGCCGCCGGCCCGCGCCTTGGCCGCGACCCCGTTGTAGACCTTCTCGAAGATGCGCGGCACCGCGGCCATGTACGTCGGCTGCACGACGGGCAGGTTCGCGATGATCTTGTCCACGCGGCCGTCGACGGCGGTGACGTGCCCGACCTCGATCTGCCCGGAGGTGAGGACCTTGCCGAAGACGTGCGCGAGGGGCAGCCACAGGTACTGCACGTCGTCCGGGCCCACCAGGCCGGTCGAGGCGATGGCCTTCGCCATGTACGACCAGTTGTCCTGCGGGAGGCGCACGCCCTTGGGCCGGCCGGTGGTGCCGGAGGTGTAGATCAGGGTCGCAAGCTGGTCCGCGGTGATCGCGCCGACCTTCTCCTTGATCAGGTCCGGGTTCTTCTCCAGGTGGGCGGCGCCGCGCTTCTCCAGGTCGGCGAGCGTGAGCACCCAGCCTTCGGGGTCCGCGGCGTCCGGCTCGACCCCGGCCTCGTCGATGACGACGACATGGGCGAGGTCGGGCAGGTCGGCCCGGCGCTCGCGGGCCTTGGCCAGCTGCGCCGCGTCCTCGGCGATCAGGACCTTGCTGTCCGAGTCCGCGAGGATGAACCCCGACTCCTCGGCGTTGGTCTGCGGGTAGACGGTGGTCGTGGCGGCGCCCGCGCACAGGATGCCGAGGTCGGCCAGGATCCACTCGACCCGCGTGGAGGAGGCGAGCGCGACCCGCTCCTCCGGCCGGACGCCGAGCTCGATGAGGCCGGCCGCGATGGCGTAGACCCGCGCCGAGGCCTGCGCCCAGCTCAGCGACTTCCACTCCTCGGGGCCCTCACCGGAGGCCGATGGCACCGGGTAGCGGTAGGCCTCGGTATCCGGCGTGGCCGCCACGCGCTCCAGGAAGAGGGCCGCCACGGACGGCGGACGGTTCTCGATCAGGGTCTGTGTGTCGCTCACGACGTCCTCCGGGGGCCCGCGGCAGCGCGGCGAGACTGGGCGCGGCTGGCTGTTGGCGGCTGTTGTTTAACTGGCGAGTAACTACCGAGCAGTGATCAGAGTAGAGCGCAGTCGCCCGGTGCGTAAGGGGCCGCAGCCTGTCACTTCTTGTCGACAGCCGCTGTACACACGGCCCCCACAAAAGACCCGCACAACAATGCCGGGAAATCAAGAGGCCCGCCGCACTGACGCGCGACGGGCCCCGGACCGCTGTGACGCGGCCTACTTCTTCTTCGAGCCGCTGTCGTCGCTGGAGAGCACGGCGATGAAGGCTTCCTGCGGCACCTCGACGGAGCCGACCATCTTCATGCGCTTCTTGCCCTCCTTCTGCTTCTCGAGCAGCTTGCGCTTACGGGAGATGTCACCGCCGTAGCACTTGGCGAGGACGTCCTTGCGGATGGCGCGGATCGTCTCTCGGGCGATGACCCGGGAGCCGATGGCGGCCTGGATCGGCACCTCGAAGGCCTGCCGCGGGATGAGCTCGCGCAGCTTGGCGACCAGCCGCACGCCGTACGCGTACGCCGCGTCCTTGTGCGTGACCGCGGAGAAGGCGTCGACCTTGTCGCCGTGCAGCAGGATGTCGACCTTGACCAGGCTGGAGTCCTGCTCGCCGGTGGGCTCGTAGTCCAGGGACGCGTAGCCGCGCGTCTTGGACTTCAGCTGGTCGAAGAAGTCGAAGACGATCTCCGCGAGCGGCAGCGTGTAGCGGATCTCGACGCGGTCCTCGGAGAGGTAGTCCATGCCGAGCAGCGTTCCGCGACGGGTCTGGCAGAGCTCCATGATCGAGCCGATGAACTCGCTGGGGGCGAGGATCGTGGCGCGCACGACCGGCTCGAAGACCTTGTCGATCTTGCCTTCGGGGAACTCGCTCGGGTTGGTGACCGTGTGCTCGCTGCCGTCCTCCATGGCCACGCGGTAAACCACGTTGGGCGCGGTGGCGATGAGGTCGAGCCCGAACTCGCGCTCCAGGCGCTCACGGATCACGTCGAGGTGGAGCAGGCCGAGGAAGCCGACGCGGAAGCCGAAGCCGAGGGCGGCCGAGGTCTCCGGCTCGTAGACGAGCGCGGCATCGTTGAGCTGCAGCTTGTCGAGGGCCTCGCGCAGGTCCGGGTACTCCGAGCCGTCCAGCGGATAGAGGCCCGAGAAGACCATCGGCTTCGGGTCCTTGTAGCCGCCGAGCGCCACGGTGGCGCCGTTGTGCAGGGAGGTGATCGTGTCACCGACCTTGGACTGACGGACGTCCTTCACGCCGGTGATGATGTAGCCCACCTCACCGACGCCGATGCCGTCGGCCGGGGTCATCTCCGGAGAGGAGACACCGATCTCGAGCAGCTCGTGGGTGGCGCCGGTGGACATCATCCGGATCCGCTCACGCTTGTTGAGCTGGCCGTCGACGACTCGTACGTACGTCACGACGCCGCGGTAGGAGTCGTACACGGAGTCGAAGATCATCGCTCGGGCGGGCGCGTCGGCGACGCCGACCGGGGCCGGGATCTCGGCGACGACCTTGTCGAGCAGCGCCTCGACGCCCATGCCGGTCTTCGCGGAGACCTTCAGCACGTCCTCCGGCTCGCAGCCGATGAGGTTCGCGAGCTCCTCGGAGAACTTCTCGGGCTGGGCGGCCGGCAGGTCGATCTTGTTGAGAACCGGGATGATCTTGAGGTCGTTCTCCATCGCCAGATAGAGGTTGGCGAGAGTCTGCGCCTCGATGCCCTGGGCCGCGTCGACGAGCAGGACCGTGCCCTCACAGGCCGCGAGGGACCGCGAGACCTCGTACGTGAAGTCCACGTGCCCCGGGGTGTCGATCATGTTGAGGATGTGGGTTTTGCCCGGGTCCTCGCTCGGGGCCCAGGGCAGACGCACCGCCTGGGACTTGATCGTGATGCCGCGCTCGCGCTCGATGTCCATCCGGTCGAGGTACTGAGCACGCATCTGCCGCTGCTCGACCACACCGGTCAGCTGGAGCATCCGGTCGGCGAGCGTGGACTTGCCGTGGTCGATGTGCGCGATGATGCAGAAATTGCGGATCAGAGCCGGGGCAGTACGGCTCGGCGCGGGCACATTGTTAGGGGTCGCGGGCACGCAGGGTCCTGTCTCTTGAGGCGCCTGTCGCCTCGGGTCGGATCTATACGTAGGTTCCATGGTCCCACGGACGCGGGGCTGCGCCCGGTTTGGGCCGCTCGGAGCACGGCTGGTAACGTTGACAGCTGTGTCTCATGCCCTCTCAGCACGAGACACCTCAAGAGAAATCACCGGCACGTGGGCGTGAGCTCGCGTGCCTGAACCTGAAAAGGCTCATTTCGTGGCGAACATCAAGTCCCAGATCAAGCGGATCAAGACCAACGAGAAGGCTCGGCAGCGCAACAAGGCTGTCAAGTCCTCCCTCAAGACCGCGATCCGCAAGGCCCGCGAGGCCGTTGCCGCGGGTGACACCCAGAAGGCCGAGGAGCTGACGCGCGAGGCTTCGCGCAAGCTCGACAAGGCCGTCTCCAAGGGCGTCATCCACAAGAACCAGGCCGCCAACAAGAAGTCGGCGCTTGCTTCCAAGGCTTCTTCCCTCAAGGGCTGAGTACCCACTCCCTCACGGGACGGGCACTCCTTTGATGTGATCGCCGGACGGACCCGAGCGGGCCCTCTCTCTCCGCTCCCGGCCGGCACCCCGGATCTGCACGCGACTGCGTTCGCCACGCGGGTGCGGATCCATCGAGCTTGAACCTGAGACCCCGCACGGCTGTCCTTCCCCAGGACAGCTGGGCGGGGTTTTGGCGTGTGTGAGGGGCTGCGCTTGGCAGGAAGCGGGGGGCTGCGCGTGGCAGGAGGCGGGGGGCTGCGCGTGGCAGGCTGCGCGTGGCAGGAGGCGGGGCTGCGCATGGCGGCGAGGGCCCCGCGTGGGCCGGAGCTTGCGCGGGCCGGAGCTCGCGGGGGCCGGGGCCCGCGTGAACCGGGGGCTTGCGTGAACCGGGGGCTTGCGGGTGTGAGGTGGCCGTCGGGCTGTGTGGCTCAGCCGCGGCGGGAGCGGGCGGCCCTTGCGATGGTGACCACGGCCTTCTCGAGGGCGTACTCGGGATCGTCCCCACCGCCCTTGACGCCCGCGTCGGCCTCGGCGACGGCCCGCAGCGCGACGGCCACACCGTCCGGCGTCCAGCCGCGCATCTGCTGGCGCACCCGGTCGATCTTCCACGGCGGCATCCCCAGCTCACGGGCGAGATCAGCGGGCCGGCCGCCGCGTGCCGACGAGAGCTTGCCGATGGCGCGGACCCCCTGCGCGAGCGCGCTGGTGATCAGCACGGGCGCCACCCCGGTCGACAACGACCACCGCAGCGCCTCCAGCGCCTCCGCGGCACGGCCCTCGACGGCCCGGTCGGCGACGGTGAAGCTGGAGGCCTCCGCCCGGCCCGTGTAGTACCGCGCGACGACCGCCTCGTCGATGGTGCCCTCGACGTCCGCGCCGAGCTGCGTGACGGCGGACGCCAGCTCCCGCAGATCACTGCCGATCGAGTCGACCAGGGCCTGGCACGCCTCAGGCGTCGCAGAACGGCCGATCGCCCGGAACTCGCTGCGCACGAACGCCAACCGGTCCGCGGGCTTGGTCATCTTGGGGCAGGCGACCTCGCGGGCCCCCGCCTTGCGGGCCGCGTCGAGCAGCCCCTTGCCCTTGGCGCCGCCGGCGTGCAGCAGCACCAGCGTGATCTCCTCGGCGGGCGCCGCGAAGTAGCCCTTCACGTCCTTGATCGTGTCGGCCGAGAGGTCCTGCGCATTGCGTACGACCACGACCTTGCGCTCGGCGAAGAGCGACGGGCTGGTCAGCTCGGCGAGCGTGCCGGGCTGAAGCTGGTCGGACGTGAGGTCACGCACATCCGTGTCCGCGTCGGCGGCGCGAGCGGCAGCCACCACCTGCTGCACGGCGCGGTCGAGCAGCAGGTCCTCCTGCCCCACGGCGAGGGTGACAGGGGCGAGCACATCGTCTGTTGCAGTCTTCCTGGCCATCGCGGTCAAGCATCCCACGCGGCACTGACAACGCCCGCCGTGCCGGAGAATGGCCAGGTGACCGACGCTCGACATGTACTGGTGCTCCCCGACCGCGACGCCGCGGAGGAGGTGGCCGAGGAGCTTCCCGACCGGTTCGGCGTCGCCGAGGAGCCCCAGCTCGTACGCGACGCGCTGGCCGGTGAGGACGACGCCGAGGACGCCCAGTGGCTCGTGGTGATCGAGGACCCCACCGGCCGCCTCGACCCCGCCTCACTCGACGAATTCGCCGCGGAGCACGAGGGCTGGCTCGAGGCGCCTTAGCCGCGGCGTCATCAGGGCAGCGGCATCGGGGCAGTGGCTCGGGTCGGCGTCATCGGGACGGCGGTTGAGGGCTGACCTTCGAGGGCTGACCTTCGAGGATGCTGCGGGGGCGTCAGCCCTTCGGGACGATCTGGATGTCGAGCTCGATCTTCACGCTGGAGCCGACCGCCGCGATCCCCCGGGCCAGCATCGTCTGCCAGTTGACCGTGAAGTCGTCGCGGTGCAGCTCCGTGGTGGCCCGGCAGGCGGCCCGGGTCTCCCCCTCCATGCCGTTGCCCAGGCCCAGATACTCCGCGTCGAGCGTGACCGTGCGGGTCACCCCGTGCAGCGAGAGCGCGCCGGTGATCGCCCAGCGGCTGCCGCCCTTGTGCACGAACCGTTCGCTGTAGAACTCGAGCGTCGGGAACTGGTCCACGTCGAGAAAGTCGGCCGACCTGAGATGGTCGTCGCGCATCTTCACGTTCGTGTCGATGGACGACGCGTCGATGACCACATGCATCGCGGACCGCTCGACCCGCTCGGCGATGCGCAGCGCGCCCGCGAACGTGTTGAACCGGCCGTGGATCCGCGCCAGTCCGATGTGCCGCGCCGTGAACCCGACCGACGAGTGCATCGCCTCGATCTCCCAGTCCCCGGCGTCGGGCAGGGCAGGCGGCTGGGCGACCTGGAGCATGACGTCGCCGAGCGAGGAGTGCGCGCTCTCGCCGACCGAAGCGTTTCCCCGGTACGGCGTGTAGCCCTCCGCCGTGACCGCGAGCCGGTAGTCACCGGCGGGCACGGCTGCGACGAACGAGCCGAACGGGTCGGCCCCGCCACTCACGACCGTGCGCCCCATGGCGTCGCTCACCGCGAACTCGGCGCCGCGCACCGGCTCGTTGACGGGGTCGAGTACGCGGCAGCTGACGAATCCCGCACCGGGCGGCACGCTCATCCCCGCGAGGGGACTTGTTCGTTGAGCCCGGTTCGTACGGTTTCCCAGCCAGCGGCCGACCATGTGCGAGACACCCCAGTGAAGCTTGAACACCATCAACGAAGATGCATTCGACCATCGTTGCGGCATTCGGGGCAACACGGGCCCACATCCCGGGAATGCCAGAGACTGCTACCGCCCGTACGGAGATGCCTGAATTAGTCATTCCGCTTACCATTTCGCCAGCTCGGTGGCATTTCTACCAGCGGGTAACGCCACGGGAGCCGCAGGGGGCGCGGCACCTGTCATGACCCACCCGTCACCACACCGAGCCCCGCCCCCTCCCCCGACGCCTCCCCGGAACGGACCGAACCTGATCTGTCCTGCCCCGACCCGGTGACCGCCAACGCCCCGTCCCGGTCCGTCCGGAGGACCGCCGCTCCACCGGCCCGCAACTCCGCGACCGTGCGCGCCGACGGATGCCCGTACGGGTTGCCCTCGCCGCACGAAATCAGGGCAAGACGGGGCGCGACCCGCCGCAGGAGTACCGGATCCTGGTAGGCCGAGCCGTGGTGGGCGACCTTGAGAACGTCAACGGGTGGCAGGGCCGCCGCCACGGGGGATCTCAACAGGGCGCGCTGCGCCGGCGGTTCGAGGTCACCCAGGAGCAGCAGGGTGAGGCCCGCAGTGCGGACCAGCAGGGTGACGCTCGCGTCGTTCGGGCCGTCCGGGTCGGGAGCGGGTCGCGGCGGCGGCCACAGAACCTGCCATGCGAGCCGGCCCGTCCGCCGCTGCTCCCCCGCGACGGCCCGGGTCATCGTGATGTGCCGAGCGTGCGCCAACCCCCGGACGAAACGCGCCTGTTCCGGCGGCTCGTCGAACCCTGTCGTCTCGATCGCCCCCACCTCGCGCCCTCGCAGCACCCCGGGCAGACCCGTGACATGGTCCGCGTGAAAGTGGGTCAGCAGGACGAGCGGGACCCGGGTGATCCCGAGCGAGCGCAGACAACGGTCGACCAGCACCGGATCCGGCCCCGCGTCGACGACCACCCCGGCCCCCGCGCCCGCCGCGAGCACCAGCGCGTCCCCCTGCCCCACATCGCACATCACCATCCGCCACCCCGGCGGGGGCCACCCCGTGATCACCCGGGTCAGGGGCCTCGGCTGCATGACCACGAGGATCAGGAGCAGCACACATATCCCCATGGCCCACGGGGACTTGAGCACCCGGCGGCCCACGAGGACCACGCCCAGGGTGACCACCGCGAGCAGCAGCCCGCCGCTCGGGCCCCCGGGCCAGTCCACGCCTCCGCCGGGCAGTGCGGCCCCCGCGCGTGCGATGTCCGCGATCCATCCGGCGGGCCAGCTCGCGCACCAGGCGAAGACTTTCGCGACCGGCATCGCCAGCGGCGCGGCGGCCAGGGCGGCGAACCCCAGCACCGTCGCCGGCGCGACCGCGAACTCCGCGAGCAGATTGCACGGCACCGCCACCAGGCTCACCCGGGACGCGATGACCACGACCACCGGCGCACACACGGCCTGCGCCGCCCCGGCCGCCGCGAGCGCCTCCGCCAGGCGCGGCGGACATCTCCGCCGCCGCAGTGCCGCACTCCAGCGCGGGGCGAGGGTCAGCAGCGCGCCGGTGGCCAGGACGGACAGCAGGAACCCGTAACTCCGGGCCAGCCAGGGGTCGTACAGCACCAGCAGCAGTACGACCGTGGCCAGTGCCGGGATCAGGGACCTGCGTCGCCCGGTGCCGATGGCGAGCAGTGCGACGAGCCCGCAGGCCGCCGCCCTGAGCACGCTCGGCTCCGGCCTGCACACGATCACGAAGCCGAGCGTGAGCGCGCCGCCGAGCAGAGCGGTCGCCCGCAACGGGATCCCGAGCCTCGGGGCGAGGCCACGGCGCTCCGCCCGGTGCGCGGTGCCGGGCGGACCGATCAGCAGAGCGAGCAGGATCGTGAAGTTCGCCCCGCTGACCGCCGTCAGGTGCAAGAGGTCAGTGGCCTCGAATGCCTCGTGCAGCTCGGGCGGGACACGAGACGTGTCCCCGACCACGAGCCCGGGAAGCAACGCGCGGGCATCCGCCGGCAGCCCCTCGGTCGCTTCCCGCAGCCCGCCCCTCAGCTTCCCCGCGAAGCGCTGAGCCGCGGAGGGTGCGCCGACGATCCGAGGGCTCTCGTCGCGTCCGACGCGGAGCAGGGCCGCGACCCGGCCGCCGCCGGCCGACGCGGGCGCCAGCCCTCCGTGCACGACCAGCCGCGTGCTGGGCAGGAGCGACAGCCACGGCGTCCTCCCCGGGGCGGCGCGGTCCACGTCGACGAGGACCAGAACCGGCGTCCGCACCCGCGTCCCGACGCCCGAGGGCCCGCCCCGCCCCGCGTCGCCGACTCTCAGCACATCGGCGGCGATGACGACGGACGAGGGAGCCGCGCGGTCCCCCTTCACGCGGGGGCGCGTCAGCCGCGGGTCGGCCGTCACTTCCAACTCGACCGTCACCCGAGCGAATTGCCGGGCGAGCCCGGGAACGGGACCGCGCGTCAGATCCGCACCGTGCAGCGCGGCCGAGGCCCCGGACGCGGCGACGCAGAGCAGCACGGCGGCCACGGACATACGAGGCCGGAGCGAGAACCCTCTGCGGGGAGGGCGGGGTGGCGGGGGCCGTAACTCCGGGGACGGGGGCGCGGGCGGTAGTGGCGCTGGGGATCGCGGCTGGGACGGTGGCTCCGCCCTCCCCTGCCGCCCCCGTGTCGCCCCTCCCAGTAGCATCACTCCCGCCACCGCCGCGCAGGTCAGCGCCAGGGCCGTCACCCACGCCGCCGGAGCGTCCAGCGTCACCGCTGCCGTGGCCCATGCCGCGAGCGCCGGAGGGACGAGACGGAGATCCGCCGGGCCCTCCTGCCGGGGGTTGGCGTCACCCGAAGTAAGGTCCGAGTGCGGTGCAACTCCCGCGCTGCTCATGGCCGTACGAGGTTCTGAAGGTCGGAGAAGCGACGGTCGCCGATGCCGTTGACCTCGCGCAGTTCATCGACGGAACGGAAACCCCCGTGCTCCGTGCGGTAGTCGATGATGTGCTGGGCCAGCACGGGTCCGACACCCGGCAGCGTGTCGAGCTGCTCTGCGGTCGCGGTGTTGAGGCCGATCGGCCCCGCCGCCGCAGCCCCGGTTCCGGCGCCCGTCCCGGCAGAACTCGCCGAACCCGCAGAACCGCCCGAGCCGGTCCCTCCGGGTGCCGCCGGTGCGCCCACGACCACCTGCTCGCCGTCCGCCAGCAGTCGCGCCCGGTTGATTCCCGTGGGGTCCACCCCGGGACGGATCCCTCCGGCGGCGCGCAACGCGTCGGCGACCCTGGATCCGGCCGGCAGCCGATGGATCCCGGGACTCCGCACCTTCCCGCTGACGTCCACGACGATCCCCGCCGCAGCCGCCCCGGCCGGCCCATCCGTCCCGCCCGCAGCCGACGCCCCGGCCGGGGCGGGTGCCGACGGCCCGGCGCCGGGCTCCTGACCGGCGTCGAGCTGACCCGCCGCCCCCTCGGGCGCCGCCGATCGCACCACCTCGGGCGCGCTCACCGGCTGAGCCCGTCCGGTCCAGAAGTGGTGCACGGCGAAGCCCGCCGCCGCGACCAGGACCACGACCAGAGCGATCACGCTCCGCGTTTCGAGCCCGCACCGCGTCTGCATCCACAGCGGCAGCCGCTCCCGCACGGCGAGCCCAGCCCGTTCCCGCCACGAGGGCGTATCCCTCTCGGCCTCGCCCGCCGGTTCGTCCCGCTCCTCCGTGAACTCCCCCGGCACCACACCCGCCACCCGGACCCCGCCGTCGTCGCAATCAGAATCGGCATCAGCGTCGACATCCGCCCGAGCCCACCGAGGAGGACGTGAAGACACCGTCCCGGCCCACCGTGGAAGAGGCGGCCGCACCCACTCAGACGGATCCGGCGAGCTCGGCACACCCGGTGGACCGGGCGAAAGACTCGGCGCGCCAGACCAACCCGGCGGCCCACCCCGGCCCTGCGCGAACAACGCCTCCGCCCGCAGTCTCAACGCCTCGGCCGACGCCTGCCGATAGCGCCGCCGCACACGCCTACGCCGCTGCCACGTCCCTGACGCTCCCCCCGGCGCCACATTTCCGGCAGCCGCCTCGAGCGTCTCCGAACGTACTGCTGTCTCTGAAAGTGCTGATCCAAATGCCATGCCACGAACGCTAGGCACTCCGCCGAATCCGCGGTGATCTTGCTCAATTCCCGGGGACAACCCACCAGTTGTGGATAACTCCGTCACCCACAAGAACCTCCAGGCTCAGGGCACCGCACCACAAGGCACCTCATCGAGGCGAAACAACCGCCCCCAGCAACCCCGGCCCCGTGTGCGCCCCGATTACCGCGCCGACCTCGCTGACATGCAGGTCCAAGAGCCCCGGCACCCGCTCCCGCAGCTTGTCCGCGAACGTCGCCGCCCTGTCCGGCGCGGCGAGATGGTGCACCGCGATGTCGACCTCGCTCGTGCCCGCGCGCTCGGCGACGATCTCCTGGAGACGGGCGATCGCCTTCGACGAGGTACGCACCTTCTCGAGCAGCTCGATACGGCCGCCTTCGAGCTGCAACAGCGGTTTTACGGCGAGCGCCGAGCCGAGGAGGGCCTGGGCGGCGCCGATACGGCCACCGCGGCGGAGGTAGTCCAGGGTGTCGACGTAGAAGTACGCGGACGTGGCGGCGGCCCGCTTCTCCGCCGCGGTCACGGCCTCGTCGACCGTGCCGCCGCCGTCGGCCACCTCGGCGGCGGTGAGCGCGCAGAAACCGAGGGCCATCGCGACCATGCCGGTGTCCACGACTCTGACCGGCACCGGCGCCTCGCGCGCGGCGAGTACCGCGGCGTCGTAGGTGCCGGAGAGTTCGGACGACAGATGGAGCGAGACGACGCTGGTCGCGCCCTCTTCGGCCAGCTTGCGATAAGTGGCGGCGAAGATCTCGGGGCTCGGCCGGGACGTGGTCACCGGCCGACGCTTCTGCAGGGCTTCGGCGAGTGAGCGGGTGGAGATCTCGGCGCCCTCTTCGAGGGCCCGGTCGCCAAGGACCACGGTCAGGGGGACCGCGATGATGCCGTGGCGCTCCATCGTCCGCTGCGGCAGGTAGGCCGTTGAATCCGTGACGATCGCGACATGGCGGGACATGAGCTGGAGATTACCTGCCCGGGCCGGTGGACGGCAGCCCGGCCCCGGTGGCCCGGGCACGCGTCAAGTCGTGCTCTCCGGGCGGGCTTTCTTCTGCCAAGGATAGGCGGGGCGCGGGTCGGTGGGCGAGAGCGCGGGCCGGTCGGGCGCTTCGGCCTGCCCGCCCTGCGGAGTCCCTGGCCAGGTCTGATGCGCGGCAGGGCGCTCAGGGGCCGGTGCCTCGGGCCACGGGGGCGGCGTCTGCGCGGGCTCGGGCGACGGTTCCGTCGTCCAGTGCCGCAGCGCTCCCGCCTCGATGTCGATCTGGGCACTCAGGGAATCCAGGTCGTCGTCGGCGATCCGGTGGGCGCGGTCCCTGGCCGCCCGGCGCAGGGAGTCGGCCGACGCGGTGATCTGCTCCGTCCGCTTGCGCAGATCGGGCAGGAGCTCGGCGAGATGCGCCTTGTCCGGCTCGGTCTCAAGACGCTTGAGGTCGTCGTCCAGCTCGTGCGCGTGCACGCTGAGCCGGCCGAAGAGGTCCAGCGACTCCTTGAGCGAGGCGTCCTCGGCCACGCGCGCGTGGAGCGCGTCCTGAGTGGACCTCATCGACGTACGCAGCTTGAGCCGCAGTTGCGCGAGCTCGCCGGCCGCGCCCGGCTGCACGAAGGTCCGCGCCTTGAGCGTCGTGTCCTCGACGGACCGGCGGGCCTGCGCGACCGTGCGGTCCACTCCCCGCTTGGCGGCGCCGACGACCTTCACCGTCACGTACGCGCCCAGGGCCAGGAACAGGACGAACATGAGTGCCACGATCGCGATCACGGCCTCTCCCATGACGCTCCTCCCGACAAGGTCGGCGGTCCGTCCGCCTCTTCCACGGTAAACGGAAAAGGCAGGCCGGAGGTTCCAGCGGAACCCCCAACCTGCCCGTAGGGAACAACCCTGATCCGGCTAAACGGAGTGGTCGTCGCTCACGCAGGAACGATGTTCACCAGCTTCGGCGCCCGCACGACGACCTTGCGGATGCCGGCGCCGTCCAGCGCGGCGACGACCCGCTCGTCGGCCAGGGCCACCTTCTCCAGCTCCTCGTCGGAGATCGACGGGGACACCTCCAGGCGCGCCTTGACCTTGCCCTTGATCTGCACGACGCAGGTCACGGACTCGTCCACGACGTACGCGGGGTCGGCGACGGGGAAGTCCTGGTGGACGACGGAGTCGGTGTGGCCCAGCTTGCGCCACAGCTCCTCGGCAATGTGCGGGGCCAGCGGCGCGACCAGCAGCACCAGGCGCTCGGCCACGCTGCGCGACAGCGGGCCGCCCACCTTGGTCAGGTGGTTGTTCAGCTCGGTGACCTTGGCGATGGCGGTGTTGAACCGCATGCCCTCCAGGTCCTGGCGGACGCCGTCGATCGCCTTGTGCAGGGCGCGCAGCGTGATTCCGTCGATGGCGGAGTCCTCGGTGTCGACGACGGTGACCTCGCCGCTCGCCTCGTCGACGACGTTGCGCCACAGGCGCTGCAGCAGACGGAACTGGCCCACCACCGCGCGCGTGTCCCACGGCCGCGAGACGTCCAGGGGGCCCATCGCCATCTCGTACAGGCGCAGGGTGTCCGCGCCGTACTCGGCGCAGATCTCGTCCGGCGTGACGGCGTTCTTCAGGGACTTGCCCATCTTGCCCAGCAGGCGGGAGACCTTCTCGCCCTCGAAGTAGTACGCGCCGTCGCGCTCCTCGACCTCGGCGGCGGGCACCGCGATGCCGCGGCTGTCGCGGTACACGTAGGCCTGGATCATGCCCTGGTTGTACAGCTTGTGGAACGGCTCGGCCGACGAGATGTGGCCCAGGTCGAACAGCATCTTCGACCAGAAGCGGGCGTACAGCAGGTGCAGCACGGCGTGTTCGGCGCCGCCCACGTACAGGTCGACGCCACCGGTCGGCTGGCCCTCACGGGGGCCCATCCAGTACTGCTCGATGGCCGGGTCGACCAGCTTGTCGCTGTTGTGCGGGTCCAGGTAGCGCAGCTCGTACCAGCACGAACCCGCCCAGTTGGGCATGGTGTTGGTCTCGCGGCGGTACTTCTTGGGTCCGTCGCCCAGGTCCAGCGTGACGTGGACCCAGTCGTCGTTGCGGGACAGCGGGGTCTCGGGCTGGGTGTCGGCGTCGTCCGCGTCGAACGTGCGGGGGCTGTAGTCGTCGACCTCCGGCAGCTCCAGCGGCAGCATCGACTCGGGCAGCGAGTGGGCGACGCCGTCCTCGTCGTAGACGATCGGGAAGGGCTCGCCCCAGTAGCGCTGGCGGCTGAACAGCCAGTCTCGCAGGCGGAAGTTGACGGTGCCGCGGCCGATGCCGGTGCGCTCCAGCCACTCCGTCATGCGCGCCTTGGCGTCGGTGACGCCCATGCCGTCGACGGAGATCTGGTCGCTCGCGGAGTTGACCAGCCGCGCGTCGTAGGAGGCGAACGCGTCGTCCCACGTGGAGGTGTCGGTGCCGCGGTCGTCCGAGGGCTCCACGACGCAGCGCATCGGCAGCTCGAAGGCGCGCGCGAACGCGAAGTCGCGGGTGTCGTGCGCGGGGACGGCCATGATCGCGCCGGTGCCGTAGCCCATCAGGACGTAGTCGGCGATGAAGACGGGGACCTGCTCGCCGCTGACCGGGTTGGCCGCGTACGCGCCGGTGAAGACGCCGGTCTTGTCCTTGGCCTCGGCCTGGCGCTCGACGTCGGACTTCGAGGCGGCCTGCTTGCGGTAGGCGGCGACGGCCTCGGCGGGGGTCGCGTGGCCGCCCGTCCAGACGTCGTGCGTGCCCTCGGGCCACGCGGCGGGGACGATCCGGTCCACCAGGTCGTGCTCGGGCGCCAGGACCATGTACGTGGCGCCGAACAGGGTGTCCTGACGGGTGGTGAAGACGGTGATGGCCTCGTCGCCGACGGGGAAGTCGACGCGGGCGCCCTCGGAGCGGCCGATCCAGTTCCGCTGCTGCAGCTTGATCGCCTCGGGCCAGTCCAGGGCGTCCAGGTCGTCCAGCAGGCGGTCCGCGTAGGCGGTGATGCGCATGTTCCACTGGCGCAGCTTGGCCTTGAAGACAGGGTAGTTGCCGCGCTCGGAGCGACCGTCGGCGGTGACTTCCTCGTTGGCCAGGACGGTGCCCAGGCCGGGGCACCAGTTGACGGGCGCCTCGGAGGCGTACGCCAGCCGGTACTCACTCAGCACGTCGGCCCGCTCGGCCGCGTTCAGCTCGTGCCACGCGCGCGTGGAGTCCGGTACGGCGCGCTCACCGCTCTCGAACTGCGCGATCAGCTGGTCGATCGGACGGGCCTTCTTCGCCTCGTCGTCGTACCAGGAGTTGAAGATCTGGACGAAGATCCACTGGGTCCACTTGTAGTACTCGGGGTCGATCGTGGCGAACGACCGGCGCTTGTCGTGGCCCAGGCCCAGCCGGCGCAGCTGGGACTTCATGTTGACCATGTTGGCTTCGGTGGACGTGCGCGGGTGGGTGCCCGTCTGCACGGCGTACTGCTCGGCGGGCAGGCCGAAGGCGTCGAAGCCCAGGGTGTGCAGGACGTTGTGCCCGTTCATGCGCTGGAAGCGCGCGAAGACGTCCGTGGCGATGTAGCCCAGCGGGTGGCCGACGTGCAGGCCCGCGCCCGAGGGGTACGGGAACATGTCCATGACGAACTTCTTGGGCCGGGCGGCCATCGCCCGGTCCGCCTCGGTGTCCCCCGCCAGGTCACCGCTCGGGTTGGGCGCCTCGTACGTGCCGTCGGCGTCCCAGAAGTCCTGCCAGCGTGCCTCGATGTCGGCGGCCATCGCCGCCGTGTAGCGGTGCGGCGCGGCCACCTCGGAAGCGGCAGCGGAATTCGTCTCGCTCATGATCCTCAAAGCTCCATCGATCGTCTCTGCTTACGGAACTGACCGCGCTGGCCAAACAAAAATGCCCCTCGCACAGGAGGGGGCGCCGCGCCGATTCCGATCCGCGATTCGTCAGCGGTCGGGACTGATCAGCGCGGCTCGCTAAGCAGAAGGCGTACGGCACGCATGGCGTCAGGGTACCGCAGGGCCCACAGGGGCCGCGACGGGCTTACCGGGGACGGCCGAGGGACGGCTGCGCAAGGGCCGAAGGAGGCCTTCGGAAGGTGCATGGGCCAAGGGTTACTCCGCGTACCGACCCCTATCGGGGCAACACAAAGTCCACACCTCCGATAGATAACAACGAGATAACTCAAACCTCGTACTGGCTGGTATGGGTCGACCTAGAGTGCGGCAGCGGGACCACTTTGCCGAACCATTCGGAGTCGCCCCCATGAACCCTCCACTGAACTCCCCGTTGAACTCCCCGACGAACGGGCAGCCGCTGAATCCGTTCCCCCAGCTTGGAAACACCCAGCGCCCCCGGCGCAGGATCCGCCCGTCCCCCGCGCCCAGCCGGGCGACCCGAGGGGCCCTGTGCGCGGCGGCACTGCTGCTGATACCCCTCGTGGTCCTCGTCGGGAGCGACGCCTTCCGCGCCGCGCTCGACTTCACCACCGGGGTGCTGTCCCTGGTCTCCCTGACGGCGTCCGTCGTCTGGGGCCTGGTCGCCTCCGACCGGCTGTTCCTGACCTCGCGCCAGCGCCTGCTCTCCCAGGGCGTGCACCGGGCCACAGCGGTCGCCTCGATCGGCTTCCTGCTTCTGCACGTCACCGTCAAGCTGGCCCTCGACCATGTGTCCGTGGTCGGCGCGCTGATCCCCTTCGGACTCGGCGTGACCGGCAGCGCGGGCCTGATCGGCCTCGGCTCGCTCGCCGGGCTCCTGATGGTCACCACCGGCGTCACCGGCGCCCTGCGCAAGGCCTTCGCGTCCCCCGCCCAGATCGCCTCCCGCTGGCGCGCCCTGCACATGCTGGCCTACCCCGCCTGGTGCTCCGCGCTGATCCACGGTCTGTACGCGGGCAGGCAGCCGAAGACCTACGTAGTCGTCCTGTACTGCTTGTGCCTGGTCGCGGTGGGCGGTGCGGTCGCCCTGCGCGCGGCGCCGGGACCGGTCAAGCGCAAGGTCGCCGCCCGCGTCCTCGCGCTCCTCGACGGCGACGGCAGAACGCAGGGCACCCGCCGCAGGGACGTCACCCGGTCCCCGCTGCCCGGCGGCGCCGGCCGCCCCGCACCGTCCGAAGCCCGCTTCGACGTGAACCGCGAGCCCCCGCCGCGGCCGCGCGAAAATCCGCTCCCCATGCCGTCCGCCGACATTCCACCGCTCTACGAGGCTCCGGCGCGCCCCGCGTTCGAGCCGCGCCCCGCCACCGCGGGCGTCGGCTTCTCGGCCGCCTACCGCGCGGTCTCGACCCCGGTGGACCCGCTCTTCGGCGACCCGCCCCCCGGGGAGCCGCTGACCCTCCTGGACCTCCAGCCCACCGAGTCCCTCCCGTTCGTCGACCCCGAGCCCCCCGAGCGCTGGCCGGCCCCGTCCCCGCCGCCCCCCGCCCCGGCACCCCCCTCGGCGTACGACCCCACTCTCGACACCCCGTACGGCGGCATCCCGAGCTTCGAGGAAGAGTCCGCCACCGAAACGCTGCCCGGCCCGTTCCAGGCCCCCGCCGCGGGTGAGCCCTGGAACACGCCGCCCGGAGGCATTCAGTGAACACCGCGCTGCCCGACGTCCCCGAAGTCCGCGTCGTCGGTCTCCCCCAGCTCACCTCGGGCTTCGACCTGGTCGAGCGACTCGACCTCGACATGCATCTGAAAGTGCACGGCCCGCTCGAACCGATGGGCGGCGAGCAACTCGCCGCGCTGGCCGGGCAGATATCCCTGCGCGGCCGCGGCGGCGCCGGCTTCCCCTTCGCCAAGAAGCTGCGCGCCGTCGCCCAGTCCGCGATACGCCGAGGGGTGCGCCCCGTCGTCGTGGTCAACGGCAGCGAGGACGAACCCGCCTGCCGCAAGGACACGGTCCTGATCAACCGCGCCCCGCACCTCATCCTCGACGGCGCGCTCCTGGTCGCCGAGGCGCTCGGCGCCCGCACCCTCGTGGTGGGCGTGACCCGCGACTCCACCGAGGCGTCCATGCAGGCCGCGCTCCTCGAAAGGGGCCTGTCCAACCGCCGTGGCGCCCCGCTACGCGCGCGTGTGCAGCGCAACCCCGTACGCATGGTCACCGGGGAGTCCTCCGCGCTGATCCGCTCGGCGGACGGCGGGCCCCCGGTGCCTCCGGGCCGCAAGGTGCGCGCCTCCGACTCCGGGGTGGGCGGCGCGCCCACGCTGCTGTCGAACGCCGAGACGTTCGCCCAGCTCGCCGTGGCGGCCCGCACCGGACCCGAGCGCTACTGCCGCACGGGCCTGCGCGACGAGCCCGGCACGATCCTGCTGACCCTCTCCGGAGCCGTCGCCCGCCCGATGGTCCTCGAAGTCCCCGCGGGGGTTCCCCTGCGGTACGTACTCCAGCTCGCGGGCGCCCCGCCGATGCCCCAGGGCGTGCTCACGGGCGGTTACCACGGCAAGTGGCTCGACGCCTTCACGGCCCAGGAGGCGGTGGTCTCCCGCGCCTCCCTGGAGGCCGCCGGGGGCGCGCTCGGCGCGGGCGCGATCCTGCCGATCGGCCCGGACACCTGCCCGCTCGGCGAGGCGCTCCGGGTGGCGCAGTGGCTGGCCTCGGAGAGCGCGGGCCAGTGCGGTCCCTGCTATCTGGGTCTGCCGGCGGCGGCGCGCGGCCTGGAGGACGTACTGAACGGCGGCGGCCCCACCGCCCTCGAAGCCCTCCAGCAGGTCACCAGGGCGGTGAAGCGGCGCGGCGCGTGCAAGCACCCGGACGGTTCGGCGGCGTTCCTGGAGTCGACGATCTCGGCGTTCACGGACGATCTCGCCGCGCACGTCCTGGGCGGCGGCTGCGGGCGCCCGGTGCAGGGCGTGCTGCCGCTGCACACGGAGGCACCGCAGGGCGAGTCCCCCAGCGGCCGGCGGCTCGCGGTGGACTGGACGCTGTGCGAGGGCCACGGCCTGTGCGCGGACATCATCCCGGAGCTGATCCAGCTGGGCCCGGACGGCTATCCCTCGGTGGCGGAGGCCCCGGTGGCGCGCTATTCGGAGGCGCGCGCCGTACGGGCCGTGCGCCGGTGCCCCGCGCTGGCGCTGCGCATCGAGGAGGACCCGGCGGCGGCTCCGGCCCGCCCGGCCCTGCCGCCCGCGCTCCCGCCTGGCCGCGGGCGCAGGGCCCTGGGCAGCGGGCGCGGCTGACGCCCGCGGGACGGCATACGAAAGCGGGCCACCCTGTTCGGGTGGCCCGTCTTCATGTCCATCTACTGTGGAGCTAAGGAGAATTGAACTCCTGACCTCCTGCATGCCATGCAGGCGCTCTACCAACTGAGCTATAGCCCCTAGCGTTCATGCGGCGGAGCCGCATGTTCACCGTGTCGCCCGGTTTCCCCGGCGGCGACGCCAACATTACCGGGCACCCGGTGCATCACCAAATCGTTTCCACCCTGGTCCGATTTGCCCGAATTTACGGCACCCTCAGGCCGTGGCGAACGAATAGAACCGCTTGAGCGTGCAGTGCTCGTCGAGCAGCCGGCCGTAGATCGGCTCGCCCTCCAGTTCCCGATACGTCTCGATCGGATCGCCTTTTATGATCAGCGCCCGCGCGCACTCCTCGCACCAGTACTGGTAGTCGGGGTTGACCGGCTCCATGTCCCTGACGATGGGCGTGCCGCTGCCGCACCAGTCGCACTTCCTCCTGTGTGCACCCATCGATCAGCTCCAGCTGTGGCCGCAGGCCGTGCACACGTACGAGATCCCGCCGTTGTCGCCGAGCATCTGCGCGACGTGGAAGGAACCGCAGGACGGACAGTCGAGGAAAGAGAAAGAAGACGGAGAGGAGGAGGGGGAAGGAACGTGCTGCCCGGAATGGGCTGCTTCGGCCGGTCTCACTGTCACGCCGAGGGGGCGGTCGGCCGCCTCGGTGATGCGCGCGGGCATCGCGTTCTCCCTCCCGTCGGGCCGTCTTCGTCGATCGGACGCGGCCCTCTACCGGCCGTCCGATTCTGCCACGGCCGGAGCGTCACGGTCAGCGACGCATGGGTACCGGTCCGGACACGGCGCCGAGTTCGCCCGCTCCGGCCAGCACTTACGCACACACCGACACACGAGGACCACATCCGCAGACCTATACGCCCCCGGGACACCAAGCGCCTCAAGGCAGTTGAAAAGAGTGTGCCGGGTAACAAAAAATCCCGCCCTTACCCGGACGGGATCTCTGTGAAGCGGACGCTTCGACTGTGGAGCTAAGGAGAATTGAACTCCTGACCTCCTGCATGCCATGCAGGCGCTCTACCAACTGAGCTATAGCCCCTTGCGTTCTCCCCGCTCTGCGCGGCTGCGAACAAGAAGAACTTTAGCCTGCGACCTGCCGGAAAGTGAAATCCGGCCGTCCGGCCCCCGTCGGGGGCTCAGTCGTCGTCGCCGAGCACCGGCTCCGGGAGCGTGCCCGCGTTGTGCTCGAGCAGCCGCCAGCCGCGTGCGCCCCGGCCGAGGACGGACCAGCAGCAGTTGGAGAGGCCGCCGAGGCCTTCCCAGTGGTGGGACTCGAGACCGAGGAGGCGCCCGATGGTGGTGCGGATCGTGCCGCCGTGGCTGACCACGACGAGTGTGCCGTCCTGCGGCAGCTTCTCCGCGTGACCGAGCACGACGGGAGCGGCCCGGTCGGCGACCTCCGTCTCGAGCTCGCCGCCGCCGCGGCGCACCGGCTCGCCGCGCTTCCACGCGGCGTACTGGTCGCCGTAACGGGCGATGATCTCGTCGTGCGTGAGGCCCTGCCACTCACCGGCGTAGGTCTCGCGCAGGCCCTCGTCGTGCGTGACGTCGAGGCCCGTGAGCGCGGCCAGCTCGGCGGCCGTGGCGGAGGCCCTGCTGAGGTCGGACGCGACGATGGCGTCCGGCTTCAGCGAGGCGAGCAGCCGGGCGGCCCGGCGGGCCTGGGCGACGCCGGTCTCGGTCAGGCCGATGTCCGTGGAGCCCTGGAAGCGGCGCTCCAGGTTCCAGGCGGTCTGGCCGTGGCGCCACAGAATGACGCGCCGTCCGCGGGCCGGTCCCCCGGCCGGTCCGGTGCCGGCCCCCGCGGCGGTCAACGCAGCTCTCCGCCCAGCTCGCGAAGCTCCTCGGCCTCCTCCGCGGCCTGCGTCGCCTGGGCGTGCTCCGCCGCCTTGCCGCGGGTGGCCTTGGCGTCCGCGGGAAGCTCCAGCTCGGGGCAGTCCTTCCACAGGCGCTCGAGGGCGTAGAAGACGCGCTCCTCGCTGTGCTGGACGTGGACGACGATGTCGACGTAGTCGAGGAGGATCCAGCGGGCGTCGCGGTCGCCCTCGCGGCGGACCGGCTTGGCGCCGAGCTCCTTGTTCAGGCGCTCCTCGATCTCGTCGACGATCGACTTGACCTGGCGGTCGTTGGGCGCGGAGGCCAGCAGGAAGGCGTCGGTGATCGACAGCACATCGCTGACGTCGTACGCGATGATGTCGTGCGCGAGCTTGTCGGCAGCCGCCTGTGCGGCGGCGGTGATGAGCTCGATGGAGCGGTCAGTGGCGGTCACTACAAGGCTTTCCGTCGGCGGGCAGTATTCCCTTGAAGGGATACCCCAAGGGTCTCACGGACCGCCGACGGCCCTTACTGGATTGCCCGGCCGGGGAGACGCGCCCCCCGCGGCCGGGCGCGCGCCTACTGTCCGCCCGTGTAGTTCTGCCCGAGGACCACGGACACGTCCGCGTTCGCCACGGTCTTCCCCTTGCGCACCGCGCTCGTCGGCAGTCCCAGGGTCTTGGCTACCTCGACGGCGTCCTGCTTGCGGTCGTCGTCCTGATACGTGACCTGCGACGCGGCCTGGGCGGGGGTGCCCGTCCCGGCGTCGACGAAGGTGTAGCCGCCGTTGACCAGCGTGACCCTGGCCTTCTCCGTGCGGGTCTTCACGCCCGTGGCGTTCTTGATGCCGACGCGTACGGAGGCGTCCTTGCCGGGGTTCTTCACCGTGCCGCCGAGGACGTCCTTGACGACGCTGCCGGTGGCCTGCTCGGAGAGGGTGCCGTCCTGCTGCACGGGCAGGAGCGCGGTCTTGTAGTCGCCGCCCTTGGCCCGGTCGGCGAGCTTGGCGAGGAACGCGCCGAGGTCCTTCTCGCCCAGCGAGGGGTCGAGGATCTGGGCGAGGGACTGGACGGTGACGGTGGCGGCGTGCGGGTCGGACGACAGCTTGCGCAGCACGCCCTGCATGACCTGGCCGAACCGCATGAGCTGCGCGGTGTCGGACTCGCCGGGCGCGCGGTAGGTGGCGTACGCGACGGCCATGGGGCCGCTCAGCGTCTGCTGCTTCCCCTTCTTGACCAGCGGGGACGTCGCCTTCTTCCCGCCCTTCCCGGACTTGGCGGCCGGGTCGGGGACGTCGGCGTTGGTGTCGATATCGATGTTGCCGACGAGTTCGACGAGGTTGTTGAGGTACGGGGTGTCGAGCCGCCACGTGCCCTCGACGTCCGTGCCGAGGACCGTGTCGATGGCGTCGCGCGTGCCGGAGGACCCGTCGCCGTCGACGGACTTGCCGAGCGTCGTCGCGCTGCCCTCGTCGTCCGTCAGGGCAAGGGAGTTGGGGAGCAGGACGGTGGTGCCCTGCTTGGTGGTGGTGTTGTTGACGAGCAGCGCGGTGGAGGTGCCGCCGCCCTTGGTGTTGTGCATGTGGACGACGATCACGTCGCGGTTCTGCGGGCCCGCGGTGTCGGCGGCGCCCTTGCCGGAGTCCTTGGAGCCGAGGCCGGGCAGCTTGCCCGCGTACCAGAGGTAGCCGACGCCGCCGGTCACACAGAGCACGAGGACGACGACGAGGGCGACGATCCGGCTGCGGCCGCGGCGGCGGGCCTCCTCGCGGCGCTCGGTGCGCGACTCGGTGAACTTCAGCCAGTCGATGACGTCTTCGGAGTTCTCGTCCGGCTCCTCGACGAAGGAGAACTGCTCGGTCCGGTACTCGGGCGCCCCGTCACGTCGATCGCGCGCGGCGGGCTCGGTCCGGGGAGCGGCCTGCACCGGGATGTGGGCGGTCGCGGTCTGCTCCTCGACCCGCTGCTGCTGCCCCGTTCCCGCGGCACTCCCGTAGGGGTCGTAGGAAGGGGGCGGTCCCTGCTGCGCGGGCGTGCCCGCCCCGTAGGGGTCGTACGTGTCGTACGAGGGCACCGGCGGCTGCTGGCCGGTGGCGTACGGGTCGTAGCCGTAGCCCTGGTCCTGGGACTGCTGCGGATACTCGTACTGCGCAGGCTGCTGGGGCACCTGCCGGTACACGGGCTGCCCGTACTCGTCGTAGCCGACGAGCTCGTACTGGTCGGACGTGTTGGACGCGTCCCCCGAGTAACTGCCCGAGTAACCGTCGTATCGGTCGTTCACCGGTGCCCCTCTCGGCTCACTCGCCGCGGTACAGCTCGCGCTTGTCGATGTAGCGCACCACACCGTCCGGGACCATGTACCAGACGGGGGCACCCTTGGCGACCCTCGCACGGCAGTCCGTGGACGAGATGGCGAGGGCCGGCACCTCGACGAGCGAGACACCGCCTTCCGGCAGACCGGGGTCGGTCAGCGGGTGGCCCGGCCGGGTGACCCCGATGAAGTGCGCCAGGGAGAACAGTTCTTCCGTGTACCGCCAGGTGAGGATCTGGCCCAGGGCGTCGGCGCCGGTGATGAAGAAGAGGTCCGAGTCCGGATTGAGCGCGCGCAGATCGCGCAGTGTGTCCGTGGTGTACGTCGGCCCGCCGCGGTCGATGTCGATACGGCTCACCGAGAACTGCGGGTTCTCGGCGGTCGCGATGACCGTCATCAGATAGCGGTCCTCGGCCGGAGTGACAGTGCGGTCCGCCTTCTGCCACGGCTGCCCGGTGGGTACGAACACGACCTCGTCGAGGTGGAACTGCGCGGCGACCTCGCTGGCCGCCACCAGGTGTCCGTGGTGGATCGGGTCAAACGTTCCGCCCATGACGCCGAGACGCCGCTTGGCGGTGCTGATCCGGGCCCGGTCCGGGCCGCCGGCCGGGCCGTTCACCGGGCCGGTAGGCATGTCCTGCTCTCCCATGCGTGCAGAGCCTACTGGCCCGGTCGGAGTGCCTTCGCCGTCAGGGCCTAGCGGTCCCGGTTGAAGCGGGTGACGATCCACAGCATCAGCAGCAGCAGGAACAGGGCGCCGCCGCCGGTGAGGTAGGGGCTGAGGCTCGGGTGGTTGCCGCCGTGCTCGCCGCCCTCGGCGGCGAGGGTGGCCAGCTGGGCAGCGGTGCTGTGGAGGCTCATCGTCAGCAGGACCTATCCGGGTGAGACGGGATGGGGACTCAGGATCTGGGTGGTGACATGAAGTCTGGATAAAGACTTCCCGCTCATCGTATGCGGGGGTGTCCTCGGCGATCACGCCGACTCTGCCGTATGCGCGTCCGTCCCGCAGCCGTGTCAGTCGTCGCGCTTGTAGCCGCGCAGCAGGAACCAGCCCAGGAACACGCTGCCGAGGAAGCCCACGACGATGACGATGCGCAGCAGATTGCCCGCGCCCTGCTGGTCGGAGGCTGCGGCGCTGACCGCCTGGGTGAGCCAGGCTGCGTCGGGTGTGTGCTCCATGGCGTTTCGCTCCTTCAGTGTGCTGCCCCGCCACGGTATCTCCGCCTACTGTGGAGACCTCCTCGGGGGCACAACCGAACACGACGGCACACGAACATGGGGGACGCATGCCCGACGTCAACGACGGCAACGACGGCCAGCGCGAGCACGTACCGAGCAGGCAGCGGCGGCGCTTCGAGGGGATCTCCTCGCGGGCGTACGAGCACCCGGCGGACCGTTCGGCCCTGGTGGCGCTGCGCAAGCTCACCGGTTTCGACACGGTGTTCAAGGCGCTCAGCGGGCTGCTGCCCGAGCGCAGTCTGCGCCTGCTGTTCCTGTCGGACTCGGTCCGGGTCTCCGACGACCAGTTCGCGCACCTCAACGACATGCTGCGGGACGCCTGTTACATCCTGGACCTGGAGAAGGTCCCGCCGATGTACGTCAACCAGGACCCCCAGCCGAACGCGATGTGCATCGGCCTGGACGAGCCGATCATCGTCGTCACGACCGGCCTGGTGGAGTTGCTCGACGAGGAGGAGATGCGGGCGGTCGTCGGCCACGAGGTGGGCCACGCGCTGTCCGGCCACTCGGTCTACCGGACGATACTGCTGTTCCTGACCAGCCTGGCGCTCCGCGTCGCGTGGATCCCGCTCGGCAACCTCGCGATCATGACGATCGTCACCGCGCTGCGCGAGTGGTTCCGCAAGTCGGAGCTGTCGGCGGACCGCGCCGGCCTGCTGGTCGGCCAGGACCTCAATGCGTCGATGCGCGGCCTGATGAAGATCGCGGGCGGCAACCATCTGCACGAGATGAACGTGGACGCGTTCCTCAAGCAGGCCGAGGAGTATGAGGCCGGGGGCGACCTGCGCGACTCCGTGCTGAAGATCCTCAATGTGCTGCCGCGTACGCACCCCTTCACCACGGTCCGCGCGGCCGAGCTGAAGAAGTGGGCCGCGACCCGCGACTACCAGCGGATCATGGACGGCCACTACCCGCGCCGCACCGAGGACAAGGACACCTCGGTCACCGACTCGTTCCGCCAGTCGGCCTCGCACTACGCGGACAACATGCGCAACTCCAAGGACCCGCTGATGAAGCTGGTCTCGGACATCGCGGGCGGCGCGGGCGACCTGGGCGGCAAGCTGCGCGGGAAGTTCGGCGGCGGCGGAAACGGCGGCGCGCACACGGGCAACCACGGGACGCCGGAGGACGGCGAGTAGGTCCCGCGGGGCTCAGAGCGAAGGCTGGGCGCCCGGCGCGAGAGCACCGCACAGCGAGGCGGTGCCGCCCGTGGCGTACGGGTCGGTGCCGGCCGGGCCGCCCTCCTTCGGTGCCTGCCCCGCGAGCAGCGGGTGCAGATGGGCGGCCGAGTCGACGGAGCAGGACAGCGGCCCGGCCTGCGTATAGCTGACGAGCACCTCGGCCTGGTGCATGCGCAGGTCGTCACGGTCGAAGCGGAAGTGCAGCTCGCGGCGGACGGTGAACAGGGACGCCTTCGCGTCGGAACCGGCGCCGGCCGGGCGCAGCGCATAGACGAAGGTGTGGTCGGAGACGACCTCGAGGGTGTTCGCGTCGGACTCCGTGGCGCGCAGGGTGCCCTGGACGCGGATCCCGGTGTCGGCGAGCTCGGCCTGCTTCGGGTCGAAGCGGACGAGCCAGCCGGTGGCCTCGTGCCGTCCGTCGGCGGCGGGCCGGTCGAAGCTCCGGTCGAACTGGTCGAGCTGCTGCGGGTCGAGCAGGATCCGCACGGGCCGCACGGCCTTCCCGGTGAGCACGTCGGGGTCGAGCGAGGACTCGACGAGATAGTCCTTGACGGTGGTCAGGGCGGCGTAGACCTGACTCTCGGAGAAGTGCGAAGTGCGCTGCTCCGGGGGCAGGTTGATGCCTTCGGCGGCCGTCCTGAACTCGGCGGCGGGGCTGTGCTTGTAGAGCTGGGACACCGAGGCGGCGCCGGGCACCTTGCCCTGCGGCGAGAGCGGGATGACGGTCATGCGCAGCGGTTCGGGCCGGCGGGCGGTGGCGGGGCTCTGGTACGGGTTGCGCACGCCCATGTAGATCGCGGTGCCGAACGCGACAACGATCAGGATGACGAGGATGACGGCCTGCCGGGTGAAGCCGCGGCGCAGTCCGGGGCGCCGGCGTACGGCGGGCGCGTGGTCGGTGATGCGCTCCTGCGCGGAGAACTCCTGGAGCCGGGCAGCACGGATGAACGACTCGTCGAAGACGACGGATCGGTACTCGTCCTCGCCACCACCGCCGGGAGCGCTCTCGGGGGTCCCCTCCGGTGGGTCTCCTGGCTCGCCCATACCTTCAGGGTAGGTCTGTCGGGGGTCCGGTAAACGCCCTGGTACACGACAACTTCCGACAGGTTCTCAACCCTGTGCTCACGGGGTGTACCCGTCCGTGGTCAGGGGGTCCGCGGGGTCGCGGGGACCGGTGGCTGGAAGTATTCGGCCGAGGCGCTGGGGGCGGTCGGGAAGCCCTTCTCCAGCTCGGTCGTCGCGGGCGGCGGGACCCGGTCCTGGCGGCCGCCCGACGAGGCGCCGCGGTAGACGGCGGTGAAGGCGAGCGCGACCATGCCGATGCCCATGACGAGGGCGAGCAGCCAGGCGACGGGGCGGCGCCAGCGCACCTTCGCGGCGCCGGGGCGCGGGTAGCCGTCCTCGTCGACATCGGGGTCGTAGAGGTCGTCCACCTCCGGGCCGTGGGCGTAGCCGCCTCGCGGGTCGGGGCCGTACCCGTCGTCGTAGAGGTCGTCGTCGACCGCGGAGCCACGCGTGCGGGCCCTTCGTGCCTCGGCTTCCTGGGCCTCGGCGCGCGCCTGCGCCGCGGCGAGCAGCCGCTCGACCGCGGTGGGTTCATGGACCTCGGCGGCTTTCACGAAGGCCTCGTCGAAGACCACGGAGGCGAACTCTTCGTCCGCACCCCCGCGGTCGCGGTCGTCGTCGGGCTCCCAGCCGTCAGGGAACGGCGTGCCCCCCACGTCCTCCGGCACGCGTCCAGAGTAGACCTGGGGGGTCGTTTTGGGCAGTCGGTGCGGGAATTCCCTTTGTTCCCGTCCGCATGCCCGCGACTACCGGGTGTGGCCGTCGCCGGTGACGATGTACTTGGTGCTCGTGAGCTCCGGAAGGCCCATGGGGCCCCGGGCGTGGAGCTTCTGGGTGGAGATGCCGATCTCGGCGCCGAAGCCGAACTGGCCGCCGTCGGTGAAGCGCGTCGAGGCGTTCACGGCGACCGTGGTGGAGTCGACCAGTTGGGTGAAGCGGCGGGCCGCCTGCTGCGAGGTGGTGACGATGGCCTCGGTGTGGCCGGAGGACCAGAGGCGGATGTGCTCCACGGCAGCGTCCAGGGAGTGCACGACGGCGGCCGCGATGTCGTACGAGAGGTATTCGGTCTCCCAGTCCTCGGGGGTCGCCTCGACGACGGTGGCCTTGGAGCCCTCGGCGTACGCGAGAACGCGCTCGTCGGCGTGCACGGTGACGCCGGCCTCGGCGAGGGCCGCAAGGGCGCGGGGCACGAAGGCGTCGGCGATGTCCTGGTGGACGAGGAGGGTCTCGGCGGCGTTGCAGACGCTGGGGCGCTGCGCCTTGGAGTTGATCAGGATGTCGACGGCCATGTCGAGGTCCGCGTGGGCGTCGACGTAGACGTGGCAGTTGCCGGTGCCGGTCTCGATGACGGGGACGATCGAGTTCTCGACGACGTTCTTGATGAGGGAGGCGCCGCCGCGCGGGATGAGGACGTCGACCAGGCCGCGCGCCCGCATCAGCTCGTTGACGGAGTCGCGGCTCTCCCCGGGCACGAGCTGGATGGCGTCGGCGGGCAGCCCGGAGCCGCCGACCGCGTCGCGCAGCACCCGCACGAGGGCGGTGTTGGACTCGTACGCGGACGAACTTCCGCGCAGGAGAACGGCGTTGCCCGACTTGAGGCAGAGGGCGGCGGCGTCCACGGTCACGTTCGGGCGGGCCTCGTAGATGATGCCGACGACGCCGAGCGGGACGCGGACCTGGCGCAGGTCGATGCCGTTCGGGAGGGTGTTGCCGCGGACGACCGTGCCGACCGGGTCGGGCAGGGCGACGACGTCGCGCACGTCGGCGGCGATGGCGCGGACCCGCTCGGGCGTGAGCGTGAGGCGGTCGATGACCGACTCGCTGGTGCCGGCCTCGCGGGCGCGGGCGATGTCCTTGGCGTTCGCCTCGACGATCTCGGCCGTGCGCACTTCGAGGGCGTCGGCGATCGCGGCGAGAGCGTCGTCCTTCGCGGCCCGCGGCAGCGGGGCGATCACGCCGGCCGCGGACCGGGCGCGGTAGGCGGCCTGGGTGACGGGGGTCATCGAGTCGTACGGCGAGAGCGAGGTCATATCGGCAGGGTAATGCGCGCGCGAGGGCTGTCCGGCGGCTGTTCCGAACCCTGAGATGTGACCTAAAACGGGTGTACGCCGACCGGGGTGGCCGGCAGAGGCCCGTAGCCCTCGGCTATGCGCTGGTGGTACGTGTCGCGGTCGATGACCTCGAGGCCGACGATCTCCCACGGCGGGAGCTGGGAACTCTGGCGGTGCTCGCCCCACAGGCGCAGCGCCACGGCGGCCGCGTCGTGCAGGTCGCGGGCCTCTTCCCAGTAGCGGATCTCGGCGTGGTCGACGGCGTACCGGCTCGTCAGCAGAAAGGGATGGTCGTGCGCCAGCTGTTCGAGTCCCCGCCGAACCTCGGCGAGGGGCGCGTCGGCGCCGGAGACGCTGAGAGTGACATGCCAGAGGCGGGGGCCTTCCTCCGTCACGGCGCTCTCCTCCTGCCCGCTGCCCTGGTACGACTCGCCGGCCGCGACGCTGGTCAGTGCCCGCTCCGCCGACCCTCGGGACGTCGCCCCCGGGCGCGCTCGTCTCACGACGGCCTCCTTTGCGCAATGGTCGTGCGGAACTTCCTGCACCAAAGTTGAGCAGGCCAAGCGCCCTCGTGGGGCCGTTTTGGGGAAGGTCCCCCGCGGGAGGCCCGGCTTTCGGCCGTCTACACGGTTTACGCCCGGCGCGGACGCCGGATCTTCACGAGTACGCCGGGGCGGTCAGGGGTGCAGCAGCACCAGATCGTCCCGGTGGACGACCTCACGCTCGTACGCGGGCCCGAGCTCACGGGCCAGCTCGCGGGTGGAGCGACCGATGAGCTGCGGGATCTCCTTGGCGTCGAAGTTCACCAGGCCGCGTGCGATCGCCCGCCCCGTGGCGTCGCGCAGCTCGACGGGGTCGCCCGCGCCGAACTCGCCCTCGACGGCCGCGATGCCTGCGGGAAGGAGCGACTTGCGACCCTCGACGACGGCCTTCACCGCCCCGTCGTCGAGCGTGAGCGCGCCCTGCGGGGTGGAGGCGTGCTGGAGCCACAGGAGGCGGTCGGCGCTGCGCCGGCCCGTGCGGTGGAAGTACGTGCCCGTGTCGCGGGCGGCGAGCGCGTCGGCGGCGTGCACCGCGCTGGTGAGGACGACGGGGATACCCGCGGCGGCGGCGATCCCGGCCGCCTCGACCTTGGTGACCATGCCGCCGGTGCCGACGCCCGCCTTGCCCGCGCTGCCGATCTTGACGTGCGCGATGTCGGCGGGGCCGCGGACCTCGGAGATCCGCGAGCTGCCGGGCTTGGCGGGGTCGCCGTCGTAGAGGCCGTCGACGTCCGAGAGGAGGACGAGGAGGTCGGCGTGGACGAGGTGGGCGACGAGAGCGGCGAGCCGGTCGTTGTCGCCGAAGCGGATCTCGTCCGTCGCCACGGTGTCGTTCTCGTTCACGACGGGCAGAGCGCCCATCGCGAGGAGCTGGTCGAGGGTGCGCGACGCGTTGCGGTGGTGGGCGCGGCGGGCCATGTCGTCGCTGGTGAGCAGGACCTGGCCGACGCGGACGCCGTAGCGCGCGAAGGAGGCGGTGTAGCGGGCCACCAGGAGGCCCTGGCCGACGCTGGCGGCCGCCTGCTGGCGGGCGAGGTCCTTGGGGCGGCGGCGCAGGCCGAGCGGGGCGAGCCCGGCGGCGATGGCGCCGGACGAGACGAGCACGATCTCCCTCTCGCCGCCGCTGCGGGACTTGGCGAGCACGTCGACGAGGGCGTCGACCCGGTCGGCGTCGAGGCCGCCCTCGGCGGTGGTGAGCGAGGAGGATCCGACCTTGACCACGATCCTGCGGGCTTCCGCCACGCCCTGCCTCATGTCCTGCCCTGCCGCTGACACGTGCGTTCCCCATCAGTGCTGACCGGCCGTGGGCCTCGTCCCGGCCACGGCCCTGGTCCTGCAATCTACGTGAGCGGTACGGCGCGGCGCCTCCGGGTTCCGAGGGGCGGACGGCAGGCTCACCCCAGAGGAATTCCGCCGGAGGCCGCGGAAGGAATCGTTACCCAGAGCCCTTGGGGCCTTTGCCCCTTTATCCGGTGATTGCTGTCACGAAGGATTGCTAGCGAGGGCGCGAAAGTCATACGGTCAGTGGTCGGCCTTCGTCGAAGAATGCCGCGCACCCCCCGCAAATCTTTCCCCCCGCCATCCGATCCCCCCTGCCAGGAGCCCCGCCCAGTGCCCTCCGCCGGCCTTGCCTCCCGCCGCGTCGTGCAGCTCTCAGCGCTCTTCGCGATGTTCGCGCTCTACACGGCCCAGCTCGTCAGCGCGCTGATCCCGTACGTCCCGGTGTTCGTCGCCGCGAGCGCCGCGGGTCTCGCGCTCGACACGTATCTCCAGTACAAGCAGCCCGGCCTGCTCTCCCTCCTCGGCAAGATCCGCTTCGATGTCACCGTCCGGCAGCTGCTGCGCGACATGCTGATCCTGGTCGGTCTCCTGCGCATCGACGGCATCGAGCCGCTGGCCGAGCAGTCGCCCCTCACCATCGCGCTGCTCGCCTTCTACGCCCTGCACTTCGTGTGCCAGGCCGTGGCCGTCCTGGTGCGCCGCACGCGCGCGCTGCCCATCGTGACGCGGAACATCGACGCGTCGGAGCTGCGGCTGTCCGCGGCCCCGCCGCGCATCCTGGCCCGCCGCCAGGGTCACCGCCTGCTCGGCTTCGCCGCCCCCGGCACCATCGGCCTGCTGATCACGGCGGCCACCACCGACGCGCTCTGGGGCGTCATCGGCCTCGGTGTCTCGATCGTGCTGCTCGGCGGCGGCACGGTCTATCTCGCGACCTGGCTGCTCCCGAAGAAGCGCGCCTTGAGCGAGCAGAAGGTCATGGCCTGGCTCGACCGCTGGCTGGCCGACTACAAGCCGACCGTCGCGATGTACTTCTCGGGCGGCACGTCGTCCGCGTACCAGGCGAACATGTGGCTCTCCACGCTCTCCGAGGTCGACGGCAAGCCGCTGATCGTGCTGCGCGAGCGGTTCATGGTCCAGAAGATCGACGCGACCGACGTGCCGATCATCTGCTTCCCGAAGGTCGCCACGATGTTCTCCCTGGAGAACTCGACGCTGAAGATGGTGCTGCACCCGGCGAACGCCGCGAAGACCTCCCAGGTCCTGCGCATCCCGACGATCAAGCACGCGTTCATCAACCACGGCGAGAGCGACAAGCTGTCCTCCTGCAACCCGTACGCGAAGGCGTACGACGAGGTGTGGGTGGCCGGGCCCGCGGCCCGCGAGCGCTACCAGCTCGCCGACATCGGCGTCGAGGACAAGGACGTCGTGGAGGTGGGCCGCCCGCAGCTGTCGCCCATCAAGCGCTCCACCGGCGCGCCGCAGGGCCCCCGTGGCGGAGCCACAGATGAACGCTTCACGACGGTCCTCTACGCCCCCACGTGGGAGGGCTGGGACGGCAACCCGGGCAACACGTCGGTGGTTCTCGCCGGCGAGAACATCGTCAAGCACCTGCTCGCCGATGACTCCGTGCGCCTCCTCTACAAGCCGCACCCGATGACCGGCTCGGTCGACCCGCGCGCGGGCGCCGCGAACGAGCGCATCAAGGCGATGGTCCGCGAGGCGGCCGCGAAGCGCTCCGGCGCGCGGCCGGGCCCCGAGGCCGCCGCCGAGCTGGTGCGCCGCGCGGCGGAGCTGGACAAGCTGACGTCGACCGCGTTCCGCTCCAGCGCGGACGAGATGGAGCGCATGCTGCTCCAGGGCACGCCCGACGGGGGCCGGCAGGCCGCCGTCGCCGAGGCGACCGCCGCGTGGGAGGCCGCGTACTGGGCGTCCTTCCCGGAGTGGGAGCACCTGGTCATCACGGACGCCCGCCCGGCGATCTTCACCTGCTTCAACCAGGCCGACGTCCTCATCAGCGACGTCTCCTCGGTCGTCTCGGACTGGCTGACGAGCGAGAAGCCGTACGCCGTCGCGAACACCTCCGGCATGACCGAGGGCGATTTCCGCGCCGGATTCCCGACGGTCAGCGCGGCGACGATCCTGACGCCCGCGGCAACGGAGGTACCCGCCCTTCTCGCGGCCGTACGCGCCCCGGAGACGGATTCCCACGCGGAGGCCCGCGCGGAGCTCAAGGAGCACCTCTTGGGCCCCTCTGACCCGCCGTCCCTGGACCGCTTCAACGACGCGGTGCGCGCGCTGTGCGCCCGGGCCGACGAGCGACGCGTGCGCATGGAGTCCCGCCTCGCGGCGGAGATCCCCGGCCAGCGCGACACGGACACGGCCGACGAGATCGCCGAGGCCCTGGAATCGGATCCGGAGTCGGGCGACACGGTCACTGCGTAGCGCTCCGCGCGCAGGCTGAGCATGGGGAAGGCCCCCGGGAGATTCTCCCGGGGGCCTTCCCCATGCTCAGCTGTTCCATACGGTGGGCTGAAGCTCCCCACGGCAGCCCTCACACCGCCCGGCCGCAAGCGGCCGCCCAGGCTTCGGGGCAGCCGCGCCGGACTCCGTCCGTCGGCCCGAGCACCACCCGACGGCCTAGAACGGCTTGAACTCGTCGTACTCCTGCTCCGCGTCGTCCCGCTCCGCCTGCTTGTCGCGGCGACGCTGGGCAGCGGGGCGGGGCTCCTCCATGCGGTGGTCCTCGCCTCGGCGGCCGAGCATCTCGGCGCCTGCCATGACCGTGGGCTCCCAGTCGAAGACGACCGCGTTGTCCTCGGGGCCGATGGCCACGCCGTCGCCCGCGACCGCGCCGGCCTTCATCAGGGAATCCTCGACGCCGAGGCGGTTGAGGCGGTCGGCGAGGTAGCCGACGGCCTCGTCGTTGTTGAAGTCGGTCTGGCGCACCCAGCGCTCCGGCTTCTCGCCGCGCACACGGAAGAGGCCGTCCTCCTCCTGCGCGACCGTGAAGCCCGAGTCGTCGACCGCCTTCGGACGGATGACAATGCGGGTCGCCTCCTCCTTGGGCTTGGCGGCACGCGCCGAGGCGACCATCTCGGCGAGGGCGAAGGACAGCTCCTTGAGGCCCTTGTGGGCCACGGCCGACACCTCGTAGACCCGGTAGCCGCGGGCCTCCAGGTCGGGGCGGACCAGGTCCGCGAGGTCCTGGCCGTCCGGCACGTCGACCTTGTTGAGGACGACGAGGCGCGGACGGTTGTCGAGGCCGCCGTACTGCTTGAGCTCCGCCTCGATGATGTCGAGGTCGGAGACCGGGTCACGGTCCGACTCGAGGGTGGCCGTGTCGAGTACGTGGACCAGGACCGAGCAGCGCTCGACATGGCGCAGGAACTCCAGGCCGAGGCCCTTGCCCTGGCTGGCGCCCGGGATGAGGCCCGGCACGTCGGCGATGGTGTAGACGGTCGAGCCGGCCGTCACCACACCGAGGTTCGGGACGAGCGTCGTGAACGGGTAGTCGGCGATCTTCGGCTTCGCGGCCGACAGGACCGAGATGAGGGACGACTTTCCGGCACTCGGGTAGCCGACGAGCGCGATGTCCGCGACCGTCTTGAGCTCGAGGACGATGTCCTGGAGGTCGCCGGCCACACCGAGGAGCGCGAAGCCGGGCGCCTTGCGGCGGGCCGAGGCCAGCGCCGCGTTGCCGAGGCCGCCGCGGCCACCCTGGGCGGCGACGTACGTCGTGCCCTGGCCGACGAGGTCGGCCAGCACGTTGCCCGCCTTGTCGAGGATGACGGTGCCGTCCGGCACGGGCAGGACGAGGTCCTGGCCGTCCTTGCCGGAGCGGTTGCCGCCCTCGCCGGGCTTGCCGTTCGTGGCCTTGCGGTGGGGGGAGTGGTGGTAGTCGAGGAGCGTCGTCACCGACTGGTCGACGACCAGGATGACGTCACCGCCACGGCCGCCGTTGCCGCCGTCCGGGCCGCCGAGCGGCTTGAACTTCTCACGGTGAACGGAGGCACAGCCGTGGCCTCCGCTACCCGCGGCGACATGCAGTTCGACGCGGTCCACGAAGGTGGTCATGGTTCAGTGCCTCCTGGGGGTTCCCCCGGCGAAAGGCCGGAGGAGTGCGAAATGTCTTTGCTCTGCGTTTATTGGAAACACACGAAGGGCGGACCTGCTTCCCGATCCGGAAGCCGAAGCTTCTGGCCGGGCAAGCAAGGTCCGCCCTCGCGAAAACGCTCTACGGAGCCTGAGTCCTAGGAACTAGGGGTTTCAGGCGACCGGAACGATGTTCACGACCTTGCGGCCGCGGTGCGTACCGAACTCCACCGCACCGGCGTTCAGCGCGAACAGGGTGTCGTCGCCACCGCGACCGACGCCCGTGCCGGGGTGGAAGTGGGTGCCGCGCTGGCGGACCAGGATCTCACCGGCGTTGACGGTCTGACCGCCGAAGCGCTTCACACCGAGCCGCTGAGCATTGGAATCGCGCCCGTTCCGAGTGGACGATGCGCCCTTCTTGTGTGCCATCTTGTCTCAGTCCCTTACTTCGCAGCCGCGGGGATGCCGGTGATCTTGATCGCCGTGTACTGCTGACGGTGACCCTGACGACGGCGGTAGCCGGTCTTGTTCTTGTACCGAAGGATGTCGATCTTGGCACCCTTGTGGTGGTCAACGACCTCGGCCTGCACCTTGATGCCGGCCAGCACCCACGGGTCGCTGGTCACAGCGTCGCCGTCGACAACGAGCAGCGTAGAGAGCTCTACGGTGTCGCCAACCTTGGCAGTGGAAATCTTGTCAACCTCAACGATGTCGTCGACAGCAACCTTGTGCTGGCGACCACCGCTGCGCACGATGGCGTACACGCGGATCTCTCTTTCGCTCGGAACGAAACCCCTGAAGCCAGCCGCTCACACGTGCCCGAGGGCTCATGATGTTCCGGATTGGACGAGCGGCCTCCCCCGGCGGACCGGGAGGTGAGGTGCTCAGGGGTGCGGCGCTCAACAGACGCCGACGGTCAAGGTTACGGGTCACCCGCCGAAAGGGTCAAACCAGCCCCCTTCCGCCGCGTGCGCGCGGGCTACGCGGGCGGCTTCTCACCGTCCTGCGGCAGCGGCTTCACGCCCTTGCACAGGTCCGTGGCGTCGGCCGTGCCGGGCCAGGCGACGTTCCACACGCGGTTGAAGTGGTCGCGGTAGGCGTCGTGCACGGAGTCGTCGTCGACCTTGACGATCGCCTCGTCGTTCTCGCGCAGCGCGGGGCCCGTGTAGTTCTGCGACCCGGTGAAGGTGATCTTGTTCCGCTTGCCGTCGTACATGCCGTCCACCAGCAGGTACTTCGAGTGGATGATGTACGGCGTCGTGAGCTTCTTGCCGGGGTTCAGCGGGTCCCGGTCGTCGTTGAGGCAGCGCAGCGAGGGCCCGCCCGTGGCGTGCAGACCCTCCCACGTCCCCTTGGGGCCGCCCAGGCTCTTGGCGCTGTCGGTCTCCGCGTACATGAGGCTGACGGAGCAGCCCTGCTTCTTCAGCGAGACCAGCTTGTCGGCGATCTGCTTGCGGGTGACCTTGAAGATCGCGGCCCGGATGACGGTCTTCTTCGCGGCGCCGGTCACCGGGTCCTTGTAGGAGCACGCGACGTTGTTGAGGACCGAGTACATCGTGTCGGACTCGTTGACCGTGCCGGCCCGCGGGAAGAAGTACGCCTTGTACAGGCCGCTGCTGACGGTGCGGTAGTCCCACGTCGACCAGCTCTTGCCGGTCATGTCCGTGAAGTAGTCCGAGTACGCCTCGTACATCACGCCGTTGTTCGGCAGCATCAGCGCGTCGTTGTAGAACTTCGTGTGCGCCGACGGCGTCGAGTTCGACGTGGTCTGCACGACGACGTTCGTGGCGCCCTCGACCGCGGAGAACAGCCAGAACTTGTTGTGCATGATCGACTGGCCGTACTTGGGGTCGCCCAGGCAGGACTTGTGCGCCGGGCAGAGCGTCACGAAGGACGGGCTCGTCCTGCTGGTGCCCAGGGCGGCCTTCAGCGAGGCGTACGACGTGTTGGTGGGGCGGTCGCTGACGCTGGACTCGTCGAGCAGTATCTGCACGTTGACGCCGCGGTTCTTGGCCGCGACGAGCGCGTCGACGACCGACTGCTCCCACACGTGGTAGACCGCGACCTTGATCACCGAACCGGGCAGCGCCGCGTTCGTCAGCTGGATCAGCCTGGTGCGGATCGCGTACTGCTGGTCCGTGGTGCCGTGCGGGTCGTTGAAGATCGGCCCCTCGGTCCACGTGGGGGTGTCCGCGGCGGCGGTCCCCACGGACGCGGTGGCCTGGATCCCGGCCGCCGAGAGAACCGTGGCGATTGCCACGGCCTGTCTGCCGCCCTTGACCGGCTTCACGGCACGGTGACGGCCCGTGCCTCTCAGGCGCGCGTGCGCCATTGCTACCCCTCCCCTGTTTCACGGGCCGCGTGTTCTCCCCAACGCGCGGTCGCGTGATCGTTCTTGTTCACTCGTGCGACTCCATGAGTTTTACAGGTAGTTGGCCGGCCTCCAAGAGGCAGGGTGCGGCTCAGTGGTGTGACGTGATCCGTGACAGGCCGACGCCCCCGTTCCGCACGTGCGGAACGGGGGCGTCGGATCCGGATCTACCGCGTTGCTCAGGCCTCGTCGGCCGCGGCGGAGACGGACGGCTGAGCCTGCTGCTCGGCCGCCACGGTCTTCTTGGCGGTCGCCTTCTTGGCGGCGGTCTTGGTCGCCGCCTTCTTGGCCGTCGTCTTCTTCGCGGCCGTCTTCTTGGCCGCGGTCTTCTTGGTGGCGGCCTTCTTCGCCGTCGCCTTCTTGGCCGTCTTACGGGCCGCCTTCTTGGCGGCGGGCGCCTCTTCGGCGGCCTCGGACTCGGCCTGCTCCGGCTCGGCCTGCGCCTCCGTGGCCGACGGGACGACCATCAGGGCCGTCTCCTCGGACGCGGTCGGCGCGGTGGCCTTGCGGACGGCGCGGCGACGCGGGCGGGCCGGAGCCGCGCTCTCGGCGGGCGCCTCGGCCTCAGCGGCCTTGGGCTCGGCCTTCTCCTCGGCCACGGCGGGCTCCGGCTCGGGCTTGGCGGGCGCCGTGACGGTCACCTCGGCCTCGGCGGCGGCGTTCGGCGAACCGGCCGGGGCCGTCGCCTTACGGGTCGCCCGACGGCGCGTACGGCCCTTGGGAGCGGCGTCCTCGACCGCGGCGGGCTCCGCCACGACCGGCTCGGCCACGACGGGCTCGGCCTCGAACTGCGGGGCCTCCACCTTGGGAGCCTCCGCCTTGGCGGTCTCCTTCGGGGCGGCCTCGCCCTTGGGCGCGCCGGCCGGAGCCGACGCCCTGCGGGTCGCACGACGGCGCGAACGGCCACCACGGGCCGCGGCCTCCGCCTCGGCGGGGCTGCTGTACAGCTCCTCGTCGGGCACGAACTCGGGCTCGGCCAGGGCCACCGGCGCCGCGACCTCGGCGGCGACCTCTTCCTCGGTCTCCACCTCCGTCTCGAGCGCCGCCTGCTCGTGGTCGTGCTCGTGCGTGTGCTCCGCGCCGTTGCCGCCACGGCCGCGCTTCTTGCGCTTGCCGCCGCCGCCACCGGCGGACGTGGGCTGCTCCATGTGGACGATGACGCCACGGCCGTTGCAGTGGACGCAGGTCTCGGAGAAGGACTCCAGGAGGCCCTGGCCCACGCGCTTACGGGTCATCTGGACCAGGCCCAGCGAGGTGACCTCGGCCACCTGGTGCTTGGTCCGGTCACGGCCCAGGCACTCGAGGAGCCGGCGCAGGACCAGATCCCTGTTGGACTCCAGGACCATGTCGATGAAGTCGATGACGACGATGCCGCCGAGGTCGCGCAGGCGCAGCTGGCGCACGATCTCCTCGGCCGCTTCGAGGTTGTTCCTCGTCACGGTCTCTTCGAGGTTGCCGCCCTGGCCGGTGAACTTGCCGGTGTTGACGTCGACGACGATCATCGCCTCGGTCTTGTCGATCACCAGCGAGCCGCCGCTGGGCAGCCAGACCTTGCGGTCGAGCGCCTTGGCGAGCTGCTCGTCGATCCGGTACGTCGCGAAGACGTCGACCTCGGAGGTCCACTTCGAGAGGCGGTCGGACAGGTCGGGCGCCACGTGGTTGACGTAGCCGTGGACGGTCTCCCACGCCTCGTCACCGCTGACGATGACCTTGGAGAAGTCCTCGTTGAAGATGTCGCGCACGACGCGGACGGTCATGTCCGGCTCGCCGTACAGCAGGCTCGGCGAGCTCGTCGAGATCTGCTTCGACTTCTTCTGGATCTCTTCCCACTGGGCCTGCAGACGCTCGACGTCGCGGCTCAGCTCCTCCTCGCTCGCACCCTCGGCGGCGGTGCGCACGATAACGCCCGCGTCCTCGGGGACGATCTTCTTGAGGATGGTCTTCAGACGCGCGCGCTCGGTGTCGGGCAGCTTGCGGCTGATGCCGGTCATCGACCCCTCGGGGACGTAGACCAGGTAGCGGCCGGGCAGCGAGACCTGGCTGGTCAGGCGGGCGCCCTTGTGGCCGATCGGGTCCTTCGTGACCTGTACGAGGACGGACTGGCCGGACTTGAGGGCGGTCTCGATGCGGCGCGGCCCGTTGGCCATGCCGAGCGCCTCGAAGTTGACCTCACCGGCGTACAGCACCGCGTTGCGGCCCTTGCCGATGTCGATGAAGGCGGCCTCCATGGACGGCAGCACGTTCTGGACCTTGCCCAGGTACACGTTGCCGACGTACGAGGTCGACTGCTCCTTGTTGACGTAGTGCTCGACGAGGATGTCGTCCTCGAGCACGCCGATCTGGGTGCGCTCGCCGTGCTGGCGGACGACCATCACACGCTCGACGGCCTCGCGGCGGGCCAGGAACTCGGCCTCGGTGATGATCGGCACACGACGGCGGCCCTGCTCACGGCCCTCGCGGCGGCGCTGCTTCTTCGCCTCGAGACGCGTCGAGCCCTTGATGGACTGCACCTCGTCGGCGCCGGTGCCGCGCTCCTCCTGCTTGCGGGGCTCGCGGACCTTCACGACCGTGCGCTCGGGGTCGCTGTCGCCCGGCTCGCTGTCGGTGGAGGAGTCACCCGCGCGACGGCGACGGCGACGGCGGCGACGGCTGCTGCTGGAGCCGGACGGGCCGGACTCCTCGCGCTCGTCGGCCTCGTCGGCCTCATCGCCCTCGTCGGTGGGCTCGGCGCCCTCGTCGGTGGGCTCGGCCTCTTCGTCGTGCTGCTCGTCGGACTCGGCGTCCGTGGAGTCACCGCGACGGCGGCGGCGGCCACCACGGCGCCGGCGGCGCGTGGGGCGGTCGCCCTGCTCGTCGTGGTCCTCGTGGTCCTGGTCACCCTCGTCGGCGCCCTCGGCGTCCTCGGCCTCAGCCTCGGCCTCGGCGCGCTCCTCGACGGCGGCGGGCCGCTGCGGCTCGGCGGCCTGGGCGGCGGGCTGCTCCTCAGCGGCGCGGCCACGGCGACGGCGACGGCGCGGCGTCTCCTCAGCGACCACGTCGGCCACGGTCACGGTCTCGACGGGAGCCTCGGCCTCGACCGGCTCCTCCTCCACCGCGGCCTCGGCGGCTGCCGCCGCGGCGGCAGCGCGCTCCGGGGTCTGGAACATCGGCTCGGCGAAGACCGGCGCCTGGAAGACGGCGACGGACGGCCGCGCGGGACGGCGCGAACCCTTCGTGCCCTTGGTCTCGTCGGCGGCGGGCTCGGCGGCGGCGCGCGTGGCGGCCTTCCTGGCGGAGCGCTGCGCGGGCTCGGAGAAACCGACCGCGGCCTTGCGGGTGGCGCGGCGACGGGGGCGGCGCCCACCTTCGGCGTCCTCCTCGGCCGCGGCGGGGGCCTCTGTCTTGGGGGCCTCGGCCTTGGCGGGGGTCTCCGCCTTGGGAGCCTCGGCCGCGGCGGGCTCGGCGGCGGCCACGGGCTCGGCCTGCTCGGGCGCCCCGGCGGGGGCGGTGGAGCGGCGAGTGGCGCGGCGGCGGCCGCGCCCGGCGGGGGCGGCCGCCGGCTCGGCGGGGGTCTCTTCCGCGGCCACGGCGGGCTCGGCGGCGGGCTCGGTCACGGCGGGAGCCTCGGCCTGCTCGGGGGTACCGGCGGGGGCGGAGACGCGGCGCGTGGCGCGGCGACGGGTGCGCCCGGCGGGCGCGGCCTCCGGCTCGGGGGCGGTCTCTTCTGCGGCGACGGCAGGCGCGGCGGCGGCAGCGGGCTCGGCCTCGGCGCTCTCGGCTGCGTCGGAAGTCTTGGGTGCGCCGGAGGGCGCGGAGGCGCGGCGGGTGGCGCGCCGACGCGGGCGCCCGGCGGGTGCGGCGTCCTGCGCGGGGGCCTCGGCGGCCGCGCTTGCCTCGGTCTCTTCGGCGACGGGCTCGGCGGCGGCCGTCACGGCCTGGGTGGTGTCAGCGGCGGCACCCGTGGGCGGGCCCGCGGGGCGCGAGGCCGCACGGCGCCGGCGGCGCGGCGGCAGGGTGTCGCTGGGGCTGTTGTTGTCGGTTCCCCCGGACGACGACGTCTCGGTGGGTTCGGTCGGCTCAAGCATGCGGGTGGATCTCCCGTCAGGCTCCCGGGCGCCGCGCCTGGTCCGGTGACGTCCGCGGCTCGCGCGTTCATGCGCGGTGCCGCCGTCCGGGGCGCGGGCGCCGCACGGGAGCTCTCTGTCTGTTCTCGCCGGTTCCGTACGCCATGTGTGCGTACGGCCTGGCGAAAGTCCTTGGGTTCGTGCGCTGCCCGACCCAGGTGGCTCCCGAGTACGAGGGCGGCGCTTGACGACCGTCCTTACGCGGAACCTGGCACCGGCGCCGTCGCGGCGGCAGCTGCGGCGCTCCCCCCGCTTGCGGGAGGTGCGGCCTCGACTGCCTCGCGGTCGGGCGCGAGCGGGTCGGTCACCGTGCCGGTCTCTTCATCGAAAAGCCCCTGCGCCAGCCTGGTCACCGCTGCGGGGACCGGCGGCGCCAGGTCGGCCACAGCTCGGAGACCGGACAGGACGTCGTCGGGTCGAACGGCAGGCGTCACGTGCCGAACAACCAGGCGCAGTATCGCACAGGCCTTGTCGGTCGGCCTATCAGCCCGGTCTTCGTGCGCCTGCGGGGCCTCGACGGCCTCGAGGCTCACGACGGCGGCGCGGGCGTCGAACGTCCGCATCCCGTTCTTGGTCCTTCGCTGGACCTCGACGGCCTCCGCCGCGACGAACGCGTCCGCGGCGGCCTTGGCCTCAGCGGCCTCGACGCCGTCGAGCCGCAGCTCCCAGACGGATGCGGTGAGCCGGTCGGCAAGGCCCGAGGTGCGGGACTCGACGGCCTCGATGATGTCGAGCCCGGTGGGGAGCGACTCGTCGAGAAGCTCGCGCAGCTTTTCCGGATCGCGCGCTTCGGTGAGCGCGATCTCCAGATACTCGGCCTCGCTGCCCGTGCCGGTGGGTGCGGCATTGGCGTACGACACCTTCGGGTGCGGCGTGAACCCCGCCGAGTACGCCATGGGCACCTCGGCGCGGCGCAGCGCACGCTCGAAGGCGCGCTGGAAGTCACGGTGGCTGGTGAACCGGAGGCGGCCGCGCTTGGTGTAGCGCAGTCGGATGCGCTGCACCGCGGGTGCGGGCGGCGGGCCTTCGGGCTGTCGCTTGCCCAGTGTTCTAGTCCTTCGTGAGTGCGGTCGTACTGCTACCTAGAGTACGTGCCTGAGACGCACCAGGTTCCCGCCGGTCCTTGACCAGCGCTTGAGGCTCCGCCCGTTTCGCTCCGAAGAGCGCCCTGCGGACGTCGGCCCTGGCCTGGCGCACGCTCTCCCGCGCCGCCGCGAGGGCCTGGCGCGCGGCGGCTCCCGCGTCCTTGACCGCCCGGGCCGCGGGCCGCCATACGGAGTCCCGTACGAGGTGTCCCAGCGGGGTGCACACAGTGCGGTACGCCCAGCGCACCGGGTCGACGAAGATCCACCGCAGGAGCCGGCCGAGGAGCCGGCCGACGGCCCGGGAGACGTGTCCGGCGACACGCCACGCGTGCCCGAGCGCGTCACAGATCTCCCGTACGAGGACGACGACGGCTCGCCCGACGGGTACGAGAACCCAGCGCCGGAGAGCGACGGCGGGCACGACGAAGATCCACCGTACGAGGGTGACGACGACGGCCCAGATCCCGCGCCCGAGCCACGCGAGCCCGGACCACACGCCCCGGCCAAGCCATGTGAGTCCCGCGCCGAGCGCTCGGCCGGCGAGAGCGAGACTGGTCCCAACCAGCTTGAGCACAAGAGCAGTTGCGCGTCCTACGGGTGCGAGCGCGTGGGCGTGGAGCCAGACCCAGGGCCATACGAAGAGGGCCTTGGAGAGCCAGATGACGGCGGTCGCCGTGCCGCGCCCGAATGGGGCCAGGGCGTGTGCGTAGAACCACACCGCGGGGACGACGACGAGGGCGCGCAGCAGGGCGGCGACTCCTGCCCCCAGGGCGCGGCCCGCCGCCGCGAGGCCCCGCGCCAGCCAGGCGATCCCGCGCCCCACCCCGGCAACCCCGGACCGGACGACAGAGGCGAGGCGTCCGATCCCCCGGCCCACGAAAGCGAGGCCCGCCCAAAAACCCCGCCCCAGCCACGCGATCCCGTGCCCGGCCGGCGTCATCACGCACCGGAACCACCAGGCGACCGAGGCGACGACCCCCTTCCACCACACCCACAGGGCGACGGCCCGCACCCCGCGCCCGACCGGCGCGAGGACATAGCGCCACAAGGCAATCCACGGCCACACGAACAGCGCCCCGCCGAGCCACCTCAACGCAACGGCGACCACCCGGCCGACCGGAGCCAGCACGTACCCCCACAACGCCACCCACGGCCACACGAACAACGCCCCGCCGAGCCACCTCAACGCAACGGCGACCACCCGGCCGACCGGAGCCAGCACGTACCCCCACAACGCCACCCACGGCCACACGAACAACGCCCTGCCGAGCCACCTCAACGCGACAGCGACCGCCCGGCCGACCGGAGCCAGCACGTACCCCCACAACGCCACCCACGGCCACACGAACAACGCCCTGCCGAGCCACGTCAGCGCGGCGCCCACACTCCGTGCCACCGGGGCTAGTACGCGTCGCCACAGCCACACCCACGGGACCACGAACAACGCGCGGGCCAGTGGGACGAGGCCGCGACGCCAGACAACACGACCGCCGGCGGCGACCGCGTCCCAAGCCAGGCGGATCGGTACGACGAGGACCAGGACGACGATGCGCACCGGGATGCGGATCGCGGCCACGAGGCAGCCCTCGGGCGGGCGTTCGGCGGTCGCGTGCTCCGCGGGCGTCGGGTGCTTCTCCCAGTCCATGTCTTCACAGACGCCGGAGCGCGGCATACGGATCCGCGTCATGGGAACTTCACGCACACCTCTGGCCCCGGCCACTTTTATCTCGTATTCATAACGGGTCTGGGCCGAACAGGCCGCTTGCAGAAGGACGTTGGAGGACACCACCGATGAGCACGAGCTCGCCGCACCCCGAGGACAGACCCGAACTCTCCCGCCGCACCCTCATCGGCGGCGCCGCGGCCGCCGGTGCGCTGGCCGCGCTGCCGCTGAGCCTGCGCACCGCGCTCGCCGCGCCGGGCAGGCCCGGCAAGCTGGAGGACATCCAGCACGTCGTGGTGTTCATGCAGGAGAACCGGTCGTTCGACCACTACTTCGGCACGATGCAGGGGATACGGGGGTTCGGTGACCGCGCCGCCGTGCGCGGGATCAACGGCAAGCCCGTGTTCCACCAGCCCGACCCGTCGCGCGCGGAGGGCTGGCTCGCGCCGTTCGCGATGAACGCCGCGCACACCAGCGCGTACCAGCAGGGCGCCGCCGCCTTCGGGTTCGGCGACTCGATGAACGCCCGCAACGACGGCATAGCCGACGGCTACGTCACCCGGCGCGGCAGCGGCTGGCTCGGCCAGGGCTACTACGAGCCCGCCGACATGCCCTTCTACAACGCGCTCGCCTCGGTCTTCACCATCTGCGACCACTACTACTGCTCGACCGAGACCAGCACCAACCCCAACCGCGAGCACCTGATGACCGGCACCAGCGGCGGTACGGTGCGCGACATCGCCGTCATCGACAACCAGGAGCCCGGCTTCGAGTGGACGACGTACGCGGAGCGGCTGGAGGCGGCGGGGATCTCCTGGAAGACGTACCAGGCGCAGGAGAACTTCGACGACAACGCGCTCGCCTGGTTCAACACCTTCCGTGCCGCCAAGCCCGGTGAGGCGCTGTACGAGAAGGGCATGAAGAAGGTCGGCAACCCGGCGCAGACGAACGACCCGTGGGCGATGGGTGACGCGCTGGTCGCCGCGTTCGCGGAGGACGTGAAGAACGACGCGCTGCCGCAGGTCTCCTGGCTCGTCGCGCCGGCCGCGCTGTCCGAGCACGCCAGCTACGCGCCGCCGCACGGGGAGGATCTGACGGCGCGTCTGCTGTCCGCGCTCGCCGACAGCCCCGAGGTCTTCGCCAAGACCGCGTTCATCCTGAACTACGACGAGCACGGCGGCTTCTACGACCACCTGGTCGCGCCCGTGCCGCCGGTCGCCGAGGGCCGCGGCCGGTCGACCGTGACGCCCGACGGCGAGGTCGTGGTGCGGGTCAGCAAGGGCAGCTCGTCCTTCTACCGGCCCGTCAACCAGCAGGGCCAGTACCGCGTGAAGGGTGCCGACGGGACGCTGACCTGGTCCGACACGCTGCCCGCCGGTGAGACGAAGGCGGCGGGGCCCTTCCCGCTCGGGCTCGGCATGCGCGTACCGATGATCGTCGTGTCGCCGTGGACGCGCGGCGGCGCCGTGGCGTCGACGGTGTGTGACCACACGTCCGTCATCCAGTTCCTGGAGAAGCGCTTCGGGGTGCACGAGCCCAACATCAGCCCCTGGCGCCGCGAGGTCACCGGTGACCTCACCGACGTCTTCGACTTCTCCGGCAAGAACCCGTCGTGGCCCACGCTGCCCGACACCAGCGGCAACCGCCAGAAGGTCACCGACACCGGCAAGCTGCCCGCGCCCACCGTGCCCAGGCCGCAGCTCCTGCCCGAGCAGCAGCGCGGCAGTCGCACCGCCCGCCCCACCCCGTACGACCTGCGGGTCACGCCCCGCGTGCGCGGCGGCAAGGTCACCCTGGATCTCGCCAACCACGGCCGTCAGGGCGCCGTCCTCGCGGTGTACCCCGAGCCCGGCATCGCGCCGAAGCACTACACGCTGAGCCCCAAGTCGAAGCTGTCCGACGTGTGGAGCCCCGGAGACAACGGCTACGACCTGCGCGTCCACGGGCCGAACGGCGCCCTGTGGCAGCTGCGCGGCGACGCGGCGGGCTCGTTCGAGGCGCACCTGGACCTCGCCGACGACGGCCGCGACGCCGACGTCGAGCTCACCAACCACGCCCGCACCACCCGCACGTTCCTCGTCGGTGACCTGGCCTACGGCGGCGGCACCCGCGAGTTCCGCGTCGGCGCGGGCGCGCACCGCACCGTCCGGATCCGCGTGCCGCGCGAGGGCTGGTACGACGTGGCCGTCACCGTCCGCGACGAGCCCGGCTTCCTGCGCCGGTACGCGGGCCGGGTCCCCGGCAAGCTCGAAGGCGTCACCGACCCCGCGATGGGGCTGCCCGACGCGCTCGGCGTCACGGTGTCCCTGGAGGCGGCGTCGACCACGATCGACGAGGCGATCCTGGTCCCCGGCAAGGCCGCCCGCGTGCGCGCACGGTTCGACGCGACGACCGCCGTGTCCGCGATCGAGGCGCACCCGGTGGTGCCCAAGGGCTGGGCGGTGAAGGCGGTTTCGGCGCCGCCCGCCTCGCTCGCGGCGGGCGCGTCGGCGTCCGCCGAGTGGGAGGTGCAGGTCCCGGAGGAGCTGTCGGGAACGGCCGCGTACCGGCTGCTTGTGACGGCGCGGGGCCGGTCCGGCGAGCGGTTCGTCCTGGCCGACGGCGAGGTCTCGGCGCGTACCGCCCCGTCCATGGCGGGCCATCTGCTCGGCGAGGACTTCGAGTCGGTGGCGGATGCGCTGGAGCCGGTCTCGGGCGTCGTCGGCTGGACGGCGAAGGCCCCGAAGGGCTGGTCCGTGGTGAACGCGGCCGGTATGCCGCAGGGCACCGCCCGCCTCCAGGGCTGGACGTTCCACACCAAGCGGGCCTGGTCACCCGGGGGTCAGGACCGGGGCAGCTTCGGCCGTGCGCTCGGCGTCGTCGCGGTCGCCGACCCGGACGACTGGGACGACACGGGATCGCCGTCGACGAAGGGCACGTTCGACTCGACGCTGGTATCCCCCGCGGTCCCGGTCCCGTCCGGCACGTCGAAGCTGTACGTCGCCTTCGACTCGCACTACCGCCAGGAGGCCCCGCAGAAGGCGGCGGTGACGGCGGTCTTCGACACGGGCGAGGAGACGCGTCTCCTCTACTACAGCGCCGACGCGACGGGCAACGACAACGCGGGCCACGACGCCGAGAACACCTTCGTGACGAAGGAACTCGCGGTGCCGGCGGGCGCGAAGTCGGTCACCCTGAAGTTCCGCATGTACGACGCGGGCAACAACTGGTACTGGGCGGTCGACCACGTCCGCGTGGACGACAAGCCGATCACGGCGTGACATGAGTGAGGGGCCGGGACACCGTCATCGGCGTCCCGGCCCCTCAACTCCCGCTGTTCGAAAGCTACTTGACCACGGTCAGCGGCAGCAGCTTCTTGCCCGTCGGGCCGACCTGGATGTGCGTGTCCATCTGCGGGCACACGCCACAGTCGAAGCACGGAGTCCAGCGGCAGTCCTCGACCTCGGTCTCGTCGAGCGAGTCCTGCCAGTCCTCCCAGAGCCAGTCCTTGTCGAGGCCCGAGTCCAGGTGGTCCCAGGGCAGGACCTCCTCGTACGTGCGCTCACGCGTCGTGTACCAGTCGACGTCCACGCCGAACTCGGGCAGCGTCTTCTCCGCGCAGGCCATCCAGCGGTCGTAGCTGAAGTGCTCGCGCCAGCCGTCGAAGCGGCCGCCGTCCTCGTAGACCGCGCGGATGACGGAGCCGATGCGGCGGTCACCGCGGGAGAGCAGGCCCTCGACGATGCCGGGCTTGCCGTCGTGGTAGCGGAAGCCGATGGAACGGCCGTACTTCTTGTCGCCGCGGATCTTGTCGCGGAGCTTCTCCAGGCGGGCGTCCGTCTCGGCGGACGACAGCTGCGGGGCCCACTGGAACGGCGTGTGCGGCTTGGGTACGAAGCCGCCGATGGAGACCGTGCAGCGGATGTCGTTGCCCGCGACCTCACGGCCCTTGGCGATGACGTTCGCCGCCATCTCCGCGATCTGCAGGACGTCCTCGTCGGTCTCGGTGGGCAGGCCGACCATGAAGTACAGCTTCACCTGGCGCCAGCCGTTGCCGTACGCCGTCGCGACGGTCCGGATGAGGTCCTCTTCCGAGACCATCTTGTTGATGACCTTGCGCATGCGCTCGGAGCCGCCCTCGGGGGCGAAGGTCAGACCGGAGCGGCGGCCGTTGCGCGTGAGCTCGTTCGCCAGGTCGACATTGAACGCGTCCACGCGGGTCGACGGCAGCGACAGGCCGATCTTGTCCTCGGTGTACCGGTCGGCGAGGCCTTTCGCGATGTCACCGATCTCGGAGTGGTCCGCGGAGGAGAGCGAGAGCAGGCCGACCTCCTCGAAGCCGGTCGCCTTGAGACCCTTCTCGACCATGTCGCCGATGCCGGTGATGCTTCGCTCCCGCACGGGTCGCGTGATCATGCCGGCCTGGCAGAAACGGCAGCCGCGGGTGCAGCCGCGGAAGATCTCGACGGACATCCGCTCGTGGACGGTCTCGGCGAGCGGGACGAGGGGCTGCTTCGGGTACGGCCACTCGTCGAGGTCCATGACGGTGTGCTTGCTGACGCGCCACGGCACGCCGGACCTGTTCGGCACGACGCGGCCGATGCGGCCGTCCGGCAGGTACTCGACGTCGTAGAACCCGGGGACATAGACGCCGCCCGTCCTCGCGAGGCGGAACAGCACCTCCTCGCGGCCGCCGGGGCACCCCTCGGCCTTCCAGGCGCGGATGATCTCCGTCATGTCGAGGACGGCCTGCTCGCCGTCACCGATGACGGCGCAGTCGATGAACTCGGCGATCGGCTCGGGGTTGAAGGCCGCGTGGCCGCCCGCGAGGACGATCGGGTCGTCGATCGTGCGGTCCTTGGCCGCCAGCGGGATGCCGGCGAGATCCAGGGCCGTGAGCATGTTCGTGTAGCCGAGCTCGGTGGAGAAGGAGAGCCCGAACACGTCGAACGCCTTGAGCGGCCGGTGCGAGTCCACGGTGAACTGCGGCACCTTGTGCTCGCGCATCAGCGCTTCCATGTCCGGCCACACGCTGTAGGTGCGCTCGGCGAGGACGCCCTCGCGCTCGTTCAGCACCTCGTAGAGGATCATGACGCCCTGGTTCGGGAGCCCGACCTCGTAGGCGTCCGGGTACATCAGCGCCCAGCGGACGTCGGAGCTCTCCCACGGCTTGACGGTGGAATTGAGCTCACCGCCCACGTACTGGATCGGCTTCTGCACATGCGGGAGCAAAGCTTCGAGCTGTGGAAAAACCGACTCTGCGGCTTCGGCAGGCATACCCGGGACCTTCGTGAGCTGACAAGGATGACTGTCAAGCGTAACTCGGTCAGGAGACAGCCTTCGCCCACAGCGGCGGCAGCTCCGCCTCGGCCCGCTCGGCGAGCGCCTCCTCGCGCCCGTACAGCAGCCCGTAAGTGAAGGAGCTCTCCCCCGCCGCGTGGGCCTGCGCCGCCAGGTCGCGCAGCGCCTCGCGCGCCATCACGCTGTCCTGGTGCTCGCCGAGCAGGGACTGGATCGCCTTCGCGTGCTTGCCGACGTCCTTCGCCCGGTCACCGAGCGCGGGCGCGGCGACCTCGGCCGCGTACCGGGTGCGCTTGGCGGCCTTGCGGGCGTCGTGCAGGGCGTGGTCGCGCGCCGGGCCGGAATCCTCGGCGAGCGCCTCGTCGACACGTCCCGCGAGCCGCTTGAAGTCCTTCTTCACGGCCTTGGCCAGGGCGTTCTTCGACTGCTTGGCCCGCAGCGGGGGCGCGTCGACGAGTGCGTCGAGGACGGCCAGGAGCGCGAGGTACCGCTTGCCGTCGAGTACGGCGATCAGATGGCGGCGCGATCCGGAACGCCTGGCCCGCGACCAGGTCCGCAGCCGGGTGCGGACGGGGCCGGTGGACAGCTCACGCGGCAGTTCGTCGAGGGCCGCGCTCAGCCGCTCGGTCAGGACCTCCTGGTCGCGGTCGAGACCGAGCTCACCGGCGAGCCACTTCAGCTCGCCGCCGATCGGATCCGTCACGGCCCGGTCGAGGATCTTGCCGTACGAGCGCAGCGCGCTGCGCAGCCGGCGCGTGGCTACGCGCATCTGGTGCACCGAATCGGGCAGGTCGCGCCGGACGGCGGGGTCGAGGTCGACGATCGCGTCGCGCTGGGCCCTGAGGTAGGCGAGGACGTGGTCGGCGGGGGTCTCGGGGTCGTCTGCGGGCCGGGGCGGGCGCGGGCCGATGCCGGTCTCCGTGAGGGCCCGCGCGAGCTTCGACGAGGAGGCCGAGCGGCTCGCCCCGGCCTTGCGGAGCTTCTTCTCGACCTTGCCGAGGAACGCCGGGTCGCCGCCGTCCGCCAGCTCGACCTCGATCTCGGTCCAGGAGGTGGCGCCGGCCCCGCCGGTGAGCCGCTCGGCCCGTACGCCGTCGACGCTGACCTCGGCGAGGAGCGCGCCGTCGGCGCCGGTGAGATCGTGGACGTCGCGCGAGGAGCGCAGCCGCATCAGGGGTACGAGATCGGCCTCGCGCACCCGGGAGCGCACCAGGCCGGTGAGGTCGCGGGGCACGTCGTCGGAGAGCGGGGCCCGGATCTCGTCCCGTACGCCCTCGGCGAGGGAGACGGGGAGCTTGAGGTGCCAGCCCGCGTCGGCGCCGCCGGTGCGGCGCCGCAGGGTGATCGCGGCGGCCGCGAGGCGCTGGTCGGCCGTGTCGTAGTAGACGGCGTCGAGGTCGACGACGCCTTTGTCGATGACGGCGAAGACCCCGGCGACACGGCTCAGATCCGGCAGCCCGAAGCCTTCGTCGGCCACAGGCGCCTCGTACTTACGCTCGATCTCTCGCTTCGTCTCCGCCATCGGCCCTCCCTTCGAGTGAACCACCAGTCCGTATCAGCGACGCCGATGCCGATGCGTTCTACGTTGTGCACCTGCCCTCGGGTAGCGGTCAGGGCTTGGCCGTCATGAAGCTCGATGGAGTTGAGTGAGAAGCCGCCCCGCTCGCGGGGTGGAGGAGTCACGAACCGAATTTAGTCGCCATTCGGTCATATGGGCAGCCCCCTGCCGGAGCCAGGTCTCTACCCGGCTCCGGCAGGGGGCTGTCTCGTCCGGCGTCCCTACGCCGACATGGGCCTTTGGACGCGGATCGACTGGAGCAGCCCGATCGCCACCCAGACGGCGAACATGGACGATCCTCCGTACGACACGAACGGCAGGGGCAGGCCCGCCACCGGCATGATGCCGAGCGTCATGCCGACGTTCTCGAAGGCCTGGAAGGCGAACCAGGCGATGATCCCGGCGGCGACGATCGTGCCGTAGAGCTCGGTCGTCTCGCGGGCGATGCGGCAGGCGCGCCACAGGATGACACCGAGCAGGAGCAGGATCAGCCCGGCTCCGGCGAAGCCGAGTTCCTCGCCGGCGACGGTGAAGACGAAGTCGGTCTGCTGCTCGGGGACGAACTGGCCGGTGGTCTGGGAGCCGTGGAAGAGGCCGGTGCCGGTGAGGCCGCCCGAGCCGATCGCGATGCGGGCCTGGTTGGTGTTGTAGCCGACGCCGGCCGGGTCGAGCGCCGGGTTGGCGAACGCGGCGAAGCGGTTGATCTGGTACTCGTCGAGGATGTGCAGCCGCCAGACGGAGATCGCGCCGAGCACACCCGCGCCGAGCAGGCCGAACACCCAGCGGTTGGAGGCGCCGGAGGCGAGCAGCACACCGAGCACGATGATGGCCGCGACCATGATCGTGCCGAGGTCGGGCATGAGCAGCACGACGAGCATCGGGACGGCAGCGAGGCCCAGCGCCTGCACTACCGTGCGGTGGTCGGGGTACTGCTTGTCGCCCGCGTCGACCCGTGAGGCCAGCAGCATCGCCATGCCCAGGATGATCGTGATCTTGGCGAACTCGGCGGGCTGGAGCGACACTCCGCCCGCGGACAGCCAGTTGCGCTGTCCGTTGATCGTGTCGCCGAGCGGGGTCAGCACCAGCAGCATCAGGAAGACCGAGGCGCCGTAGAGGATCGGCACGGCCGTGCGCAGGGTGCGGTGGCCGAGCCAGATCGTGCCGATCATCAGGGCCAAGCCGATGCCGGTGTTCATGAGGTGCCGGAACAGGAAGAAGTACGGGTCGCCCTGGTTGATCACGGTGCGGTTGCGGGTCGCCGAGTAGACGAGCGCCGAGCCGATGAGGGACAGGGCGAGCGACGACAGGAGGATCGGCCAGTCGAGGCGGCGCAGCACCGAGTCCCTGGCCATGAGCCGGGCGAGGGTGGAGCGCTCGGGGCCGTACCCGGAGACGGAGAAGCCGTTGGTGCCAGCCATGGTGCGTCAGTCCCGCCTTCCGGTGACCGGGGTGCCGATGACCGCCGCCAGTTCCTGCTCGGGGGACGGGCTCGGCTCGGCGGGCTTGTAGGGCTTGATGGTCGGTGCGTCGATCGAGCCGTCCCGCTGGATTTTCGGCAGGTTCTTCTCCGGCTCGGGCAGCAGGGCCTTCTTCTTGTCGATCGTGCCGTCGGCGGCGACGCCGTACAGCGCGTTGTAGATCTTGCGGACGGCCTCACCGGAGGCTCCGGAGCCCGTACCGGCCTGGGAGATCGTCATGATGACCGAGTAGTCCTTGGAGTACGTGGCCAGCCATGACGTGGTCTGCTTGCCGTAGACCTCGGCGGTGCCGGTCTTGGCGTGCAGCGGGATCTTGTCCTGGGGCCAGCCGCCGAACTTCCAGGCGGCGGTACCGCGGGTGACGACGCCGGCGAGGGCGTCGTCCATGCCCTTGAGGGTCGCCTTGGTGATCGGGAGCTTGGCCCTGACCTGGGGCTTGATCTCCCTGACCGTCTTGCCGTCGGCGCTGATGATCGCCTTGCCGATGGTCGGGACGTACTCGGTGCCGCCGTTGGCGAGGGCCCCGTAGATCATGGCCTCCTGAATCGGCGTGAGGAGAGTGTCGCCCTGGCCGATGGAGTAGTTGATCGAGTCGCCCTCGCGCATCTTGTTGCCCTCGAGGCAGTTCTCGTAGGCGATCTTCTCGACGTAGCTGCCGTCCTTCTTGCCGGTCTTGCACCAGCTGTCCTTGTTGGCCTTCCAGAAGGCTTTCTTCCACTGGCGGTCGGGGACGCGGCCCGTGACCTCGTTGGGAAGGTCGATGCCGGTGGTCTTGCCGAGGCCGAACTGGTGGGCGGCCTTGTAGAAGTAGTCCTTGGGGGTCCCCTTCGGGTTGATGCCGCCGTCCTTCTTCCACTCCCGGTCGGCGAGGCCGTAGAAGACGGTGTCGCAGGAGACTTCCAGCGCGCGGCCGAGAGAGATGGGGCCGAAGTTCTCCCCCTCGAAGTTCTTGAAAACCTGGCCGCCGACCGAGTAGGAGCTGGTGCAGGGGTAGTCGCCGTCCCACTTGTAGCCGGCTTCGGCGGCGGCGGCCGTGGAGATCACCTTGAACGTCGAACCGGGCGCGGACTGACCCTGAATGGCCCTGTTGAGCAGCGGGTAGTCGGAGCCCTTGCCGGTGAGCTGCTTGTAGTCCTTGGCGGAGATGCCGCCGATCCAGACGTTCGGGTCGTACGACGGTGCGGACGCCATGGAGACGATCCGGCCGGTCTTGGCCTCCATGACGACGACCGCGCCGGAGTCGGCCTTGTAGTTCTCGCCGGTGATCTTGTCGAACTGCTGGCGGGCCACCTTCATCGCCTCGTTGAGCTCGCGCTCGGCGACGCCCTGCACGCGGGCGTCGATCGAGGTGACGACGTTGGCGCCGGGCTCGGCCTCGTCGCTCTTGGCGCGCCCGATGACGCGGCCGAGGTTGTCGACCTCGTAGCGGGTGACGCCGGCCTTGCCGCGCAGCTCCTTGTCGTAGGTGCGCTCGAGGCCGGAGCGGCCGACCTGGTCGGAGCGCAGGTACGGCGACGAGGTGTCCTTGGCCTTCTCGATCTCGGCGTCGGTGACGGGCGAGAGATAGCCGAGGACCTGCGCGGTGTTGGAGCCGCCCGGCCCCGCGTAGCGGCGTACGGCCTCGGGCTCGGCGGTGATGCCGGGGAAGTCCTCGGAGCGCTCGCGGATCTGGAGGGCCTGCTTGGGCGTGGCCTCGTCCGTGATCGGGATGGGCTGGTAGGGCGAGCCGTTCCAGCAGGGCTGCGGCGTCTTGGCGTCGCAGAGGCGGACCTTCTCCGTGACGTCCTTGGACGTCATCCCCAGCACGTCGGCGAGCTTGGCCAGTACGGCCTTGCCGTCGTCGGGCATCTTCATCAGGTCCGTGCGGGACGCGGAGACGACCAGGCGGGTCTCGTTGTCGGCGATCGGCACACCGCGGGCGTCCAGGATCGAGCCGCGCACTGCGGGGCTGACGACCTGCTGGACGTGGTTGCCGGAGGCCTCCTTGGCGTACTCGGCGCCGTTGCGGATCTGGAGGTACCAGAGGCGGCCGCCGAGGGTGAGCAGGAGGGACAGGACCAGGATCTGGAGGATGACGAGCCGGATCTGGACGCGTGGGGTCCGCCCGGTCTCGGGAATGTTGGTCATGCTGCCTCCCCCTCTCAGTGCGTGTACGTGGTGATGTGCGCTGCGGTCACAGGCGCTTGACCCCCTTGATGCGACCGGCCCGCGCGGTGCGCGCCCTGGCGGTCTTCAGGCGCAGTCCGCCGCGCTGGTTGCCGATGCGCAGGCCCGTGCCGGAGGAGAGCCAGCCGGCGGTGACGTCGGTCGCCTTGCCGGCGCCGGGCGAGGAATCGGCGAGCGGATCGTTCTCGGCGCGTCTGGCCAGGGCGATGATGAACGGGACGGTGAACGGCGCGAGGAGCAGATCGTAGAGCGCGGCCGTGAACAGCAGGCTGCCGATGCCCACATGGCGGGCGGCGGTGTCACCGACGAGGGCTCCGACGACCGCGTAGAGCAGGGTCGAGCCGACAGCCGCGGCGACGACCACGACCATCGGGCCGAAGGCCGACCTGAGCTGGCCGTTGTCCGGCTTGGCGAGGCCTACGAGATAGCCGACGACGCACAGCACGAGGGCGTAGCGCCCGGCGGCGTGGTCGGCGGGCGGCGCGAGGTCCGCGAGCAGACCCGCGCCGAACCCGATGAACGCGCCGCCGACATGGCCGTACACGAGGGCGAGGCCGACGACGGTCAGGAGCACGAGGTCCGGCACGGCGCCGGGCAGTTGGAGACGGGCGAGTACGCACACCTGGACCACCAGGGCGACGATCACCAGGGGGGCGGAGAGCAGCAACCGGTTGAAGCGCATGAGATCCAGCTCCTACTGCTCGTCGATGCCGTTGGCGTCGGCCGGGGTCCCGGACGGCGTGGCCGTGACGGTGACGGTGGGCGTCGGCTTGGGCTTGGCCGGCTTGGACGGCAGCACCTCGTCGCGCGGATCGGTGCGCGGGGCCTGCACGACCACGCCGACGACGTCGAGCTTGGTGAATCCGACGTACGGCTTCACATAGATCGTCCGGGTCAGGTCGCCGCCGGACGGATCGACGCGCACCACCTGCCCCACCGGCACGCCGGGCACGAACGGCTTGTCGGCCTGGGACCCGAAGGTCACCAGACGGTCGCCCTTCTTGATATTGGCCTTGCCGTTGAGGAGCTGTACACGCAGCGGCCGGTCGCCCTGTCCGGAGGCGAAGCCGAGCTCGTCGGTGCGCTCCATGCGGGTGCCGACGGTGAAGTCGGGGTCGTTGGCGAGCAGGACGGTCGCGGTGTTCGGTCCGACGGTGGTGACGCGCCCCACGAGCCCGTCCCCGTTCAGGACAGTCATGTCGCGCTTGAGGCCGTCGTTGGCGCCGGCGTCGATGGTGACGGTCCAGGAGAAACCCTGGGCTGCTCCTATGGCGATGACCTGGGCCCCCTTGATGCCGTACTGCCCTGCGCCGGCCGTCTTCAGCATGGAGTCGAACTGGCGGATCTTGCTTCGGTTGCGGTCGTCGCTGCCGAGTCTCGCCTTCAAGGCGGCGTTCTCGCGCTCCAGTTCGCTGACGCGGTTGTGCCGCTCACCGGAGTCCTTGACGGCAGCTATGGCGTTGCCGATCGGGTCGACTGCGCTGGAGACGCCGTTCTCCACGGGGCCGAAGACCGTGGCGGCGGCCCGGCGGGCACCGTCGACCGGCGAGTCCTCCCCACCGCGGATGTCCACCGTGATCAGTGCGAACGCGATGGCGATCAGCAGCACCAGGAGCAGCCGGCTCTCTCGTGTGTCCCTCACGTGCGGCGGCCGTGCCTTCCTCAATCGGATTCTGCGGAAACCCTGAGGTACCGCAGGTTATGGGGAATTCTTACGCCTTGCCTATATATCAACGATCCGCCGTACGAAGTGGCAGGCACTCGTACGGCGGACGTCTCGCGTCAGGTCATCTGCGCGGCTGGGCGTCCAGCACCTGCTGGAGCGCCTCGAACTCCTCGACACACTTGCCGGAGCCGAGCGCCACGCTGTCGAGGGGGTCCTCGGCGATGTGGATCGGCATGCCGGTCTCACGACGCAGCCGCTCGTCGAGGCCGCGCAGCAGGGCGCCGCCGCCGGTGAGCACGATGCCCCGGTCCATGACGTCGCCCGACAGCTCGGGCGGGCACTTGTCCAGCGTTGTCTTGACGGCGTCGACGATCGCGTTGACCGGTTCCTCAATCGCCTTGCGCACCTCGGCGGCCGAGATGACGACGGTCTTCGGAAGCCCGGACACGAGGTCGCGCCCGCGGATTTCGGTGTGTTCGTCGGAGTCGAGGTCGTACGCGGAGCCAATCGTGATCTTGATCTGCTCGGCAGTCCGCTCACCAAGGAGCAGCGAGTACTCCTTCTTGATGTGCTGGATGATCGCGTTGTCCAGCTCGTCCCCGGCGACCCGGATGGACTGTGCTGTGACGATTCCGCCGAGCGAGATCACCGCGACCTCGGTGGTGCCGCCGCCGATGTCGACCACCATGTTGCCCGTGGCCTCGTGGACCGGGAGGCCGGAGCCGATGGCCGCGGCCATGGGCTCCTCGATGATGTGCACCTGGCGGGCACCGGCCTGCGAGGAGGCCTCGATGACCGCGCGGCGCTCGACTCCGGTGATGCCGGAGGGCACACACACCACGACACGGGGACGAGCGAGGTAGCGCCGCTTGTGGATCTTCAGGATGAAGTAGCGGAGCATGCGCTCGGTGATCTCGAAGTCGGCGATCACGCCGTCCTTCAGCGGTCGCACGGCGACGATGTTGCCGGGCGTGCGGCCGATCATCTTCTTGGCTTCGGCACCGACGGCGAGGATGCCGCCGGTGTTGGTGTTGATCGCGACGACGGACGGCTCGTTGAGTACGATCCCGCGACCCCTGACGTACACCAGCGTGTTGGCGGTCCCGAGGTCGACAGCCATGTCACGGCCGATGAACGACATTGAGTTCCCCATCAGGATTCGTCTGGCCTTCCCAAGTGGAGCGTTTGATGGCTTGTTAGGTAGGCGAGGTGGGTGCGAGTGGCGTGGAGGCTTACATCGTAGTCTCGCCTGCACGAACACGGCGCGAGGGTCTTCGCCATTGTCAGCAGATGAATCCCCGCTCCGCTATTGGGGACGTGCCGACGGAGTGTCGCGTTCCCCCGATGGGGGCGCATATGCCAAAAGGCGGCCGAATTTCTCCGGCCGCCCCTGTTCAGCAGCGCTCCGTCACTGACGCGGCGTCAGAAAAAGAACTTTACGGTCTCACGGACCGGACTACACCTGTCCAGGGAAGAAGATCTTCAGCTCGCGCTCGGCCGACTCCTCCGAGTCCGAGGCGTGGATCAGGTTCTCGCGCACGATGGTGCCGAAGTCGCCGCGGATGGAGCCGGGCGCGGCGGCGATCGGGTCGGTCGGGCCGGCCAGCTGACGCACACCCTCGATGACCCGCTCGCCCTCGACGACGAGAGCGACCACGGGCCCGGACGCCATGAAGGCGACCAGCGGCTCGTAGAAGGGCTTGCCCTTGTGCTCGCCGTAGTGCTGCTCCAGGGTGTCCTGGTCCAGGTTCCGCAGCTCCAGCGCGCTGATCGTCCAGCCGGCCTTGCGCTCGATGCGGCCGATGATCTCGCCGACGAGTCCGCGGCGGACGGCGTCGGGCTTGAGAAGGACAAGGGTGCGCTGACTCATGGTGCGGCTCCAAAATCTTCGTGGGATGCCCGCACGATACCGGGCACGGCTACGCGGTGTTACTTCCGGCCTCGGCCTGGGCGGCCCACCTGGCCTTGGCCTCGTCGATCCTGCGGCCGAAGTGAACAGAGGCCCACCAGAGCCCGGCGAAGCAGAGACCCAGGATGAACATCATCGGCACGACGAACCCGCTGGCGACGAGCGCCGCTTGAAGCACCCACCCCAGCTCGATGCCGCCGCGCCGCCCGAGCGCCCCGCACAGCAGCACGGACAGCAGCATGGCGACCCCGCACACGCCCCACACGACGCCGCCCGAGAGGTCGCGGTCCTTCATGGCGACGAGCCCGGCGAAGCCGATGACGAAGAACTCACCGATCAGAGTCGATGAACACAGCACGCGCACGGCGGATCAGCCCTTCCCCAACAGCAGCCGGGCCTCGCCGACAGTGATCACGGAGCCGGTGACGAGCACGCCGCCGCCGGAGAACTCGCCCTCTTCCTCGGCCAGCGTGATGGCGGCCTCGAGAGCGTCGTCGAGGCGGGGCTCGACCTGCACGCGCTCGTCCCCGAAAACCTCGACCGCGATGGCGGCGAGCTCGTCGGCGTCCATCGCGCGGTGGCTGGAGTTCTGGGTGACGACGACCTCGGCGAAGATCGGCTCGAAGGCCTCGAGCACCCCGCGCACGTTCTTGTCGCCGCTCGCTCCCACGACACCCACCAGCCGGCTGAAGTCGAAGACCTCGCTGATGGCTTCGGCGGTGACGCGGGCGCCGGCGGGGTTGTGCGCGGCGTCGAGCACCACGGTGGGCGAACGCCTCACGACCTCGAGCCGGCCGGGCGAGGTGGCGCCGGCGAAGGCCTTGCGGACGGTGTCCAGGTCGAGGAGCCGGGCCTGCTCGGCCCCGATCCCGAAGAAGGCCTCGACGGCGGCCAGCGCGACGGCCGCGTTGTGCGCCTGGTGGGCACCGTGCAGCGGAAGGAAGATCCCGTCGTACTCGCCGCCGAGCCCGCGCAGGGTCAGCAGCTGCCCGCCCACGGCGACCTGGCGGGAGACGACGCCGAACTCGAGCCCTTCGCGGGCCACGGTCGCGTCCACGTCGACGGCCTTCTTCAGGAGCACCTGAGCGGCGTCGACGGGCTGCTGCGCCATGATCACCGTGGCGCCCTGCTTGATGATCCCGGCCTTCTCCTGGGCGATCTCACCCGGGGTGGAGCCCAGCCGGTCCGTGTGATCCAGATCGATGGGCGTCACGACGGCGACCGACGCGTCGATCACATTGGTGGCATCCCAGCTGCCGCCCATCCCGACCTCGACGACGGCGGCATCGACCGGCGCGTCGGCGAAGGCGGCGTACGCCATCCCCGTGAGCACCTCGAAAAAGGAAAGCCGGAATTCCTCTTTCTGGTCGACCATCTCCACATACGGAGCAATGTCCCGATAGGTCTCGATGAACCGCTCGTAGTCGATCGGCGCGCCGTCGAGACTGATGCGCTCGGTGATCGACTGGACGTGCGGCGACGTATAACGCCCCGTACGCAACTCGAATGCGCCGAGAAGCGCCTCGATCATGCGGGCCGTGGACGTCTTGCCGTTCGTCCCCGTGATGTGGATCGAGGGATAGGCGCGCTGCGGGTCGCCGAGCACGTCCATCAGAGCGGCGATGCGCGAGACGGACGGCTCCAGCTTGGTCTCGCCCCACCGCCCCGCGAGCTCGGTCTCGACCTCTCGCAGGGCCTCTGCCACCTCGGGGTCCTGCGGCCGCGCGGGCACGCCGTCCCCCTGCGGAGCACCCCCCTGCGTGCGGAGGGTACGACTGCCGGCCTCGATCAGTGCCAGATCGGGGTCACGCTCGGTCTCGGCGTCCACGATGTCGTCGAAGCCGTCGGATTCGCCGCTGTCGCGCGGGGGGAGCTCACTCACACAAGCCAGTCTACGGAGAACCGCCGGCGCGACCCGGCCCGCACCCCACCCGGCAGGTCAGGGACTTTCGGCCCGTCCGTTTCGGGACCTTGGTCCCTCCGGACCACAGCATCACCCTGCAAACTTGGCGATCATGGACATAGGCATCGATCTCGGCACCGCCAACACTCTTCTCTACGTACGTGGCAAGGGGATCGTGCTCAATGAGCCCTCGGTAGTGGCGCTCAAACAGAACAGGACGACCGTCGCCGTGGGCACGGAGGCCAAGGAGACGCTCGGCCGGACCCCGGGGTCCATCACCACGATCCGTCCCCTTCGCGACGGTGTGATCAGCGACTACGAGGCGGCGGAGGAGATGCTCCGCCACTTCGTCCGCAAGGCGGTCCCGGGCCGCCGCCCCAGGACCCGCATGGTCATCTGTGTCCCCAGCGGAGTCACCCCTGTGGAGCGCCGGGCGATCGTCCACGCGGCACAGCGGGCCGGGGCCCGGGCGGTCCACGTCATCGAGGAGCCCATGGCCGCGGCGATCGGCGCGGGCCTCCCGGTGGCCGAGGCGCGCGGCTCGATGGTGGTGGACATCGGCGGCGGCACCACGGAGGTCGCGGTGATCTCGCTGGGCGGCATCGTCACCGCACAGTCCCTACGTGTCGGGGGCGACCGCATGGACGTCGCGATCACGGACCACGTGCGCAAGGAACACGGCCTGCTGATCGGCGAACGCACCGCAGAGGCGGTCAAACTGGCCATCGGCTCCGCGGCCCCGGCCGAGGAACTCTCCGAAACCGGCACCTTCACGGTACGAGGCCGCCAGCGACTGGCGGGCCTCCCCCACACCGCAACGCTCACCACCCAGGAGATCCGGGAAGCCCTCAACTCCCCCGTCGAAGCGATCGTCTCGGCACTCAGGGCGACCCTCGAGGAGTGCCCGCCGGAGCTCTCCGGTGACGTCATGGAGCACGGCATCGTGCTGACGGGCGGCGGCGCGCTGCTTCCTGGCCTGGACCTGCGCATGGCGGAGGCCACAGGCATCCCGGTCTTCCCGGCCGAGGCCCCGCTGGACAGCGTGGCGCTGGGCTGCGGCACGTGCGTGGAGGACTTCGACTCGCTCCAGCGCCTGCTCACGGCGGCGTAAGTGGCCCGAACGGAAGGGTGCGTGGGGGCCACAAAGGGCTGACCCGAACCGGGGACGCCGGGAGACCCCCCGGCGCGGTGCGCCCCCACCCCCGTACCGGGAAGGTCCAATCGAACCATGTGGTACGCACACAACCCCGGCCGCCGCGCACTCCAACTCCTGGGCGACGGCGCCGCCCTGCTGTGGATTGCGCTGTGGGCAGCGGCGGCGCTGGCGGCGCACCAGCTGGCGCAGCTGGCGTCCCAGCCTGCCCAGCGCCGCCCCCGTATCCCGCTCCTCGGCAGCTCGGTGGACGGAGCGCTGCGGGGCGTGGCCCACGCGGGCGACCGGATCGTGAGCGCGGCACCGGCCCCGCAGGGCCCCGCGGTCGCACAGGCGCTCGCGGTCCTGGGCGCGGTGGCGCTCTTCGTGATCCCGGTGGGCCTGATGCTCACGGTGTGGCTGCCCCGCCGCATCCGCTGGACGCGCCAGGCTGCGGCAGCGCAGGAGCTGGCCTCGACGGAGGACGGCCGTGAACTGCTGGCGCTGAGAGCGCTGTTGCGCCCGCTGGACGAACTGGCGGCGACGGCGGAACTGCTCCCGGCCGCAACCGGCGGAACCCCGGACCAGGACCCGGACGTGGACCCGGGCGTGGACCCGGACCTGGACCTGGACGTCCCCCCGGATCCCGGCCCCGGCTCCCTCGCGAAGGGCTGGCGAGAGGCGGACCCTGTGGTGCTGGACGCGTTGGCGGACGCAGAGCTGCAACGCCTGGGGCTGCGCGCATAAAGCCCCTGCGTACATAAGGCCCCAGGCACCCGGAGAAACACGAAGGCCCCCCGGAACCAAGAGGATCCCGGGGGGCCTTCACCACACATCAGGCACGTCGGACGCGTCAGAGCACGTCGGACGCGTCAGGCCTGAGGCAACCGCTCCAACTGCTGCTGGATACGGGCGATGTCCTCGTCCGCCTTGGCGAGGCGCCCGCGGATCTTGTCGACGACGGCGTCCGGCGCCTTCGCGAGGAACGCCTCGTTGCCGAGCTTGCCCGTGGCCTGGGCCTTCTCCTTCTCGGCGGCGGCCAGATCCTTGGCGAGCCGCTTGCGCTCGGCCGCCACATCGATCGTGCCGGACAGGTCGAGCGCGACCTGCGCACCGGCGACCGGCAGAGTCGCGGTGGCCGAGAACGCGTCGCCCTCGGGCTGCAGCCGCAGAAGCTGCCGGATGGCGGCCTCGTGCGGGGCGAGCGCGGTGCCCCCGAGGTCGAGCCGGGCCGGCACGCGCTGACCGGGCTGCAGGCCCTGGTCGGCACGGAAGCGCCGGACCTCGGTGATGACCTGCTGAAGCGTCTCGATCTCGCTCTCGGCGGCGGCGTCACGGAAGCCGCTGTCCTTGGGCCACTCGGCGATCACGAGCGTCTCGCCACCCGTCAGTGTCGTCCACAGCGTCTCGGTGACGAACGGGACGATCGGGTGCAGCAGACGCAGCGTCACATCGAGGATCTCGCCGAGCACACGGCCGGAGACCTTCGCCTGCTCGCCGCCCTCGAAGAACGTCGTCTTCGACAGCTCGACGTACCAGTCGAAGACCTCGTCCCACGCGAAGTGGTAGAGGGCGTCGGAGAGCTTGGCGAACTGGAAGTCGTCGTAGAAGGCGTCGACTTCGGCGACCGTCTTGTTGAGCCGGGACAGGATCCAGCGGTCGGTCGCCGTCATCTCCTCCGGCGCCGGCAGCGGGCCCTCGACCGTCGCGCCGTTCATCAGCGCGAAGCGCGTCGCGTTCCAGATCTTGTTGGCGAAGTTACGGGAGGCCTGGACCCAGTCCTCGCCGATCGGCACGTCGGCACCCGGGTTGGCACCGCGGGCCAGCGTGAACCGCACCGCGTCCGACCCGTACGCGTTCATCCAGTCGATCGGGTCGACCGCGTTCGGGTTCGACTTCGACATCTTCTTGCCGAACTCGTCGCGGACGAGACCGGTGAGGGCGACGGTCTTGAACGGGACCTGGTCCTCCATGGCGTACAGGCCGAACATCATCATCCGGACGACCCAGAAGAAGATGATGTCGTGGCCGGTCAGCAGGACGTCGGTCGAGTAGAACTTCTCGAGGTCCGGGGTCTTCTCCGGCCAGCCGAGCGTGGAGAACGGCCACAGGCCGGACGAGAACCAGGTGTCGAGGACGTCCTCGTCCTGGGTCCAGCCCTCGGCCTCCGTGCCGGGGATCGGGTCGTCGGGGCCGACGCACACGACTTCGCCGTTCGGCCCGTACCAGACGGGGATCCGGTGGCCCCACCACAACTGGCGTGAGATGCACCAGTCGTTGAGGTTGTCGACCCAGTCGAAGTAGCGCTTCTCCATGTCCTTCGGGTGGAGCGCGACGCGCCCGTCGCGGACCGCGTCACCGGCGGCCTGGGCGAGCGTGTCGACCTTGACCCACCACTGCAGCGACAGGCGCGGCTCGACGGTGGTCTTGCAGCGCGAGCAGTGGCCGACGGAGTGGACGTACGGGCGCTTCTCGGCGACGACGCGGCCCTGCTCGCGCAGGGCGGCGACGATCGCGGAGCGCGCCTCGAAGCGGTCGAGGCCCTGGAAGGGACCGTGCACGGTGATGACACCGCGCTCGTCCATGATCGTCATGGACTCCAGGTCGTGCCGCTGGCCGATCGCGAAGTCGTTCGGGTCGTGCGCGGGCGTCACCTTGACGGCGCCGGTGCCGAACTCGGGGTCGACGTGCGTGTCGGCGACGACCGGGATGGTCCGGTCGGTGAGCGGCAGCTTGATGCGCCTGCCGATCAGGTGCGCGTACCGCTCGTCGTCGGGGTGCACGGCGACGGCGGTGTCACCGAGCATCGTCTCGACGCGGGTCGTGGCGACGACCACGGTCTCGTCACCCTCGCCGTACTTCAGCGAGACGAGCTCGCCGTCGTCGTCCTGGTAGTCGACCTCGATGTCCGAGATCGCCGTCAGACAGCGCGGGCACCAGTTGATGATGCGCTCGGCGCGGTAGATGAGCCCGTCGTCGTACAGGTTCTTGAAGATGGTCTGGACGGCCTTCGACAGACCCTCGTCCATCGTGAAGCGCTCACGCGACCAGTCGAGGCCCGCGCCGAGGCGGCGCAACTGGCCGAGGATCCGGCCGCCGTACTCGTCCTTCCACTGCCACACGCGGTCGGTGAACGCCTCGCGGCCCAGGTCCTGGCGGGACTTGCCCTCCTCGGCGAGCTGCTGCTCGACCTTGTTCTGGGTCGCGATGCCGGCGTGGTCCATACCGGGCAGCCACAGCGTCTCGTAGCCCTGCATGCGCTTGCGGCGCGTGAGGGCGTCCATGAGCGTGACCTGGAAGGCGTGGCCCAGGTGGAGCGCGCCCGTGACGTTCGGCGGGGGGATGACGATCGTGTACGGCTCCTTCTCGCTGTTCGCGTCAGCGGTGAAGTAACCCCGGTCTACCCAGCGCTCGTACAGCGCCCCCTCTACCTCGGCCGGCGCGTACTGGGTCGGCAGTTCGGTGGTGGGCGCTGGATTCTGCTGCTGAGTGTTCTCGGTCACGGGCCCAGTTTAGAGGCGCGGCAGGGGTGCCCCGAAACCGGATTCCCGCGCGACGTGGCGGCGGTCCCGGCCGTCTGGAACAACCTTTCAACAACATGGCACCGATCCGCCCCCGGGTTCCCCACACACGGTCGCCTTCCGCCAGGATGTTCGGAACGCATAAGCATCGGGAGGGAACCCCAGAAATGAGCTACAACCAGCCGGGCCCGTACGGCGGGCAGCAGCCTCAGCAGCCCGGACCTTACGGCCAGCAGCAGCCGGGCCCCTACGGGCAGCAGCCCCCGGCCGCGCCCCAGCCCGGCTACGGCTACCCGCAGCAGGCCCCGCAGGGCGTGCCGCAGCAGCCCCCGTACGGCCAGCCGCAACAGCCGTACGGCCAGCCCGGCGGCTACAGCCAGCCCCAGCAGCCGGGCCCCTACGGCCAGCAGCCCCAGGCCCCCTACGGGCAGGTCCCTCCGCCCCCCGGCCCGCCCCAGGGCGGCAAGAAGAAGACGGGCCTGATCATCGGCGCGGTGGCCGTGGTCGCGGCGATCGGCGTGGGCGCGTACTTCGTGTTCGGCGGGGGCGGCTCGTCCGTGGCGGACGACGGCCCCCACAAGCTGACGACGCCGGCGACGGTGCTCGGGGAGTACAAGAAGTCGGCGAGCGGCGACGACTCCACCATGAGCGACAAGGACGTCAAGGACGCCGAGAAGAACGGCGTCAAGAACGCCCAGGGCGTCGGCGCGGACTACGAGGCCGGCGACGCCAAGACGAACCCTCTCGCGGCCAAGTACCTGAAGTTCATGGGCGTGTACGGCGAGATCTCCGACCCGGAGAAGGTCGTCGACGGGATGTTCGCCGAGATGAAGAAGAACTCTTCGACGGACAACTCCGACACCGGTGAGCTGGTCGGCGAGCCGCAGAGCTTCGACTCCGACGGCGCGGTGATGAAGTGCCAGGAGACCAAGATCAAGAACGACACGCCCAGCAGCGGCGAGACCACCACCGCTCCCAAGGAGATGTCGATGCCGGTCTGCATCTGGGGTGACCACAGCACGCTCGGCATCGTCATTCCGGTCGACCTGGCGACGGCCATGACGGGCAAGAGCGCGGATCTGCAGGGCGCGGCCGACACGTCGACCAAGCTCCGCGGCGAGGTCCGCGTCAAGTCCTGACCTCGTACAGCGCGTAGGACACAGCATGAAAGAAGGGCCCCGGTCACCCGACCGGGGCCCTTCCCATGTCTCACGTATGCGCTACGCCGACTTCTGCTCCCCGCTGCCCGAGCCGCGGGCGTCGCGCGGGATCAGCGTCGGGTTCACGTTCGAGTGAACGGCCTCTGCCGTGATGACAACACGCGCCACGTCCTTGCGGGACGGGACCTCGTACATCACGGACTGGAGGACTTCCTCCATGATCGCGCGCAGGCCGCGCGCGCCGGTGCGGCGCAGGATGGCCTGGTCGGCGATGGCCTCCAGGGCCTCGCGCTCGAAGTCCAGCTCCACGCCGTCGAGTTCGAAGAGGCGCTGGTACTGCTTCACCAGGGCGTTGCGCGGCTCCAGGAGGATCTGGAGGAGCGCCTCGCGGTCCAGGTTGTGGACCGAGGTGATGACGGGGAGACGGCCGATGAACTCGGGGATCATCCCGAACTTCACCAGGTCCTCCGGCATGACCTCCCGGAACTGGTCCTTCTCCTCCAGCTCGCGCTTGGAGTGGATCGTCGCGCCGAAGCCGATGCCCTTGGCACCCGCCCGCGACTCGATGATCTTCTCCAGGCCGGCGAACGCGCCGCCCACGATGAACAGCACGTTCGTCGTGTCGATCTGGATGAACTCCTGATGAGGGTGCTTGCGGCCGCCCTGGGGCGGGACGGAAGCCGTGGTCCCTTCGAGGATCTTGAGCAGAGCCTGCTGGACGCCCTCACCGGACACATCGCGCGTGATCGACGGGTTCTCGCTCTTACGGGCGACCTTGTCGATCTCGTCGATGTAGATGATCCCGGTCTCGGCCTTCTTGACGTCGTAGTCGGCCGCCTGGATCAGCTTCAGGAGGATGTTCTCGACGTCCTCGCCCACATAGCCGGCCTCCGTGAGCGCCGTCGCGTCGGCGATGGCGAACGGAACGTTCAGCATGCGGGCCAGGGTCTGGGCCAGGAGGGTCTTGCCCGAGCCCGTGGGGCCCAGGAGCAGGATGTTGGACTTCGACAGCTCGATCGCGTCGTCGCGTCCCTGGGCTCCGCCGTTCTCACCGGCCTGGACCCGCTTGTAATGGTTGTACACAGCGACCGAGAGGGCTTTCTTCGCGGCCTCCTGGCCGACGACATAGCCCTCGAGGAACTCGTAGATCTCGCGAGGCTTGGGAAGTTCTTCCCAGCGGACCTCGCTCGTCTCCGCGAGCTCTTCCTCGATGATCTCGTTGCAGAGGTCGATGCACTCGTCGCAGATGTACACACCGGGGCCTGCGATGAGCTTCTTGACCTGCTTCTGGCTCTTTCCGCAGAACGAGCACTTGAGCAGATCGCCGCCGTCACCGATGCGTGCCACGAGGTGCTTCCCCTTCGCCTGGGAGACGCTCGCGTAAGCGACTCCTGGTGCCTGTATCCGACGGTACCTTGCCGGGCCCCCCGTTCGGGCCCCCCTTGGCACGGTTCACTTTGACGTGAACCGTGCCAAGGAGCGGCAGACGATACAGCGGAACGTCACGCGATAGCGTCGCTGTTCATCTTCCGGGTGGAGATGATCTGGTCGATCAGGCCGTACGCCAGGGCGTCCTCGGCCGTGAGGATCTTGTCGCGCTCGATGTCGTCGCGGATCTTCTCGATCGGCGTCGTGGAGTGCTTGGCCAGCATCTCCTCGAGCTGCTCACGCATCCGGAGGATCTCGTTCGCAGCGATCTCCAGGTCGGAGAGCTGCTCACGGCCGGTGCCACCGGAGGGCTGGTGGATCAGCACGCGGGCGTTCGGCAGGGCCATGCGCTTGCCCGGCGTACCGGCGGCGAGGAGCACGGCGGCCGCGGAGGACGCCTGGCCCATGCAGACCGTCTGGATGTCCGGCTTCACGAACTGCATCGTGTCGTAGATGGCCGTGAGCGCCGTGAAGGAGCCGCCGGGGCTGTTGATGTAGATGGAGATGTCACGGTCCGGGTCCATCGACTCCAGGCACAGGAGCTGCGCCATGACGTCGTTGGCGGACGCGTCGTCGATCTGCACGCCGAGGAAGATCACGCGCTCCTCGAAGAGCTTCGCGTACGGGTCGTACTCACGCACGCCCTGCGAGGTGCGCTCGACGAAGCGCGGGATCACGTAGCGGTTGTCGACCTGCGGGCCGGTGTACAGACCGCTGCCGGGGATGTTGTTCATGGTCGGTGTTCCGTCCTGGTGAGGTGGGCTTGGATGACCGCGTAACCGGGGTTTCAGGCCCCGGTGCCGCCGCCGCCCGGAACACCCGTAGCGGCACTGATGATCTCGTCGATGAGGCCGTACGCCTTGGCCTCTTCGGCGGTGTACCAGCGGTCGCGGTCACCGTCACGGATGATCGTCTCGACGGTCTGCCCGGAGTGCCGGGCCGTGATCTCCGCCATGCGCTTCTTCGTACGCAGCAGGTACTCGGCCTGGATCTTGACGTCCGAAGCCGTACCGCCGATGCCGGCGGAACCCTGGTGCATCAGGATGTCCGTGTTCGGAAGGGCGAAGCGCTTGCCCGGGGTGCCGCCCGTCAGCAGGAACTGGCCCATGGAGGCGGCCATGCCCATGCCGATGGTGACGACGTCGTTCTGGATGTACTGCATGGTGTCGTAGACCGCCATGCCGGCCGTCACAGAACCGCCGGGGCTGTTGATGTAGAGGTAGATGTCCTTGGCCTGGTCGGCAGCGGCCAGGAGGAGCATCTGGGCAGTGATCTTGTTGGCGATCTCGTCGTCGACCTGCTGGCCTAGGAAGATGATGCGGTCGTTGAGCAGTCGGCTGTAGACCTGGTCGCCGAGGCCACCACCGAGGGACGGCTCACCGGCGGCGGAAGGCATCAGATTCGTCACGTATCCACCTGCTCGTCTCTGACGGCAACGCGCCGTCTCGCGTCTTATCCGGAGGGCCGGAAACCCACACCTGCGCACCGCCCTTCGGCGGCGGCTGCGGGGACTCATCTGCCCTCGTATTCATGGACCCTAACGCGCGGGTCCCTTCGGTGAATCCCGCAAGGGGAACTGTTCGCTGTGAGCGCATGTTGCGCCCCGTCAGGGGCGCGGGGAACTGCGCGACAGCCCCCGCCGGGCAGCACCGGGAGCGAAGCGGGAAAGGGGCGGGCCCCCAGGGTGCCGCGAGGCGGCGTCCTGGGGGCCCGTGAAGCGTGCGGAGCCGGGATCGGCTCAGGCCTCGTTCTTCTCCTCGGCGTCGGCGGAGCCGTCCGCCTCGACGGTCTCGCCGGCGGCGGCCGACTCGTCCTCGTCGTCCTCGAGGTCGACGATCTCGCCGTTCGTGTCCTTGACCGTGGCGGCCTCGACGACGACCGCGAGGGCCTTGCCGCGGGCGACCTCGCCGACCAGCATCGGGACCTGGCCGCCTTCGACGACGGCCTGGGCGAACTGGTCGGGGGACATGCCGGAGGACTGCGCGCGCCGCATGAGGTGCTCGGTGAGCTCCTCCTGGTTGACGTTCAGCTTCTCCTTGTTGACGAGCTCGTCGAGGACGAACTGCGTCTTGATGCCCTTGACGGCCTGCTCGGCGGTCTCGGCGTCGAACTCCTCGACCGTCTTGCCCTGGATCTCGAGGTACTTCTCGAGGTCGAGGCCCATCTGGCCGAGCTGGTGGTGCTCGAGGTTGTGCTTGCGGGTCTTGACCTCGTCCTCGAGCAGCTTCTCGGGAACGGGGACCTCGACCAGCTCGAGCAGCTTCTCCAGGACACGCTCCTGGGCCTGCGTGGCCTGGTCGTACTGCTTCATGTTCTCGAGGCGCTTGCGGCTGTCGGCCTTCAGCTCGTCGAGGGTGTCGAACTCGGAGGAGAGCTGCGCGAACTCGTCGTCCAGGGACGGCAGTTCACGAGCGGCGACCTGGGTGACCTTGACGGTGACCTCGGCCTCCTTGCCCTCGGCGGAGCCGCCCTTGAGCTCGGAGGTGAAGGTGGCCTCGCCACCGGCCTCCAGGCCCTTCACGGCCTCGTCGATGCCCTCGAGGAGCTCGCCGGAGCCGATCGTGTACGAGACGCCGGACGCGACGCCGTCCTCGAGCACCTCGCCGTCGACCTTGGCCTCGAGGTCGATCGTGACGACGTCGCCGTCCTCGGCGGCCCGCTCGACCGGGGAGGTGGAGGCGAAGCGCTCACGGAGCTGCTCCACCGACTTGTCGACGTCCTCGTCGCTGACCTCGATGGCGTCGACCTCGACCTCGATGCCGGAGTAGTCCGGAATCACGATCTCGGGACGGATGTCGACCTCGGCGGTGAAGTTCAGCGTCTCGCCGTCCTTCAGCTCCGTGATGTCGACCTCGGGCTGGCCCAGCACGTTGAGCTCGGCCTCGTTGACCGCTTCGGTGTAGAACTTCGGAAGCGCGTCGTTGACGGCCTCCTCAAGCACCGCTCCGCGGCCGAACCGCTGGTCGATGACGCGGGCAGGGATCTTGCCCTTGCGGAAGCCCTTCACCGTGACCTGCTGGTTGATCTTCTTGTACGCCGCGTCGAGGCTGTCCTTGAGCTCCTCGAAGGGCACCTCGATGCTGAGCCGAACCCGGGTCGGGTTCAGGGTCTCCACGGCGCTCTTCACGGTTCGGTCTCCTTGGGGGCTGACTTCTGGGTTCCTGCCCGGTTAAGAGACACACGGGCACGCAGCTTGCATAGTAACGGCAAGCCGGAGCCGTCCCACAACGCGATCTTGAGGAGGCGTTCAACCGCTTGAGACGCTGCTGTTGCGACGCTGGTCGGGGTGGCGGGATTTGAACCCACGGCCTTCCGCTCCCAAAGCGGACGCGCTACCAAGCTGCGCCACACCCCGTCGGTGCGACACGTAGGGTACATGCACGCGGCCGGTGCGGCTCCCGCATTACGAGCGGTGTGAATGCGGTGTGCGGCGAGGGTCCGGGACCCGCTACGATGCTTCCCGTTGCCGCGGTCACCGACCTGCGGCGCGAAGTGTGCGGGCGTAGCTCAATGGTAGAGCCCTAGTCTTCCAAACTAGCTACGCGGGTTCGATTCCCGTCGCCCGCTCTTGTGGCCCCGGGCCCGGTTCTCATGAACCGGGCCCGGGGTTTTTCACGTCCTGGGCCGGACAGACTCCCGAGCGGTCAGAACTGGATCGAGTTGATCGTGTCCGCTATCGAGTTCAGGAACCTCTGGATGTCGTCGGCCATTCCGGTCGAGGCCAGGAAGAACCCGAACAGGACCGCCACCACGGCAGGTCCGGCCTTGATCGACCCTCCCCGGATCAGCACCACGAGAATGATCGCCAACAGCAGTACCACTGACAGCGAAATGGCCACACTGATCACACCCTAGGTCGGTCCGCTCTCCCGGCCCGGGGGGTACGACCCCGCACACCCCCGCCAGAACCATCGTGCCACCAACACGGCCTCCGTATGCGGCGGGTGACGCATCGTCGGCCACTCCCCCGCGGCGGCGCGGCGGCCCCGCGCCCTTGGGGCACATGATCAGCGCGTGTTCCCCGGGCAATTTCGCGGGTCCCCGTGGCCGGTAATTCGGCCTGATCGTTTCCATGCACACACAGCACGTCCACATCGTGGGCACGCCGGGTCACGCATGTGCTGTTCGTCGTTAATTCGAATTGTCGCGGGGACCACATCCGAGGTGGTCGAGTGCGGCCGATATGCGCTATTTAATCAGGATGAGAGTGGTCATAACGGACTCATCTGGATGCCTCCCGAAGTCCCGCAGGAAGACCTGCGAAAACTTCGCCATCGCTATGCCGACTTCTCCGAATCCGGGGTATGCGCGCGGTAAGGAGGATTTGACGTGAGGGTTTTACGAAATACCGCGGGCGCCGCTAAGGTGCCTCAGATGTTCCGCGCTGCCCCCACCCGAGCCCCGCTCCCTGCGGCACAGACGGCCCCCGCCCATCAGCCACCGAATACGGCAGCCGCTCCCCCCACACCGGCCGCCAAGCCCGCGAAACAGCGGGACGCGTTCTTCGACAACGCCAAGTACCTGGCCATCGTGCTGGTCGCGATGGGCCACTCCTGGGAACCGCTGACGGATCACAGCCGCGTCGCCGAGGCGCTCTACATGACCGTCTACACGTTCCACATGCCGGCGTTCATCGTCATCTCCGGCTACTTCTCCCGCAGCTTCGACATGCGGCCCGACCGGCTCCGGCGGCTCATCACCGGGGTCGCGGTGCCGTACGTGATCTTCGAGGTCGCGTACACCTTCTTCAAGCGCTGGGCGGACGACGATCCGACGCAGCCCTTCAGCCTGCTCGACCCCTGGTATCTGACCTGGTTCCTGGTCGCCCTGTTCGTGTGGCGGCTCACCACCCCGCTGTGGAAGATCGTCCGCTGGCCGGTGCCGCTCGCGGTCGCCATCGCCGTACTCGCCTCCGTCTCCCCCGACATCGGCGACGACCTCGACCTCCAGCGCGTACTGCAGTTCCTCCCCTTCTTCGTGGTCGGCCTGTTCCTGAAGCCCGAGCACTTCCAGCTGGTGCGCCGGCGTGAGGTGCGGATCTTGTCCGTGCCGATCTTCGCGGTGGCCCTGGTGCTGGCCTACTGGGCCGCTCCGCGGATGACGTCGGCGTGGTTCTACCACCGCGACAGCGCGCAGGAGCTGGGCGCGCCGTGGTGGGCCGGTGCCGTGATGACGTTCGCGCTCTTCGGCTGCTCGGTCGTCCTCACCGCGTGCTTCTTCGCGTGGGTGCCGCGGCGGAAGATGTGGTTCACCGTGCTGGGCGCGGGGACGCTGTACGGCTACCTGCTGCACGGCTTCATCGCGAAGGGCTCGCGGTTCTGGGGCTGGTTCGACGACTACGCCTGGCTGCACAAGCCGCTGGGCGAGGTGTTCGTGACGGTCGTCGCGGCCTCCCTGATCACGGTCCTGTGCACTCCCCCGGTCCAGCGCATGTTCCGGTTCGCGATGGAGCCGAAGATGGAGTGGGCGTTCAAGAAGGACGCGGCCGAGGTGGCCCGGGATCGTGGGCGGGCCCGCGCCTGAGGGTGCCGCCGCCGTTCGTCGGGTGCGCGGGTGCGGGTACCTGAGGGCTTGTCGCGTAGTTCCCCGCGCCCCTTGTAGGGGCGCGGGGAACTACGGGGTTTCGTCGATACCCAGCAGGGCCCTCATCCCCGCGTACTTCCTCGCCAGGCGGTCTCTCGTCGGTGCGTCCAGAGCCGCCAGACGGGTGGGGTCGGCGTTGTGGGCCAGGTCCGACTGCTTCACCAGCAGCGCGCCAGGAGTGGCCAGAATTCGTTGCGCGTAGGCCTCTTGAGGCTCTCCGGGGCGCTTGGTGAGGGCGAGGACGACGGCCTTCGTGCGGTCCGTGAGGTCCGCCTCGGCCAGCCACTGCGGCGACAGCGCGTCGTCCTCGATCGCGTCGTGCAGCCAGGCCGCCGCGATCTGCTCTTCGTCGCCGCCCCTGGCGCGTACACCTTCGGCGACCGCCTCCAGGTGTTCCGCGTAGGGGCGTCCGGCCTTGTCCGTCTGGGTGACGTGGGCCCCGCGTGCCAGGGCCTCCACCTCGGCGAGGGTCAGCATGCGGCCGACCCTACGGCCTGCGCAGAGCCGCCCGGGCCGGGAGCGCGGTCGCGTCCAGGCCGAGAACCAGGACGGACCCGACGAAGGAGCCGTACACGAGCGGCGGGACGTACGGGGACTGCCCCGTCAGGCCGGCGGGCGAGGCCGTTGGGCAACATCAGGCGGCCGCTCCCGCGTAGCCGGGGGCCGTCAGGGTCGTCATGCGGGCGGCGATCGCCTGCGCACAGGCGCCGTGCAGCTGGTCCACGATCCGGCCGTCGGCGAGGAACAGGACGCGGTCGGCGCAGGCCGCGGCGGCCGGGTCGTGGGTGACCATGACGACGGTGGCGCCCATGCTGTCGACGGCCGTGCGCAGAAGTCCCAGGATGTCGGCGGCCGTTGTCGTGTCGAGGGCCCCGGTGGGCTCGTCGGCGAAGACGACGTCGGGGCGGGTGATCAGGGCGCGGGCGATGGCGACGCGCTGCTGCTGGCCGCCGGAGAGCTGGCCCGGCCGCCGCCTGCCCTTGTCGCCGAGGCCGACCTGGGCGAGGACCTCGGCGGCGCGGCGACGGTCGGGGCGGTGGCCCGCGAGGCGCATGGGCAGGACGACGTTCTGCTCGACGGTGAGCGAGGGCAGCAGGTTGAACGCCTGGAAGACGAAGCCGAGGCGGGTGCGGCGCAGGGCGGTGAGCTTGTTCTCGCTCATGCCGGTGATGAGGGTGCCGCCGAGGTGGACGGTGCCGCCGGTGGGGCGGTCGAGGCCGGCCGCGCACTGCAGGAACGTGGACTTGCCGGAGCCGGAGGGGCCCATGACCGCCGTGAAGCTGCCACGGGGCAGGGCGAGGTCGATGCCGCGCAGGGCGTGCACGGCGCCGCCGCCGCGGCCGTACTGACGGCGGACGCCGCGCAGGTCGACGGCCCACCTGTCGTCACGCGGTGCCTCGTCGTGCCGCTTCGTGCCCAGGCCCATGATCGCCCTCTCGTGCGGTGCCGGATTCGATGTCTCGAACGTACGGATGGAGGGGCCTTGCCGACCATGAGGGCCGCTGGCGAAACCGGGGTGGGGAGAACCCCACCCCGGACCACGGAAATGGTTTGGTAAGCTAACTATTGACGCGTTCTTGACCCTCTCTTGACCTAAGCCGGCCATCTGACCAAGCCAAGAACGGAAGGAACGGACCCATCGGACATGCAGACACCTTGATAGCCATGGGCGGCGCCTTTCTCGCCGCCGCCGTCCTCGCCCGCCTCGGCGGCCGCATCGGACTCCCCACCATCCCCCTGTTCATCCTGGCCGGGATCCTCCTCGGCCCGCACACACCCGGCATCGTGCTCGTCGCCGACCCGCACGACCTGGAGATGCTCTCCGCGCTCGGCCTGGTCCTGCTGCTCTTCTACCTCGGCCTCAAATTCCATCTGGACGACCTCAAGACCGGCGGCCGGAAAATGGCCGTCGCCGGCGGGACGTACCTCGCGCTGAACGTCGGCGCGGGCCTCGGCTTCGGATTCGCCCTCGGCTGGGGCACCTCCGAGGCTCTGGTCCTCGCCGGGGTCCTCGGCATCTCCTCGTCGGCGATCGTCACGAAGGTCCTGGTCGACACCGGCCGCCTCGGAAATCCGGAGACCAAGCCGATCCTCGGGATCATCGTCGTCGAGGACATCTTCCTGGCCCTCTACCTGGCCGCGCTCCAGCCGATCCTGTCCGGCGCGGACAGTCTCGCGTCGGCGGTCATGGACGGCGGCAAGGCCTTCGGCTTCCTCCTGCTGCTCGCGCTCGCAGCGCGCTTCGGCACCCGCATCGTGGGCCACCTCTTCAACACCAAGGACGACGAACTCCTCGTCATCTCCTTCCTCGGCGCGGCCGTGTTCGTCGCCGGGGTCTCCGAGTGGTTCGGAGTCGCGGACGCGATCGGCGCGTTCATGGTCGGCCTGATGCTCGGCTCCACCACGTCGGGCGAGCGCATCCGCAAGCTCGTGCACCCCCTGCGGGACGCGTTCGGCGCGATCTTCTTCTTCGCGTTCGGCCTCTCCATCGACCCGGGCGACCTGCCGACGGTGCTGTGGCCGGTCCTCGCGGCCGTCGCGGTGACGCTGGTGATGAACGTGCTCGCGGGACTCGGGGCGGCGCGCGTGTACGGGTTCGGGCCCGGCCCCGCCGCGAACATCTCCACGACGCTGCTCGCCCGGGGTGAGTTCGCCCTGATCCTCGCCACGATGGCGGCGGGCGCGGGCCTGGACGAGCGGCTGTCGCCGTTCATCGCGGGTTATGTACTGCTGCTCGCCGTCCTCGGACCGATGGCGGCGGGCCGCTCGGAGTGGCTCGCGCGGGTCCTTCCAGGGGGGCGGCCGGATGGGGCGCCCCTCGATGAGCGAGTGGGCGCCGGGGTGTGACGGGTGGGTCCGCACCCCAGGGGCGAGCTTTCGTTGCCGGGTGCGGGTCTTCTGCGGCTGGTCGCGCAGTTCCCTGCGCATCTGAAGGCATGCGGCTTCGCCGCAGCCTCATCAACGCGCAGGCGGAGCCGTCACGCGTCCCGGCAGATCAGCAGTAGCGCCCTGTCGTCGTTGACGTCCTTGGCCACCGCTTCGATGAGGTGCCAGGCCGCGCCGTGGAACCCGCCCGAGACATAGCGGTCCGCCTCGCCGGTGAGGCGGTCGATGCCCTCGGCGATGTCCCGGTCGGACGTCTCGACCAGGCCGTCCGTGAAGAGCATCAGGACGTCGCCGGGGCGCAGGGAGCCCTTTATGGAGTCGAACTGGGCGCCGTCGTAGACCCCGAGGAGCGGGCCCTCGGCGGCCTTCTCCTCCCAGCGGCCGCTGCCCGCGCTGAGCTGGAGGCCCGGCGGGTGCCCCGCGGAGAAGAGTTCGTAGTCGCCCGACTCCAGGTCGAGGACGAGGTGGATGGACGTGGCGAAGCCCTCGTCCCAGTCCTGGCGGAGCAGATAGCCGTTGGCGGCAGGCAGGAAGGCGTGCGGCGGCAGGGAGCCGAGGAGCCCGCCGAAGGCTCCGGACAGGAGCAGGGCCCTGGACCCCGCGTCCATGCCCTTGCCCGATACGTCGGTGAGGACCGCCTCCAGGGTGCGGCCGCCGTTCGTACGGGCCGCGACCACGAAGTCGCCGGAGAAGGACTGGCCGCCGGCCGGACGCAGCGCCATCTCGCGGTGCCAGGCCTTGGGCAGCTGCGGCAGCTTGCTCTGTACGCGGATGCGTTCGCGCAGGTCGAACAGCATCGTGCCGCCGCGCCGCCAGGGCACGCCGACCCGGCTGCGGAACTGGGCGATGAGCAGCCCGAAGAAACCGCAGGCCGCCACGACCAGGACAGTGCCCGGGGTGACCCGGGCGGCGCCCTCCGAGTACGGGCCGAGCCTGACGGACTCCACGATGAGCGCCGCAGCGGCGGCCGCGTACAGGCCGAGGAGGCTGGCCGGGCGCAGCAGCAGTCCGCCCGCGACGATCGGCAGGACGAGCGCCGTCGGGGAACACCAGACCGAGTTGAGGAGGGTGCCGCAGGTGATGACCGGGACCGTGAGGAGCAGGCCCGCCAGGGCGACCCAGTCGGAACCGTCGCCGCGGAAGTAGTCGACACCCGATCTGCGCAGGCCGATGCGGGCCCGGTGCAGTCTCATCTTCATCCGGGCCGGAAACGTCTCGGCTTGCGCGCGTCGTCCTGCCATTGCTCGTGGACCTTATACAGCGGGCCAGGGGCTTCGCACGGGAGGTCCCACTTGTCCCTCTTCCAGGCCCCTTCCGGCACCTTTCGCGGGCGGGGAAAATCTCTCGCTTCGTCCGCAGCGTCCTGGTAGGGATGCCCTATGACGATGGACGTACGGGTGCTGCGCCAGAACGACTGGCACGAGTGGTACGCGAAGCTGGAGCTGGCCTTCGGAGGAGTCCCCGAAGCGCCCGAGGAGCGCGCGCTGTGGGACGACCTCACCGAGTTCGACCGGTCCATCGGCGTCTGGGACGGCGACCGGTGCGTGGGGACGGCGGGGGCGTTCACGTTCGGGGTGACGGTGCCGGGCGGGGCCCAGGTCCCCGCGGCGGGCGTCACGATGGTGTCCGTCGCGGCGACGGACAGGCGGCGCGGGGTCCTGACGTCGATGATGCGGCGCCAGCTCGACGACGTACGGTCCTGGGGCGAGCCGCTCGCCGTGCTCACCGCGTCCGAGCCCGCGATCTACGGCCGGTTCGGGTACGGGATCGGGACGCGGCAGGCGAGCGTGGAGATCGACTCGACGCGGGTGCGGATCAACGCTCCGGCGGGGACGGACGACGTACGGCTGCGGTTCGCCGACGTCGCCGAGGCCGCCGCCGAGTGCGAGGCCGTGTACCTGCGCACGATCGGCACCCGGCCCGGCATGCTCGCCCGCAGGCCCGGCTGGGAGCGGCTGCCGCTGCTCGACGCGCCGTCGGAGCGCGAGGGCGCGTCGCCGATGCAGTGCGTGCTGGCCGAGCGTGACGGCGAGACGGTCGGATACGTCCGCTTCCACAACAAGCCCGAGTGGGACGCGGCCGGGCCCAAGGGCCGGATCACGCTGCGGCACATCGACGCGCTCGACGCGGCGGCGTACGCGGCGCTGTGGCGCTTCCTCCTGGACATCGACCTGACGTCGACCGTCCAGGCGCGCAACCGGCCGGTGGACGATCCGCTGTTCTCCCTGGTCAGCGACATCCGGCGGTGCCAGGTGCGGCTGCGGGACTCCCTGCACGTACGGCTCGTGGACCTCGGTGTCGCGCTGGAGGCCCGCACGTATCAGGCGCCGGTCGACGTCGTCCTGGACGTGACGGACGAGTTCTGTCCGTGGAACGCGGGGCGGTGGCGGCTGACCGGGGACGCCAAGGGGGCGTCCTGCAAGCGCACGGGGGACAGCGAGGACACAGCCGATCTTGCCCTGTCCGTACGGGAGTTGGCGGCGGCCTACCTCGGCGACACGTCGCTGGCGGCGCTGGCGGCGGCCGGGCGGGTGCGGGAGCTGCGTCCTGGCGCGGTCGGCGAGGCGGCGCTCGCCTTCGGGTCTGTCGTGGCGCCCTGGCTGCCGCACGGATTCTGAGCGGGCGAGGTGTGGCGGGTGCTGGTTGGTCAGCGGGGCGGCTGGCACCTCGGGCACCAGAAGAGGTTGCGGGCCGCGAGTGACGCCGTGCGGATCTCCGTGCCGCACAGATGGCACGGCATCGTGGCCCGCCGGTAGACGTACACCTCGCCGCCGTGGTCGTCCACGCGCGGCGGGCGGCCCATCGCCTCGGGGGTGTGCTCCGGGCGGACGGTGTCGATGCGGTTGTGCCGGACGCCCTCGCGCATCAGCGCCACCAGGTCCGTCCAGATCGCCGTCCACTCGTCGGGCCTGAGGTCCTTGCCCGGGGTGTACGGGTCGATGCCGTGCCGGAAGAGGACCTCCGCGCGGTAGACATTGCCGACGCCGCCGATCACCTTCTGGTCCATGAGCAGCGCGGCGACGGTGGTGCGGCTGCGGGAGATACGGCGCCAGGCGCGGTCCGGGTCGTCGCCGTTCCTGAGCGGGTCGGGGCCGAGGCGGTCGTGTATCGCCTGCTTCTCGGCATCCGTGATCAGGGCGCAGGTCGTGGGGCCGCGCAGGTCGGAGTAGTGCGTGTCGCTCAGCAGGCGCAGCCGGACGGTGTCCGTGGGGGGCGGGGCCGGGGTCTCTCCGAGGGTGTACTTGCCGAAGAGGCCCAGGTGGATGTGGATCCAGCCGGTTTCCGCGAAGCCCAGGAAGAGGTGTTTGGCGTGAGCGTCCGCTTCGTCGAGGACCAGGCCGTCCAGGAGTGCGGCGCTGTCGGAGAACTTGCCCTGCGGGCTGCGTACGCCTAGTGGGCGGCCTGCGAAGCGCTCCGCGTGGTCCTGGGCCAGGCGGTGGATGGTGTGGCCCTCGGGCACGTCGTCCTTCTCCTCGGGATGGGTGGGGGCGGGCTTGGGGTTCTTTACTCCCCCAGCCCGCCCCTTCCCGAAAGACCTGGGGCTCCGCCCCGGACCCCGCTCCTCGAACGCCGGAGGGGCTGTACTTATCAGCCCTGCGGGTGGTGGGGCGGGATCGCGGGGAGTTCGCCCGTCTCCTCGTAGCGCGACAGCATCTCGATGCGGCGCGTGTGGCGGTCTTCGTTCGAGTACGGGGTGGAGAGGAAGATCTCGACGAACTTCGTCGCCTCTTCCTGCGTGTGCATGCGGCCGCCGATGGAGACCACGTTCGCGTCGTTGTGCTCGCGGCCGAGCGCGGCGGTCTGCTCGCTCCAGGCGAGGGCCGCACGGACGCCCTTCACCTTGTTCGCGGCGATCTGCTCGCCGTTGCCCGAGCCGCCGATCACGATGCCGAGGGCGTCCGGGTCCGCCGCCGTGCGCTCCGCGGCACGGAGGCAGAACGGAGGGTAGTCGTCCTGGGCGTCATAGATGTGGGGCCCGCAGTCGACGGGCTCGTGGCCGTGGGCCTTGAGCCATTCGACGAGGTGGTTCTTGAGTTCGTAGCCGGCATGATCCGAGCCGAGGTACACGCGCATGGGTCCGAGTGTGGCACGTCCCACCCGGGCACGGCGCGGTCGGGTCGTTGTCACCGTTTGTTTACGGGCAAACGTCTCGGAGTCGAAAATCACGATACGGAGTCAGGTCTTCCGTCCGGTACGTCCCTGGGTTTGAATGCGTGGGCTCGTGACCCGAGACTTAAGGATTCGTCCATGACCTCGCAACCCTCCCTTGCGAAGGCCGACCAGGCGCCCCACAATCCTGGAGATTCACAGCCTGACAGCGGTCAGACCGGAAATAACGGTCCCGACCAACTGAAGGCCGGCCTCAAGAACCGACACCTGTCGATGATCGCCATCGGCGGCGTGATCGGCGCCGGCCTCTTCGTCGGCTCCGGCTCGGGCATCGCCAAGGCCGGACCCGCCATCCTCATCTCGTACGCCCTCGTCGGCCTGATGGTCGTCATGGTGATGCGGATGCTCGGCGAGATGGCCGCCGCACGGCCGTCGTCCGGCTCCTTCTCCGCCTACGCCGACCAGGCGCTCGGCCGCTGGGCGGGCTTCTCCATCGGCTGGCTGTACTGGTTCTTCTGGGTCGTCGTCCTCGCGGTCGAGGCCACCGCCGGCGCGGTGATCCTCAACGGCTGGGTACCGGCCGTGCCGCAGTGGGGCTGGGCCCTGATCGTGATGGTCGTCCTGACCGCGACGAACCTGGCCTCGGTCGCCTCGTACGGCGAGTTCGAGTTCTGGTTCGCGGGCATCAAGGTCGTCGCGATCGGCGGGTTCGTGATCATCGGCCTGCTCGCCGTGTTCGGCGTGCTGCCGGGCTCGGACAATCCGGGTGCAGGGTTCTCGCACCTGACGGACGCGGGCGGGTTCATGCCCAACGGCGCCGGGTCGATCCTCACCGGCGTCCTCATGGTCGTCTTCTCCTTCATGGGCAGCGAGATCGTCACGCTGGCCGCCGGCGAGTCCGAGGACCCGCAGCGTGCCGTCACCAAGGCGACGAACAGCGTGATCTGGCGTATCGGCGTCTTCTACCTCGGCTCGATCTTCATCGTCCTGACGCTGCTGCCGTGGAACGACAAGTCGATCGCCAAGGACGGCTCGTACGTCGCGGCCCTGAACTCGATCGGCATCCCCCACGCCGGTCAGGTCATGAACGTCATCGTGCTGACGGCCGTGCTGTCCTGCCTGAACTCCGGGCTCTACACCGCTTCCCGCATGGCGTTCTCGCTCGGCCAGCGCGGTGACGCGCCCAAGGCGTTCGCGAAGACGAGCAAGAACGGTGTGCCGCAGGCCGCGATCCTCGGATCCGTCGTCTTCGGCTTCGTCGCCGTCTGGTTCAACTACCAGTGGCCGGACACCGTCTTCAACTTCCTGCTGAACTCCTCCGGCGCCGTCGCCCTCTTTGTCTGGCTCGTCATCTGCTTCACGCAGCTGAAGATGCGCGGCATGATCCTGCGCGAGCAGCCCGAGAAGCTCGTCGTGAAGATGTGGCTCTTCCCGTATCTGACGTGGGCCACGATCGCGATGATCTCGTTCGTGCTCGTCTACATGCTCACCGACGACGCGGGCCGCGAGCAGGTCGTCCTGTCGCTGCTCGTGGCGGCCCTGGTAGTCGGTATCGCGCTCGTGCGCGAGCAGGTGCAGAAGCGGAAGAAGGTCTCCGCCTGACCCTTCCGGGCCCTCCCGGAAGGTGTCAGCGCAAAAGCTGACGGCGGGTGTCGGGTGATGCGGGCAGAGGTCTGCCGCATGAACTCCGACGGCATCCGTACACAGCAGCTCGTCCTGCGGCCCGGCGACGCCGGGTACGACGAGGAACTCGCCGGTTTCCGGACCGGTTTCGCCCAGCGGCCCGACGTCATCTTCGCGGCAACCTCCGCCGATGACGTCGTGGCCGCTGTCGCGTACGCGGCCGGTGCCGGACTGCCGGTCGGCGTGCAGGCCACCGGGCACGGGCTGCCCGGCGGCTTCGAGGGCGGCGTGCTGGTCTCCACGCGACGCTTGGACGAGGTCGTGGTGGATACGGCGGAGCGCACGGTGCGGGTCTCGGCGGGGACGCGCCGGCGGCAGGTCGTCGAGGCGGCCGCTCCCCACGGCCTCGTCCCGCAATGGGGGTGCCTTCCACGCCCTTGAGGCAGTGGGGGGATCGGCGCCGGGCATGGGCGCGGTCTCTTACACGCTGGGCGGCGGACTCGGCATCCTGGCGCGGGAGTTCGGTCACGCGGCCGATCACGTCCGGTCGGTCGACGTCGTCACGGCGGACGCACGCCTTCGCACGGTCTCCGCCGATGCCGAGCCCGAGCTCTTCCAGGGCCTGCTCGGCGGAGACCGTACCGAGGGGCTGTACGACGCACAGACGCGGAAGAGGCTCGCCGATGTGAAGGCCGCGTACGACCCGGCGAACCTCTTCCGGAGGGGCTGCAACGTGCGCTGAGCGCCCGTGGCGAGAACTACTTGTTGGCGAACTTCCAGGCGGTGGGCAGCACGCCCATCGCCAGGGCCGCCTTCACCGCGTCGCCGATGAGGAACGGCGTGAGGCCCGCGGCGACGGCCTGCGTGAGGGTCATGCCGGTGGCGGCGGCGAGGTAGGGCACGCCGACCGCGTAGATGATCGCGGAGCCGAGGACCATCGTGCCCGCGGTGCGCAGGACCGAGCGGTCGCCGCCGCGCCGGGCGAGCGCGCCCACGACGGTGGAGGCGAGCAGCATGCCGATGACGTAGCCGAAGGAGGCGCCGCCCGCACCGGAGGTGCCCTGGGCGAACCACGGCATGCCGGCCATGCCGACGAGCGCGTACACGGCGAGGGAGAGGAAGCCGCGGCGGGCGCCGAGCGCGGTGCCGACGAGGAGCGCGGCGAAGGTCTGCCCGGTGACCGGGACCGGGGAACCCGGCACGGGCACGGCGATCTGGGCCGCTACGCCGGTGAGGGCGGCGCCGCCGAGCACGAGCGCGATGTCGCGGGTGCGCGAAGCGGGGAGCAGGTCGGCCAGGACCTTGCCGGGGCGGGTGGAGACGGCAGCCGTACTCATCGGGACTCCGCGGGGGTGAGGGCAGGTTGGGACACCGTGACGCTATCCCAGGGGCCGATCCCCGATCACGGTCACTGCTCGACAAAGGGTGACGGCGGGTGTTGGTGGGCTCCTCACAAAGGGCCTCACTCATGCGCGACTTGGCGTGATGCTCGTCACTGAGGCCAGCACCGAAACGGGCCGTTTTGCGCGCAGGGTCGGCCGCCGGGGAGACTGTAGGTTCCCGCCAAACCCACGCGAGCCCCGAAAGCAGTCTGAACCGCCGATGCACGACCAGCTCCCGTCCGAACCGGAACCGCTCGGAGGCGGACTCAAGCAACGGCATCTGACGATGCTGGGCCTCGGCGGCGTGATCGGGGCGGGGCTCTTCGTCGGCTCGGGCGCCGGGATCGCGGTCGCGGGGCCCGGCATCGTCGTCTCGTATCTGATCGCGGGCACGCTCGCGATGTGTGTGATGCGGATGCTGGGCGAGATGTCTGCGGCGATGCCGGCGTCGGGTTCGTTCTCCGTGCACGCGGAGCGGGCGCTCGGCCGCTGGGCCGGGTTCAGCGTCGGCTGGCTCTACTGGTTCCTGCTCGTCGTCGTCCTCGCCGTGGAGGCGACGGGCGCGGCGCAGATCGCCAACGGCTGGGCGCCGGGCGTGCCTCAGTGGGCCTGGGTGCTGGTGTTCATGGTGGTCTTCACCGGGGCGAACCTGGCGGCCGTGAAGAACTTCGGTGAGTTCGAGTTCTGGTTCGCCGCCCTGAAGGTGTTCGCGATCGTCGCGTTCCTCATCCTCGGCACGCTCGCGGTCTTCGGGCTGCTGCCAGACACGGACCCGGTCGGCTTCACCAACCTCACCGGGCATGACGGTGGCTTCCTGCCGCACGGCTGGCAGGGCGTCATCTCCGGTGTGCTCGCCGTCGTGTTCGCGTTCGGCGGCCTGGAGGTCGTCACGATCGCTGCCGCCGAGTCCGACGACCCGGTGCGCGCGGTCTCGCGGGCGGTGCGCAGCGCGGTCTTCCGCATCCTGTTCTTCTATGTCGGCTCGATGCTGGTCATCGTGACGGTGCTGCCGTGGACGGCGCAGAAGGCGGGCATCAGCCCGTACGTCACCGTCCTCGACGCGATCGGAGTGCCGTCCGCGGGCCAGATCATGAACATCGTGGTGTTCGTGGCGCTGCTCTCGGCGCTGAACGCGAACCTCTACGGCTCCTCGCGCATGGTGTTCTCGCTGGCCGAGCGCGGTGAGGCGCCCCGCGCGCTGCTGAAGGTGAGCGGCGGGGGCGTGCCGCGCCGGGCCGTGCTCGCGTCGGTCGCGTTCGGCTTCGTGTCGGTGCTGCTCAATCTGGAGTGGCCGGAGTCCGTCTTTCTCTACATGCTCAACTCGGTCGGCGCGGTGCTGCTGTTCGTGTGGGCGCTGATCGCGGCGTCGCAGCTGCGGCTGCGGCGGCTCGTCGAGCGGGAGGCGCCCGAGCGGCTCGTGCTGCGGATGTGGGGGTTCCCGTGGCTGACGTGGGTGACGCTCGCCGCGATGGCGGCCGTCATCGGGCTGATGCTGACCGACGACACGGCGCGTCCGCAGCTCCTGTGGTCGACCGGCGCGACCGCGCTCGTCGTGGCCGTCGCGGGAGTGCGGGAACTGCGCGCGCGGCGTGCCTGAACCTTCACGATGTGTGAGCGTCGTGTCCGTATACCGGTCAGCTGTTCCCTGTAGCCGGTGCCGCTGCTCAGACTGTGGGCCTTTCCCCCGTCTCAGCTAATGAACAGGGCACATCCATGTCTCGGACGTCCGCGCAGTCGCCGGTCGACGCGCAGCCGATCGATCAGTCGCCGGCCGAGCCGTCGCTGTCGCGCGGTCTCAAGCAGCGCCATCTCTCCATGATCGCGCTCGGCGGTGTGATCGGCGCCGGCCTCTTCGTGGGCTCCGGAACCGCCATCGCGGCCGCCGGCCCGTCGATCATCCTCGCCTACGCGATCTCGGGCGCGCTCGTGATGCTCGTGATGCGCATGCTCGGCGAGATGTCGGCCGCGTATCCCGCCTCGGGTTCCTTCTCCGTGCACTCCGAGCGGGCCATCGGCCCCTGGGCGGGCTTCACGGCGGGCTGGGCGTTCTGGTTCCTGCTCTGCGTGGCGGTGGGGCTGGAGGGGATCGGCGCGGCGGGCATCGTGCACGGGTGGCTGCCGGGCGTGCCCGAGTGGGCGCTGGTCGCGCTGTTCATGCTGCTGTTCACCGGTACGAACCTCGCGGCCGTGAAGAACTTCGGCGAGTTCGAGTTCTGGTTCGCGACGCTCAAGGTCGGCGCGATCGTGCTCTTCCTCGTCATCGGCGTACTGGCGATCCTCGGCGTCCTGCCCGACGTCTCCGCGCCCGGCATGGACAACCTCACAGGCCACGGCGGCTTCATGCCCAACGGCACGGAGGGACTGATCGTCGGCCTGCTCGCCTCGGTCTTCGCGTACGGCGGTCTGGAGACCGTCACCATCGCCGCGGCCGAGTCCGAGCACCCGGTGCAGGGTGTCGCGAAGGCGGTCCGTACGGCGATGTGGCGTATCGCCCTCTTCTACGTCGGCTCGATGGCCGTCGTCGTGGTCCTGCTGCCGTGGACGGCGAAGGAGATCCCGACCAAGGGCCCGTACGTCGCCACGCTCGACCACCTGGGCATCCCCGGCGCCGGCCAGATCATGAACGTGGTCGTCCTCATCGCCCTGCTGTCCGCCATGAACGCCAACATCTACGGCGCCTCCCGCATGGCCAGTTCGCTGGTCGCCCGCGGCATGGGCCCGAAGGCGATCGGCAAGGTCACCGGCGGTGTGCCGCGCGTCGCGGTCCTGATCTCCGCCGCCTTCGGCTTCGTCTGCGTCCTGCTCAGCTACTGGCGCCCGGACGACGTCTTCGCCTGGCTGCTCAACACCATCGGCGCGATCATCCTCGTCGTCTGGTTCTTCATCGCCGTCTCGCAGCTGCTGCTGCGCCGCAAGCTGGAGCGCGAGGCCCCGGAGAAGCTCGTCGTGAAGATGTGGGCGTACCCGTACCTCACGGTCCTGGCGCTCGTCGCGATGGTCGTCGTCTTCGTCCTGATGGCCCGTGAGCACGACACGCGCGTGCAGCTGTACTACACGGGCGGCCTGACCATCGTGCTCGCGATCGTCGGCTACGTACGCCAGAAGAGGGCGGAGTCGCGGGCGGCGACCACCGCCTGACTCCGCTCAGCTCACCGAGGACCCCCGGGCCATCTGGCCCGGGGGTCCTTCGCGTTGCACCACCGACTACTGCTGTTAGCCTGCACTTGCGCATCAGTTGCAATAAGCTCTGCAGTACGCAGCTCGGAGGACTCGGACATGGCCATTTACACGCTCCCAGAACTTCCGTACGACTACGCGGCGCTCGAACCGGTCATCAACCCGCAGATCATCGAGCTCCACCACGACAAGCACCACGCGGCGTATGTGAAGGGGGCGAACGACACCCTGGAGCAGCTGGAGGAGGCCCGCGACAAGGAGTCGTGGGGCGCCATCAACGGCCTGGAGAAGAACCTCGCGTTCCATCTCTCGGGCCACATCCTGCACAGCATCTACTGGCACAACATGACCGGCGACGGCGGCGGCGAGCCGCTGGCCACGGACGGCGTGGGCGACCTCGCGGACGCCATCACCGCCTCCTTCGGCTCCTTCGCCGGGTTCAAGGCCCAGCTGACCAAGGCCGCCGCGACGACGCAGGGCTCCGGCTGGGGCGTCCTCGCGTACGAGCCGGTGAGCGGGCGCCTGATCGTCGAGCAGATCTACGACCACCAGGGCAACGTCGGCCAGGGCTCGGTCCCGATCCTGGTCTTCGACGCGTGGGAGCACGCGTTCTATCTCCAGTACAAGAACCAGAAGGTCGACTTCGTCGAGGCCATGTGGCGCGTCGTCAACTGGCAGGACGTCGCCAAGCGGTACGCGGCCGCGAAGGACCGGGCGTTCAACCTGCTGGTCGCCCCCTGAGCCGCTGAAGCGTCCCGCCTCGTGATCGTCTTCTCAACCTTCGCGGCGGCGGGCGGATAAAGGAAAGACCCCCGCGAGGACGTGACTCGCGGGGGTCTTTCGGTAGCGGGGGGTCCGGTGGATCGTGGCGGCATGACGAAACCGCAGCCCATGTCGTGTCACTGGTGCAAGTCCCGCGAGACGCACCGCCCGCTGACGGAGAAGGAGAAGGTCTGGCTCCGCGGGCGGATCGGCGAGCAATACGTCGAGAACTACTTCATGTGCACCAAGGGCGACTGCCGCAAGCTCCGCACGGATCGCCAGGAACGCCGGTTCCGGACGCCCGTGGAAGTGCCCACGGACCTCGGCTGAACCTCAGTCGAAGACCGGCCCCTGCGTCCGCGTGCGCTTGATCTCGTAGAAGCCGGGGACCGAGGCGACCAGGAGCGTGCCGTCCCAGAGCCTCGCGGCCTCCTCGCCCTTGGGGGCCGGGGTGACGACCGGGCCGAAGAACGCGATCTGCTCGCCGTCCGCGCCGGGTACGGCGATGACGGGCGTGCCGACGTCCTGGCCGACCTTGTCGATGCCCTCCTTGTGGGAGGCGCGCAGCTCGGGCTCGTACTTCGTGCCGTCCCAGTGGTCGAGGAGGGAGGCGGGCAGGCCGACCTCCTCCAGGGCTGCGGCGACGGCCTCCTTCGTGGGGCCCTCGCCGCCGTTGTGGATGCGCGTGCCGAGCGCGGTGTAGAGGTCGCCGAGGACCTCCGCGCCGTGCTCCTCCTGCGCGGCGATGACGACGCGGACCGGGCCCCAGGCCTTAGTCTCAAGGAGCTCGCGGTAGTCGTCGGGCAGGTCGTCGAGCTTGTCCTCGTTCAGGACGGCGAGGCTCATCAGGTGCCACCTGACCTTTATGTCGCGGACCTTCTCCACTTCGAGGACCCACCGTGAGGTCATCCAGGCCCAGGGGCACAGGGGGTCGAACCAGAAGTCGACGGGGGTCTTCTCGGACATGGTTCTCCTCATGTTTCCGTGGCGTTGACTCTCCTCGCCAACGCCCCGCGCCGGCGTCCCATTCCCGGCTGTCAGCCGTCAGGGGCACATGGCAGGATCGGTCCTGTTCGCACCACAAGTGCAGCCAGTCGAGTCACAAGGGAGTGCCGCCCGTGCCCGGAGAGAATCTTTCCCGCGACGAGGCCCGCGAGCGGGCGGGCCTGCTGTCCGTCGACGGGTACGAGGTCCAGCTCGATCTGCGGTCCGCGATCGGCGAGACCGAGGGCGAGGGTCCCCGGACGTTCCGCTCGGTGACGACGATCCGGTTCCGGGCCACCGAGCCCGGCGCCGCGACCTTCGTGGACCTGATCGCGCCGTCCGTGAACGCGGTGACGCTGAACGGCGAGGACCTCGACACGGCGGCCGTCTTCGACGGGACGCGGATCGCGCTCGACGGCCTGGCCGCCGAGAACGAGCTGGTGGTCGACGCCCAGTGCGCCTACAGCCGCACCGGCGAGGGCATGCACCGCTTCGTCGACCCCGAGGACGGCGAGGTCTACCTCTACACGCAGTACGAGCCCGCCGACTCGCGGCGCGTCTACGCCAACTTCGAGCAGCCCGACCTCAAGGCGCCCTACCGCTTCAGCGTGCAGGCGCCCGAGGGCTGGACGGTCTGGTCGAACGGAGTCGGTGAACTCGCCGATGGCGTCTGGAAGTTCGCCGAGACGAAGCCGATCTCGACGTACATCACCGCGATCGTCGCGGGCCCGTACCACTACGTGACGGACTCCTACGAGCGCGTCTTCGAGGACGGTACGAAGCTGGAGATCCCGCTCGGCGCGATGTGCCGCAAGGGGCTCGCGAAGCACTTCGACGCGGACGACGTGTTCCTGGTGACGAAGCAGGGGCTCGACTTCTTCCACGACCACTTCGACTACCCGTACCCCTTCGGGAAGTACGACCAGGCGTTCGTGCCGGAGTACAACCTCGGCGCGATGGAGAACCCGGGCTGTGTCACGTTCCGCGAGGAGTTCATCTTCCGCGGCAAGGTGACGCAGGCGTCGTACGAGCGGCGCGCGAACGTCATCCTGCACGAGATGGCGCACATGTGGTTCGGCGACCTCGTCACGATGCAGTGGTGGGACGACCTGTGGCTCAAGGAGTCCTTCGCGGACTTCATGGGGACGTTCTCGATGGTCGAGGCGACGCGCTTCGCCAACGGCTGGATCACCTTCGCCAACAACCGCAAGGCGTGGGCGTACCGCGCCGACCAGCTGCCCTCCACACACCCGGTCACGGCCGACATCCGCGACCTGGAGGACGCCAAGCTCAACTTCGACGGGATCACGTACGCGAAGGGCGCGAGCGTCCTGAAGCAGCTCGTCGCCTACGTGGGGCGCGAGGCGTTCCTCGAAGGCGCGCGGCGCTACTTCAAGCGGAACGCGTACGGGAACACGCAGCTCGGCGATCTGCTGTCCGTCCTGGAGGAGACCAGCGGGCGCGACATGGCCACGTGGTCGCGGGCGTGGCTGCAGACGGCGGGCGTCAACTCCCTCACCCCGCAGGTCACGTTGAGCGCCGAGGGCCGGATCACCGAGCTGGCCGTGATCCAGGAGGCCGCCGAGTCGCACCCCACGCTGCGGCCGCACCGCGTCGCCGTGGGCCTCTACCACCGTGACGGTGCGAGCGGGGCGCTCGTGCGGTACGCGCGTGCCGAGGTCGATGTGGACGGGCCGCGGACCGTGCTGGACGAGCTGGCCGGCGCCGAGGCGCCCGAGCTGGTCCTGGTCAACGACGACGACCTCACTTACTGCAAGATCCGCTTCGACGAGAACTCGCTGGCCACCCTGCGCGAGCACCTCGGTGACATCACCGACCCCCTCGCGCGCGCCCTGTGCTGGTCGGCGCTGTGGAGCCTGACGCGGGACGGGCTCATGCCCGCGCGTGACTTCATCGGCCTCGTGCTGCGGTTCGCCGGGCGCGAGAGCGACATCGGCGTCCTCCAGATGCTGCACACCTGGGCGAACTCGGCGGTCACGCACTACGCGGCGCCCGAGTGGCGCGCCGAGGGCAGCCGGCAGCTCGCCGAGGGCGCCCTGCGGGAGCTGCGGTTCGCCGAGCCGGCCAGCCAGAACCAGCTGACGTGGGCGCGGTTCTTCGCCTCGGTCGCCTCCGCCGAGGCCGATCTCCAGTTGCTGCGCGGCCTGCTCGAAGGCACCGCGAAGATCGACGGGCTCGATGTCGACCAGGAGCTGCGCTGGTCGTTCGTGAATGCGCTCGCCTCCACGGGCGAGGCCGACGAGTCGGTGATCGACGCGGAGCTGGCGCGCGACGACACCGCCTCCGGCAAGCGGCACCAGGTGCGCTGCCTCGCGGCGCGCCCGTCCGCGGCGGTGAAGGCGCAGGCCTGGGCACAGGTCGTCGAGTCGGACGCGCTGTCGAACGCGCTGGTCGAGGCGACGATCGCGGGCTTCCAGCAGCCGGCGCAGCGCGAGCTGACCGCGCCGTACGCGGAGCGGTACTTCGCGGCGATCGAGCGCGTGTGGCAGGAGCGGTCCATCCAGATCGGCATGGACGTGGTGAAGGGCCTCTTCCCCTCGCTCCAGGACTCCCCGGGCACGCTCGACGCGACCGACGCGTGGCTGGCGGCGCACGAGGACGCGGCGCCCGCGCTGCGCCGTCTCGTCCTCGAGGCCCGCGACGACCTGGCCCGCGCCCTGCGCGCACAGGCGTGCGACGCGACGGCCGGGATGTAGCCCCGGAGGGAACAACAGGCTTGCTACGGCCGGGAGTTACCGAACACGGAAACTCCCGGCCGTAACCCGTCGCCCAACCTGCCCTTCTCGGCAGTCGAACGCCCGTACTTTAGGGCAGGCTTGTCCCTTTTTGTCGACGGGCGTGTAACAGGGGTTAGGAGCCCGGGCGGCGCCGGGAATGGCCGGGTCATGAACCACAACACCCCGCTGTCCCCCCACCCCCTCCAGCACCTCGACGACGGCCGGCAGCGCGTGCTGAGCGCCGCCCAGCTCAAGGCGCACGGGGTCAACTCGGCGGCCCTGAACGAGCAGTGCCGGCCGGGCGGCCCCTGGCAGCAGCTCCTGCCCGGCGTGTATCTGCTCCACCCCGGCCAGCCCACCCCCGACGAGCGGCTGCACGCGGTCCTCCTGTACGCGGGCCGCCCCCAGACCCGTACCGCTGTCGCCGTGCCCACGCAGACCACCCCCGGCGAGCCGCACCCCCCGCAGGCCGCACCCCAGGCCCCGTACACAAACGCGATGGTCACGGGTCTTGCCGCACTGGCCCTGCACCGCTTCGTCTCCGTTCCCCCGCTGCTCTCCCTCGACCGGATCGACGTCATGGTGCCCCGCACCCGGCGGCTGCGCTCGACCGGCTTCGCGCGCCTCGTTCGCAGTCACGGGATGCCGACGCCACAGCGGATCTCGGGGGTGCCGGTGGCGCCCGTGCCGCGCGCCCTCGCGGACGCCGTTGCCCAGCTCGACGATGCGGGGGCGGTGCGGCGCCTGCTCACCGAGGCCGTCCGCGACGGGCACTGCGAACCCGCCGTCGTGGTACGGGAGTTGAACCAGGCCAGGCTCCTCACCCGCCCGCACGTCATCGACGCCGTGGACTCGCTGCTCGCCGAGGGGCGCGCCATCGCCGAGGACCGCATGTACGAGATGGTGCGCGAGTACGGCCTGCCCGACCCGCTGTGGAACGTGGACCTGCGCCTGCCCGGCGGGCCGCACCTCGGCGGCGTCGACGCGTACTGGCCCGACCAGGCCGTCGCCGTGGAGCTGGACACTTCCCCAAGCTCTCGGCTTCGCTCGAGCAGGGGAGGCCCCAACGCGCCCCGGCACGAGCTGCGCCCGGATCTCCAGGAGGAGAGCGACGGCCTGGAGTGGTCCGAGTACGCCCGCAAGCGCGAGCACCTGGAGCGCCTCGGGATCACCGTCGTCCACATCACGCCGCGCAAGCTGCGCGAGTCACTCGAACAGCAGGCGACGGTCGTACGGACCGCGCTGATGGCGTCCGCGGACCGGGAACCGGCGGCGTATGTGATGGTGCTGCCGCACTGAACCCCGCCGGGCCACGGCCCCTCAACCAGACGGCCAGGTCGGCTACTTGGGACAGAACTCCGCCTCGATGACGGCCTGGCTGTCGCCCGTCCAGTCGCCGTTGAAGTTGAACGCGAGGGTGTGGCGGCCGTCGCGTGTGGTCACGGCATCCGAGCTGGAGCCGTGGATGCCGCCGCTGTGGCCCCAGATCTCCTTGCCGCAGCTCAGCTTCTGCCGCATGAGGGCGAGACCGTAGCCGACCTCGGGCTCGCCCTCCCCCGTGGGCACGGGGACCGTCTCCTTCATCTCGGCGAGCTGCGCGGCGGGCAGCAGCCGGCCGCCGAGGAGCGCCGAGTAGAAGCGGTTCAGGTCCGCCGAGTCGGAGATCATCTCGCCGGCCGACGAGGCGAGGGTCGGGTTGAGCTCCGTGACGTCGTACGTCTTCTTGTCCGGGTCGTCGGGGAACTTGGAGTAGGCGCGGCTCGCCGGGCGCGGCACGGTGACGGTGGTGCCGGGCAGGCTGGTGGCGCGCAGGTGGAGGGGCTCGATGACGCGGTGGCGGATCTCGTCCGCGTAGGAGTGGCCGGTGACCTCCTTCACGACCATGCCGGCCAGCACGTAGTTGGTGTTGGAGTAGTTCCAGGACGTGCCGGGCGCGAAGTCGGGCTTGTGGGCCATGGCGACCCGCACGAGCCGGCCGGGTGACCAGGTGTCGTAGCGGTGCTTCAGGAAGCCGTCGCGGGAGAAGACGGTCTGCTGAAAGCCCTTGTCCTCCGTGACGTTGTAGATCCCGCTTGTGTGGTTGAGCAGCTGGCGGACGGTGATCTTCCTGCCGTCGTGGCCGTGGCCGGTGACGACGCCGGGCAGCCACCGGTCGACGGTGTCGTCCAGGCTCAGCCTGCCCTCGGCCTCCAGCTGGAGGAGGACCGTCGCGACGAACGTCTTGGTGATGCTGCCGACGCGATAGCGGTCCCGGTCGCCGCGCGGGGTGTCCGTCCGCAGGTCACCGAGGCCCGAAGTGCCCTTCCAGGTCCCGTACTTGTCCGTCGCCTGCCCCGTCACCCCGGGCACGCCCGCCGCGACGGCGGCGTCCATGGCCTGCTGCGTCGCCCCGTGTCCGTCCTTGGCCGGCGCATCGGCGAGAGCGGGGGTCGCGAGCGCCCCCGCCGTCACCGACACCACTACGGCCACACCCACCAGGCCGGTACGCACTGACATCCCGTGTCTCCTTCGCCGATGTTCTGCAGCTGTGTGCGCTGCGGTCGACCTGGGGGACTCGGGTGTCACGGGCAGGGGTTGAGGACCATGATCGGGTTGAGCGAGATCAGGCCGTTCTCAGGCCTTGCGCCTCAACCCCGCGTCTCAGGCCTTGCGCAGGACGAGTTCCGTGTTGCGGTCGCCGGGGGTGCCGGAGAGGGTGGCGCGGGATCCGGGGGCGTTGAAGGAGAGTTCGCGGTAGAGGGCCGCGAGGCCGGTCTGGCTGAGGTCGGTGAAGTCGGTGCGGTGCGGGGCCGCGGACTCGATGAGCGTGGTGAACAGGGAGACCGTGCCGTCGTGGTTGTCGGTGATCTCGATGATGCGGGCCAGCTGCGGGAAGTCGACGTGGGACGCGGTCGAGATCTCCCAGAAGGAGCGGCCTTCGGGGCCCGCGTGCGGAGTGATGGCGTTCTTGTGGCTGTGGCCGTTGACCCAGGCCAGGACGCTCCGGTGGCGGCCGAGGAGCGCGAGGAGCTCGTCGCCGCCGTGCCGGGCCTCGCCGGGGTGGTGCGGGTCCTGGCGGAGGTTGCGCATGGTCTTGCTGGTGTGGTGGCTGAAGACGAGGACGTGGGAGTCCCCGTTCTTCTCGTTGTCCTTGAGCGTGCGCTCCAGCCAGTCGAGCTGGGCCGTGCCGATGGAGCCCTCGTAGTGGCCGCCGGGGTCCGTCGTGTCGAGGCTGATGCCGAGGATGTCGTCCGAGACGCGGAAGGCGTAGTACTGGGTGCCCGCGTCGACGTTGGCCTGCGTGTAGCCGTGGCCGTGCGGGCCCGGGCCCAGGTGCGCCGGGTCGAGGTGGGCCTTGAGGTACTCGGCCGGGGTGAAGGGGGCGCGGGACTCGTCCGGGGTGACCGAACGCATGTGGCGGGCCTGGGACTTGAGGAGTTCCCTGAAGCCGTGACCCTTGGGGTCGCCGCCGTTCTTCACGTTGTCCCAGATCGCCTTGCCTGCGGAGTCCGGCAGCTCCATGAGCTTGCGCCCGCCCACCGCGAATTCGGCGAAGAAGGAGTCGCCGGGCGCGTAGCAGCCCCCGGGCAGCGCGTCGTGGTTGCCGACGGTCGAGTACCAGGGCAGGTTGAGGCCCGGGCTGCGCAGCTCACCGATCGCGGCGTCCAGGAAGCCGTGGATGCGGGGGAAGCCGAGCTGCTTGTCGGCGTCGCGCAGGGCGGCGTCCGGGTGCCAGTACAGCTTGAGGCCGGTGTCCTGCACGCCTTCGTAGCGGCGCGGGTCGCCGGTGTTCGGGGTGATGCGCCCGCCGCTCATCGCCTTCAGGAACCAGTCCAGCTCCGACTTGGCGTTGTTGTCCGTGTTGTCGCCGGTCGTCATGACGAAGTGCAGGGGCGACGCGGTGACGGGCGCCCCGCGCAGCGCGTTGACCCGCTCCACGAGGGAGACCGCCCCGGCGACGGACAGGGACTCCTGGGGGCGCCAGGCGCTTGCGGTCTGCGAGCGCAGGTACTCGTAGCGCAGGGGGTGCTGTACGTCGACCATGTGCAGGTCGGTGAACTGGACGAACGCGGCGAGCGCGGTGCGGCGGCCCTCACGTCCGGACTTGGCGGACGCGAGGTCGCCGCGGACGACGCGCTGCCAGGCGGGGCCGTCACCGAGGCGCCGGTAGCCCGCGCCGGCCGGGGCTGCGGCGACGGATCCGAGAGTGGTGCCACGCGTGTAGGGCGCGAGCGGGGCGGCGGGTGCCCGGCGGGAGACGGCGGCCGGGACCGGCCCCGAGGACGCGGGGCCCGCGGCCGCGCTGCCCGAGCCGGGGCCGAGCGCGTAGCCGATGCCGGCCGTCAGGGAGACGACTCCGGACGCGGCGAGGAAGGTGCGGCGGTCGAGTGCCGAGGCGATGGAGGCGGCCTTGGCGGCGGTGGCTGATGCAGCGGTGTCGGCGACAGAGCGTATGCGCGGCATGGCGCGGTCTCCCCGAGTGCTAACGCGTCGGCAGTGGTCGCGGGGCGCTCGCCGTGGCAGAACTACCCGCTCGTACTGGATCGTTGACATCGGGGATGACCTGCGCGTTAACGCGGCGGCAACGGGCAACGCCGATCACGCCACGTGGATCACCGACCACCCTGCGCGGTCATGAACGCCTCTTGTGCCGGAGGGGAGCCGGTCACTCCATGTTCACTTTCCGGGGAAGACGTGGCCCGCGGCGGGCCGCTCGCGCCACAGTTCGAGACCCACGTCGACGAGTTCGACGCGGGCGAGACGGGGCACGTCGTCGAGGGCGTGCCAGGCGGCCATGTCGGTGGAGCCGTTCACCTCGTGGCGCAGTTCGCCGCCGGTGATCCGGCCCTCGTAGACGAGGCGCAGGCCGTGGAAGTCGGCGACGGCGCCGAGCTTGCGCGGGTAGCGGCGCAGGACGGAGTGGACGCCGAGGAGGGTGCCGGGTTCGACCGCGTAGCCGGTCTCCTCGTCGAGTTCGCGGATCACGGTGTCGTACGGGTCCTCGCCGTGGTCCATGCCCCCTCCGGGCAGCGTCCAGCGTCTGGTGCCGTCGCCGGCCACCCAGCGGGCGAGCAGCACCTGCTCGTCCCGTACGCAGACTGCGTAGGCCGCGACCCTCAGTTCCCTGTGCACACGGTGACGTTATGCGGTCCACGGCGGGTCGGGGTGGTGAACGTGCGGGTCGATGGCGGGGCGGGCGGCTCTCCTCGCGGGGCGCGTGTGCCGCACCCTGCTGTGCGCGATTCCCCGAACGCCCCGCTTTGTCCGCGATGACGTATGGCGGAAGTACGCCATGACCTGATCACGTCACGGGCAACTCTCCCCAAACAGGCGCCACTTACGTAAAGCTGACCGGTCATCCGGCACCGAATTCCGGACCCTTTCCGACCTTTACGTACAGGGATGCTGATGACCCTCGATCCCCAGCGCGCACCGATATCCGGAGCGAGACGGGTGGCCCGGCTCGCGGCCGCCGCCGGCCTCGTCGCAGCGCTCACCGCCGCCGGGCCGATACCCCTGGCCTACTCCGCGGACGCGGACACCACTCCGTCGACCGACGCACCCGTCAAGTCGGCCGGTGACAAGCTCGGTTCGTCCGACGCACAGCTCCTCGACCAGGCCGAGGCGGCCGGCGACAAGAACGTGACCATGATGGTCGCGACCGCGCCCGGCGCGACCGAGCAGGTCGCGCACCAGCTCGACGCCGTCAAGGGCGGCTCGGTCGGCCGGACCTACGACAAGCTCGGCTACGTCCGTGCCACCGTGCCGACCGCCAAGGCGGACGCCGCGATCAAGGCGGCCGAGAAGCTCTCCTCCGTGCAGGGCATCGACCTGCGCCACGAGATCGAGCTCGACGACCCGACCCCGGCCGGCGACACCGCCAAGGGCTCGAAGGGCGCCGAAGGCTCCTACGCCGCGCCCGGCAAGAACACCCCGTCGAAGAACCCGTACAACCCGTCCTTCGAGACGGGCGCCGTCGACTTCGTGAAGGACAACCCGAAGGCCGACGGCCGCGGCGTCACGATCGGCATCCTCGACTCCGGTGTGGACCTCGGCCACCCGGCGCTCCAGAAGACCACCACCGGCGAGCGCAAGATCGTCGACTGGGTCACCTCGACCGACCCGCTCGTCGACGGCGACGCCACCTGGCGCGCGATGGTCACGAACGTGTCCGGGCCGACGTTCACGTTCGGCGGCCGGACCTTCAAGGCCGCGGCCGGCTCGTACCAGGTCTCGACGTTCAAGGAGTCCGCCACCACCGGCGGCGACGCCAAGGGCGACCTGAACCGCGACGGCGACACCACCGACTCCTGGGCCGTCCTCTACGACGCCAAGGCCGGCACGGTCACCGTCGACCTGAACGACAACGCCGACTTCACCGACGACACCCCGATGAAGCCGTACAAGGACGGCTACCAGATCGGGTACTTCGGCAAGGACAACCCGGCGACCGACGTCGTCGAGCGGATCCCGTTCGTCGTGGAGATCCGCAAGGACGTCCCGATGGACCCGCTGGGCGGCGACTGGACCGGCAAGAAGGCCGACTTCGTCAACATCGGCGTCATCGAGTCCGAGCACGGCACGCACGTCGCGGGCATCACCTCCGCCAACGGCCTGTTCGGCGGGAAGATGAGCGGTGCCGCGCCCGGCGCGAAGATCGTCTCCTCGCGCGCCTGCACCTGGTCCGGCGGCTGCACCAACGTCGCGCTCACCGAGGGCATGGTCGACCTCGTCACCAAGCGCGGCGTCGACATCGTCAACATGTCGATCGGCGGCCTGCCCGCCCTCAACGACGGCAACAACGCGCGCTCCTTGCTCTACAAGCGCCTCATCGACGACTACGGCGTCCAGCTCGTGATCTCGGCGGGCAACTCCGGCCCCGGCGCGAACACCATCGGCGACCCCGGCCTCGCCGACAAGGTCATCTCCGTCGGCGCGTCCATCTCCAAGGAGACCTGGGCGTCCAACTACGGCTCGGGCGTGACGAAGTCCTACGCCATGATGCCGTTCTCGTCGCGCGGCCCGCGTGAGGACGGCGGCTTCACGCCGACCATCACCGCGCCCGGCGCCGCGATCAACACGACGCAGACCTGGCTGCCGGGCTCCCCGGTCGCCGAGGCGGGCTACAGCCTGCCGGCCGGCTACTCGATGCTCCAGGGCACCTCGATGGCCTCCCCGCAGGCCGCGGGCGCCTCGGCCCTGCTGCTCTCCGCCGCCAAGCAGAAGCACATCGCGCTCACCCCGGCGAAGCTGCGCACGGCGCTCACCTCGACCGCGAAGCACATCAGCGGCGAGCAGGCGTACGCCGAGGGCTCCGGCCTCATCGACATCGTCGACGCGTGGAAGTCCATCAAGCGCGGCGCGGGCGCCCACACCTACACGGTGAAGGCCCCGGTCGACACCGCGATCGACTACGCGCTCCTGGACCCGGGCTTCGGCACCGGCATCTACGACCGCGAGGGCGGCCTCAAGGCCGGCCAGAAGAAGACCTACGACGTCACCGTCACGCGCACGTCGGGCTCTGACCGCGCGGTCCGCCACGAGCTGTCCCTCAAGAACAACTCGGGCTCCACGTTCCGCATCCTCGGCGACGACACCGTCTCTCTGCCGCTGAACAAGCCGGTCACCGTCAAGGTGCAGGCCGCGCCGAAGAGCGCCGGTCTGCGCAGCGCCATCCTCGAGGTGGACGACCCGCGCACCGAGGGCGTCGACCAGCAGGTCATGGCGACCGTCGTCGTCGCGACGCCGCTCGCGAAGCCGTCGTACACGTTCTCGGACTCCGGCTCCGTGCAGCGCAACAGCACGAAGTCGTACTTCCTGACGGTCCCCGAGGGCGCGAAGTCCCTCGAGGTCGCGATGGGCGGCCTGAAGGACAAGAGCCAGACCCGCTTCATCTCGATCCACCCGTACGGCGTCCCGGTCGACGACACGTCGACCCCGAGCTGCTACCCGAACTACAACCCGGACAACGTCTGCCGCCCCGACCTGCGTTCGTACGCGGACCCGCAGGCCGGCGTCTGGGAGATCGAGGTCGAGGCGCGCCGTACGTCGCCGCAGCTCGACAACCCGTACAAGCTGGGCGTCGCCGTGCTCGGCGCGGCCTTCGACCCGGCTGTGCAGACCGTGCCCGAGGCCAAGGTCGGCACCCCGGCCGCCGTCTCCTGGAAGGTGACGAACAACTTCGCCGCCATCGACGGCAAGCTCAAGGGCGGTTCGCTCGGCTCGTCGAAGACGGCGCGTCCGTCCCTCAAGGAGGGTGAGACGCAGACCTCCACGGTCGTCGTCCCCGCGGGCGCCGAGCGTCTGGACGTCGCCATCGGCGGCGTCTCCGACAACGCCGCCGACCTGGACCTGACGGTCTACGACCAGGACGGCAACCAGGTCGGGCAGTCCGCCGACGGCGACTCCGAGGAGGCCGTCAGCATCAGCAAGCCGGCCGCCGGCACGTACACCGTCGAGGTCGTGGGCTACTCGGTCCCGTCCGGTTCGACGGACTACGACTACCGCGACGTGTTCTTCTCCCCGACGCTCGGCCAGGTCAAGGTCGACGAGGCGAAGTCCGTGAAGCTCGGCAACGGTGACGCGACGCAGGTCACCGCCGAGGTCGTCGCCGCGGCGGCCGCGCCGGAGGGCCGCGAGTTCTTCGGCGAGGTGCAGCTCCTGAACGGGCGCGGCACGGTCGCCGGGCTCGGCAGCGTGAAGATCGAGAAGGTCACGCCGTAACGGTGACCGGGTGACAGGAGGGGCGGGCGTCCGTACGGGCGCCCGCCCCTTGCCGTCGGCCCGGGCTCACACTCCGGGGCCGCCGCCCTGGCCGCACTTCAGGCCACGGGAGCCGGGGAGCGCGTTCACGATCATGTCGCGCAAGGGCTTGATCTCCTTGCCCGTGGCCCAGTTGTCCGGCTCGTTTCCGCGCTTGGGGACCGTGATCAGCGTGTGGTCGCCCCGCTTCAGGCGGGGGTCGACATCGCGATCCATCCGGAAGATGACCTTCCCGGATCCGGAGGCCGGTTTGTAGTAACGGGTCACGGTCAGCGTGATGCGGTCTCCCTTCCCGCCGGGCTCGGGCATGACGCGGTCGACCGTGCCCTCCACCATGAGCCGGGAGCACGCCACAAAGCCCTCCGGGGTGAGATCCGCGTCCTCGATGCCGCTCCTGTTGCCGCCCTTGCTGTCGCTCGCGGACTTGTCGGAGGCTCCGGAGGCCGCGTGGTCCCCGGGCTGTGCGACGAGCCACATCATGACGCCTGCGACCCCGAGCGCCCCCGCGGCGGCGAGAGAGCCCAGGGCCAGGCGCAGACGCCTGCGGGGCCGCACATGGGCCACGGACGCCGACGGCTTCGCGGGCGCCGGAGTCCCCCGCGCGGCGAGCGCGTCCCCGATCCCCCGCACCTGCTCCGCGAGCAGCGCGACATCGGCCTCCGCCGCCGCGTGCGCGGCCACCACCTCGGGGTCGGCCGCGTCCTCCTGGGGCAGCGGCTCCCCCGTGAGCGCCAGCATCAGCGCGCGGTCCTCGTGCTCCATGTCACACCACCTCCCCTTCGCGCAGCCGCGCCCGCAGCATCCGTACCGCCGTGTGCAGCCTGCTCTTGACCGTGCCCTCCGGGATGCCCAGCTCCTCGGCTATCGCCCGCACCGGGAGATCCGCGTAGAACCGCAGGACGACGACCTGGCGCTGGGTGTCCGGCAGCTCGTCCAGTCCCTGCGCCACGGCCAGCGAGAGGACCCGCGACTCGGCGCCGTCCTCCGCGCGCTGCTCCTGGCGCAGGGAGGCGAGGCGCTCGCCGAGCCGTTCCTGGCGGCGGCGGGCCCGGTGCCAGTCCATCGCGAGGTTCGAGGCGACGACGGCGGCCCACGCCGACACGTCGCGCGGCGCCTCGTCACCCCGCGCGGCCCGTTCCAGCAGCCGCAGGCGCACCTGCTGCACGCCGTCCTGAAGGTCGCCGTGCGGTACCCCGCCCAGCGACAGGACGGCCCGCACCCGGTCCTCCTGCGCGGCATCCAGCGGATCGGCCGCCTCCGCGCGGCGCGTTCTACTGCGCAGCAATGCCCCTCCCCTCCCCCTGGCTCTCCCGCGTTTCCCCTAGGACGCCGGGGCAGCCGGAAACGTTCGCACCGTGAGACAGGGATGAATGTGGCGTCCCGCACCTCGCACAATGGATTGGACAAGGCGGCCGGGGACAGACGCATCATGGAACGGCACCCCCGCTGTTCTGTTCGTGTACATACGGAGGAAAACCCTGTGAAGGTCGGAATCGTCGGAGCCACCGGTCAGGTCGGCACGGTCGTGCGCAAGATCCTCGTCGAGCGGGACTTCCCGGTCGACAAGCTGCGCCTGTTCGCCTCGGCCCGCTCGGCCGGGACGGTCATCGACGGTGTGACGGTGGAGGACGCCTCGACGGCCGACTACACGGACCTCGACATCGTCATCTTCTCCGCGGGCGGCAGCACCTCCAAGGCGCTCGCCGAGAAGGTCGCGGCCCAGGGCGCGGTCGTGATCGACAACTCGTCGGCCTGGCGCAAGGACCCCGAGGTCCCCCTGGTCGTCTCCGAGGTCAACCCGCACGCGATCGCGAACCGCCCCAAGGGCATCATCGCCAACCCGAACTGCACGACGATGGCCGCGATGCCGGTCCTGCGTCCGCTGCACGAGGAGGCCGGCCTCGAAGCGCTGGTCGTCGCCACCTACCAGGCGGTCTCCGGCTCCGGTCTCGCGGGCGTCGCCGAGCTGCACGGCCAGGCGCAGAAGGTCGTCGCCGAGGCGGACAAGCTCACGCACGACGGCTCCGCCGTCGAGTTCCCCGAGCCCCAGGTCTACAAGCGCCCCATCGCGTTCAACGTGCTGCCGCTGGCCGGCGCCATCGTCGACGACGGTCTGAACGAGACGGACGAGGAGCAGAAGCTCCGCAACGAGTCCCGCAAGATCCTCGAGATCCCGGGCCTCAAGGTCTCCGGCACCTGCGTGCGCGTGCCGGTCTTCTCCGGGCACTCGCTGCAGATCAACGCCCGCTTCGCCCGTCCCCTGTCCGTCGAGCGCGCCACGGAGCTCTTGTCCGGCGCCCCCGGCGTCGAGCTCTCCGACATCCCGACGCCGCTCCAGGCCGCGGGCCAGGACGCCTCGTACGTGGGCCGCATCCGCGGTGACGAGACCGTGGAGAACGGTCTGTCGCTGTTCGTCTCGAACGACAACCTCCGCAAGGGCGCCGCACTGAACGCGGTGCAGATCGCGGAGCTGGTGGCGGCCGAGCTCAAGGGCTGACGGCCGCCCCCTTCCGGACGCCCGCCCCTTCCGGACCCGCGGCCGTTCTACGACTGCGGCCTGCGCACCTCGAACTGGAAGCAGCCGTACTCCAGGGCCCGCACGTGGACGAGCGCCACGTGCGGGTCGCCGAACGCCTCGACGAACGCCGCGTCGAACCCGGCGGTCGCATCCTGCGGGATCTCCAGGAGGCGCCCGCCGACGATGTGCCCCTCGGCGTTGTAGCGGCGCACGGTGCGCAGGGCGCCGGGCCGGTCGAAGGGGTAGCCGCCGGCGTCCGGCGCCGGCCCTTCGCAGTCGTCGGCGTGGATGAAGACCGGTCCCTGCTCGTCGTACGCGCCCGGGTGCGCGCCCGTGGCCTCGCTCCAGCGCCGCAGCGGGGCGTACGAGACGAGCGCGATCCGCTCGCCGGGCTCGACGGAGCGCAGACAGCAGCGCAGCGGGGACCCGACGGCCGCGTCGTCGGTGGCGGTGAACGCGACGCAGGGGCGGCCCGCGTCGTCGGTGTCCCGCAGTTCCTTGAGGGTGGCCGGTGCGATGGGCTGTGCCGTGTACGTGGTCATGTACGCAAGGCTCGTCCCGCGCGCGCGGGTTCACCGGCGGAAAACGGACATCGCGCTCTCCGCTTCCCTCGTGGAAGGATGACCGGAACGTCACAAACGTAGACCGGATCTAGGAGATGACCGCGTGCCTGGCACCAATCTGACCCGTGAAGAGGCGCAGCAGCGGGCGAAACTGCTCGATGTCGAGTCGTACGAGATCGATCTTGACCTCTCGGGAGCGCAGGAGGGCGGCACCTACCGGTCCGTGACCAGCGTGCGGTTCGAGAGCGCCGAAGCGGGCGCCCACACGTTCATCGACCTGGTCGCCCCGGCGGTCCACGAGGTCGTCCTGAACGGGCATTCGCTGGACGTCGCCGCCGTGTTCCGCGACTCGCGGATCGAGCTCAAGCACCTGGAGGCGGGGCCGAACGAGCTGCGGGTCGTCGCCGACTGCGCGTACACCAACACGGGTGAGGGTCTGCACCGCTTCGTCGACCCGGTCGACCAGCAGGCCTATCTGTACACGCAGTTCGAGGTCCCGGACGCGCGCCGCGTCTTCGCCTCCTTCGAGCAGCCGGACCTCAAGGCCACCTTCCAGTTCACCGTGAAGGCGCCGACGGGCTGGACGGTCATCTCCAACTCCCCGTCTCCGGAGCCGAAGGACGACGTCTGGCACTTCGAGCCGACGCCGCGCATCTCCACGTACATCACGGCTCTGATCGTCGGCCCGTACCACTCGGTGCACTCCTCGTACGAGGGCCCGGGCGGGCAGTCCGTGCCGCTCGGCATCTACTGCCGGCCCTCGCTCGCCGAGTTCCTCGACTCGGACGCGATCTTCGAGGTCACGCGGCAGGGCTTCGACTGGTTCCAGGAGAAGTTCGACTACGCGTACCCCTTCGCCAAGTACGACCAGCTCTTCGTGCCGGAGTTCAACGCGGGCGCGATGGAGAACGCGGGCGCGGTCACCATCCGCGACCAGTACGTGTTCCGTTCGAAGGTGACGGACGCGGCGTACGAGGTGCGTGCGGAGACGATCCTGCACGAGCTGGCCCACATGTGGTTCGGCGACCTCGTGACGATGGAGTGGTGGAACGACCTCTGGCTGAACGAGTCGTTCGCCACGTACACGTCGATCGCCTGCCAGGCGTACTCGCCGGACAGCCGCTGGCCGCACTCGTGGACGACGTTCGCCAACTCCATGAAGACATGGGCGTACCGGCAGGACCAGCTGCCCTCCACGCACCCGATCATGGCCGAGATCCGCGACCTCGACGACGTCCTCGTCAACTTCGACGGCATCACGTACGCCAAGGGCGCCAGCGTCCTCAAGCAGCTCGTCGCGTACGTCGGCATGGACGAGTTCTTCCAGGGCGTGCAGGCGTACTTCAAGCGCCACGCGTACGGGAACACGCGCCTGTCCGACCTGCTCGGCGCGCTGGAGGAGACCAGCGGGCGCGACCTGACCGCGTGGGCGAAGGCCTGGCTCCAGACGGCCGGCATCAACATCCTGCGCCCGCAGATCGAGACGGACGCGAACGGCGTCATCACGTCCTTCGCCATCCAGCAGGAGGCGCCCGCGCTCCCCGCCGGCGCCAAGGGCGAGCCGACGCTGCGCCCGCACCGCATCGCGATCGGCCTCTACGACCTCGACGACGACAGCGGCAAGCTGGTGCGCGTGGAGCGCGTCGAGCTGGACGTCACGGCCACCGAGCTGACCCAGGTCCCGCAGCTGGCCGGCAAGCGCCGCCCGGACGTGATCCTCCTCAACGACGACGACCTGTCGTACGCGAAGGTCCGCCTGGACGAGGAGTCGCTCGCGTTCGTCACCGAGCACCTCGGCGACTTCGAGTCGTCCCTGCCGCGCGCCCTGTGCTGGGCCTCCGCCTGGGACATGACGCGCGACGCCGAACTGCCCACCAGCGCCTACCTGGAGCTGGTCCTCTCGGGCATCGGCAAGGAGTCCGACATCGGCGTCGTGCAGTCCCTGCACCGTCAGGTGAAGCTGGCCATCGACCTGTACGCGGCCCCCGTGGGACGCGACGGGGCGCTGGCGAGCTGGACCGAGGCGACGCTGGCGCACCTGCGGGCGGCGGAGGCGGGCAGCGACCACCAGCTGGCGTGGGCCCGCGCGTTCGCGGCGACGGCCCGCACGCCGGAGCAGCTCGACCTGCTCGAGGCGCTCCTCGAAGGCACGCAGACCATCGAGGGCCTCGCCGTCGACACGGAGCTGCGGTGGGCGTTCGTGGAGCGGCTCGCTGCGGTCGGCCGCTACGACGAGCCGGAGATCGCGGCGGAGTACGAGCGGGACCGGACCGCGGCGGGCGAGCGCCACGCGGCGACGGCCCGCGCGGCGCGCCCCACCGCCGAGGCGAAGGCGGAGGCCTGGGCGTCGGTCGTCGAGTCCGACAAGCTCCCGAACGCGGTCCAGGAAGCGGTCATCGCCGGCTTCGTCCAGACCGACCAGCGCGACCTTCTCGCCCCGTACACGGAGAAGTACTTCGCCGCGGTGAAGGACGTCTGGGAGTCCCGCTCCCACGAGATGGCCCAGCAGGTGGCGATCGGCCTGTACCCGGCGATCCAGATCTCCCAGCCCACCCTGGACGCAACGGAGTCCTGGCTCACCACGGCCGACCCGAACGCGGCCCTGCGCCGCCTGGTGTCGGAATCGCGGGCGGGCGTGGAGCGTGCGCTGCGGGCGCAGGAGGCTGACGCGTAGTCCGTCACCGCCTGGTCCACGAGGGGCGCCCCGCCACGTGCGGGGCGCCCCTCCCCCTTTGACGCGTCCTCAGGCCAGTTCGCGGGCGATCGCGAGCATGGTCTGCGTGTGCAGGTTCGTCTGCGCCGTCAGCGACACCCCGCGGGGCTCGTACTGGCGCTCCATGTCCTCGCACCACTCTCCGACCAGGCCGTCGAGCCGGTCCGCGACGGCCGCGTCCGCGGGGGTCGGCCGCTCGCCCAGGGCGCCCCGCAGCATGGCCGCGGCGCGCAGCGGGGCACGGCGGGCGGAGATGCCGAGGGAGACGGAGTTGCCGACGGTGGCGGCGAGTTCGGCGGCGCCGAGTTCACGCGCGTCGTACGACGTCCAGGTGTCGACGATGCCCGGGGCGACCTCGATGAGTTCCTGGGCGGCGGCGAGGAAGGGCAGCCGCTCTTCGGGCACCCGGGACGTCCACTCCCCGAGTACCGCTTCGAGCCGTTTGGCCCGGCTCAGCAACAGCTCGCCGAGCCGGGCGAGTTCACGCTCGCGGGTGCCGGCGGTGGGGCGCGCGTCACTCACCGCGGGCACGGCCCAGTAGGGCGTCTCGACGACGGCGCAGGCTGAGTGGATGCCCCGCCGCGCTTCGTCGGTCAGGCCTCGGTGCGGCCGTAGCGGTCCCGCAGGGCGTCGCGGCCCGTTTCCGTCAGGGAGCCGTGCAGGCGCATCCGGGCCACGCCGCCGTCCGGGAAGGCGTCCAGGCGTACGTGGGTGGCTACGGCCCGGGCGGCGAGTTTGAAGCGGTGGAGGGTGTCGGGCTGGAGGCGGGTGCGGGGGATGATTTCGAACCACTCGCCCGTGTCGCCGTTGCGGCCGCTCAGGGCGATCCAGCCGGCCGAGTTCCCCTTCAGGTACGCCGTGTCGATCTCCACCGCGCGGATCGCGCCCTGCGCGGCGAGGCGGAAGCGGACCCAGTCGTTCGTGCCGTGCACCCGGCGCCTGCGGTTCTCCCAGCCGTCGTCCATCTTGCGGGACGTGCCGGGCAGGATGATCTGCGTCGGCGAGGAGTAGAACTTGTCGGACGCGTCCTCGTACGTACCGCCGTTGAGGACCGAGAGCAGGTCGAACGTGCCGAGCAGGTCGAGCCACTCGGGGTCCGGGACCACCTCGCCGTGCACGCGCAGGCGGGCCACACCGCCGTCGGGGTGCTGGCAGAGGCGGAGGTGCGTGTAGCGGCGTTCCGACGTGATCGTGAAGCCGTTGGCCGCGTGGCCGCGCACCGGCGTCGGGGCGATCAGCTCCTCCCACTTCACGTCGGCCGCGGTGACGTCCTCGGGGCTCGGGGAGCCTTCCACGCACGCCGCCTGGACGCTGATGCGCTGCGGGTAGTTGCCTCGGAAGTGCGCGGTGTCCACGACGATGCCGCGGATCACGCCGGGTGCGCCGAGCCGGACGATCGCCCAGTCGTGGTCCTCGGGCGCGGGGAAGGGGGACTCGGCGGTGCCGCGGCGGCGGCGGGTCTCCCAGCCGTCCATGATCTTGCCCTTGTGCCCGAAGTGCTCGGGGTCGAACACCGCGGGCTCGCGGACGAGGAGGTTCTCGCGCTGGGCGAAGAACTCGTCGTTCGCGGCGATGACTCCCGCGCCCAGGCGCCGGTCGGCGAGGTCCACCAGCTCCGCGTAGCTCTCGGTGTCGCCGAAGTGGCGGTAGTCGGCGTACGGGTCGCCGCCGGAGTAGGGGGCGGCGTCGTTGGCGTGCGGGTCCTCGTGGGCTTCGAGCGGCGCTGCGTCGGATGTCGTCATACGTCCACTGTCGGACCCACCGAGCACTTAGGTCCATCGAAACTTTTCGACAAGTACGTTCAGGTGAGCTGAATGGTCGGGTCCTGACATCAGCGTTCCGCCGCGGCTTCCCTCAGGGCTTCCAGCACCCTCGACACCGCCGGCGCCTCCTCCGACCCGCTGCGCACCGCCGCCACCACGTGCCTGACCGGCCGGTCCTCGCCCAGCGCGCACATCACGACGCCCTCTCGGCCCGCCGCCGCCATGCGCGGGACCAGGGCGATGCCCATCCCCGCCTCGACCATCGCCAGGATCGCCGTCCAGCCGGCCGCGCTGTGCGCCTGCTCGGGCACGAACCCGGCGGCCTCGCACGCGGCCCGCGTGATCTCCGACCAGGGTCCGGAACCGCCGAAGATCCAGTGCTCGCCGGCCAGCTCGGCCAGGCGCGGGCCCGCCGCTCCCGCCAGCGGATGCCCGGTGGGCAGGGCCACGTCGAGCGGGTCGGCGAGCAGCGGCACCCGCGTGAACTTGGGGTCCCGCGCGGTGGGCGCGTGCGCGGCGAGCGACAGGGCCAGGTCCACGTCACCGGCCGAGAGCAGCTCGTACGCCTCCGCGGCCTCGGCCTCGCGCACGCGGACCGCGATCCCGGGGTGGGCGGTGCGCAGGGCGCGTACGGCGGGCACCACCAGGGCGGGCACGGCGGTGGAGAAGGCGGCGACCCGCACCTCCCCCGACTCGCCCTGCAGATACGCGTCCAACTCCGCGTCGGCGCGTTCCAGTTGGGCGAACACGGCTTCGGCGTGCCGCAGGACGAGGTGGGCGGCGTCGGTGAGGCGTACGCGCCGCCCGTGCGCCTCCAGGAGCGGCACGCCGAGCTGTTTCGCCAGGTTGGTCAGCTGCTGCGACACGGCCGACGGGGTCATGAGCAGCGCCTGTGCGGTGGCCGTGACGGTCCCCCGGTCCCGCAGGGCCCGCAGGATCGCGAGCTTCTTGATGTCCCAGTCGGTGGCGCGCATGGGGTCAACGTATCCGGGTCTCGCCCCGGGTCGCGGAGCCGAGGGCCACCCCCGCCAGGATCAGCGCCATGCACGCGATCTGCAGCACGCCCATGGCCTCGCCGAGGACCGCGTACGAGAGCAGGGCCACGCACACCGGCTGGAGGTAGTAGATGACGCCGGCGCGGGCCGCGCCGATCTGGGCGATCGCCTTGTTCCACGCGAAGAACGCGACGGCGGACGAGACCACACCCACGTACAGGAGGGGCGAGACCGTCGCCGCCGTCGGCTCGAAGCCGCCCTGGACGGCGAGGCTGACGAGGAACACCGGCAGCAGCATCAGCGCGCCGAGTACGAACGTCGCGAAGAGGAACGCGGGCCCGCCGATCTCCGCCGGCCGGCGCCGCAGCAGCGCGCTGTACGAGCCGAAGCAGACCGCCGCCGCGACCACCCACAGGTCGCCCGCCGTGAAGTCCGGCGCCAGGGAGCCCTTGCTGACCAGAAGCAGAACACCCACGCACGCCACGACCGTGCCGGTCACCCGGCGGGCCCCGAGCCGCACCCCGCCGAGGCGTTCGTACGCCGCCATCAGGACGGGCGACGCGGCCATGATCATGCCCATGTTCCCGGCGGACGTCGTCATCGCCGCCTGGTTGACGAGCGTGTTGTAGACGGTCACGCCGAGCAGTGCGGCGAGCAGCAGGAAGCGCAGGTGGGCGCGGAGCAGTGCCCGCTGCCGCCAGGCGGAGCGCGCCGCGAACGGCGCCACCGCGGCGATCGCGATGATCCAGCGCCAGAACGCGTGCTGGATCGGGGGCACGCTGTCGTGCAGCGCGCGGGAGGTGACGAAGCTGCCCGACCAGACCACCGTGGCGAGCAGCGCGAGCGCGAGGCCGGCGCCGAGCCCGTTGCCGGCGCGGCGCCCTCCTGCTCCTCCACCTCCCGATGCGGCCTTCTCGGCGCTGGTGGTTGTCCGGTCCAGGACCGCCATCCCGTATCCCCTCCTGAGCTGTGATCTGGCTACGACCCGACTACCGTCGCAGCTCTCCACCCGTCAGGTCCATCGAAACTTTCCGCTCCGTCTCTTCAGCAGAACTGAAAGGTTGGGGCTGTGAAGCGGGTGAAGCGGCGGCCCGGGGCAGGCGCTGGCCCAGCAGCGTCGCGCCGAACGCCAGCGCCATGCCCACCAGCTGCACCGGCGTCAGCGCCTGCCCGAGCGCCGCCCAGCCGATGACCGCCGCCGTCAGCGGCGAGAGCGGGCCGAGGAACGTGACCTGCGTCGCGGTCAGGCGGCCGATGCCGCGGAACCACAGCCAGTACGCGACCGCCGTGTTGGCGAGCGCCAGGTACGCGTAACCCGCGACGGCCCGGCCGTCCAGCGCCGGGGGCGCGCCCTCGACGAGGAAGGCGAGCGGGGCGATGAGAAGACCGCCGGCCGTGAGCTGCCAGCCGGTGAGCGCCAGGGGGCCCACCCCTTCCGGGCGGCCCCACCGCTTGGTGAGGACCGTTCCCGTCGACATCGACGCCGTGGACGCGAGCGCCGCCAGCGCGCCGACCGGGTCGAGCGCGCCCGCCGCCTTGAGGACGACGAGGCTGACGCCGAGCGCGGCCGCGATGCCGGTCAACAGCGTGCGGCGCGTGGGGCGTTCACCGAGCAGGAGCGTCGCGAGGCCCGCGACGAAGAGGGGGCCGATCGAGCCGACCACCGCCGCCATGCCGCCGGGGAGGCGGTACGCGGAGAGGAAGAGGAGAGGGAAGAACGCGCCGATGTTCAGCGCACCGAGGACCAGGGACTTCCACCACCAGGCGCCGCGCGGCAGCGTGCGCGCCAGCGCCAGCAGGAGGAGGCCCGCCGGCAGCGCCCGCATCAGCCCGGTGAACAGCGGGCGGTCGGGTGGCAGGAACTCCGTGGTCACCGCGTAGGTCGAGCCCCAGGAGATCGGGGCCAGCGCGGTCAGTGCGATCACGGCGCCGTTGCGCTTGTTCGCCTTCTCGACGCTGTGCTTGTTCGTCTTCATCGGGCGCCCCCCGCGGTGAAATGGGTTGGAGAGAAGTAGCTTCGTGGAAAGTAGCTTAGCCGTAAGCTACTTGCCGTCAAGTCACTTTCTTCAAAGTTACTTTCTGTCGAGCTACTTTCTTGCGACCGACCGACCCGGGTCGCATACTCGCCCCATGAGCAGCAGCAAGGACGTCAAGGACGCCGTCGACGCGATCATCGACCAGTGGGCCGAGGCCAGGCCCGACCTCGACACCACGGCGATGGAGGTCTTCGGCCGGGTCTACCGGATCTCGCGCGCGATGGGCGACCGCATCGACAAGACGTACGCCCGCTTCGGCATCGCGCGGGGCGAGTTCGACGTCCTCGCCACGCTGCGCCGCTCCGGCGACCCGTTCACGCTCTCGCCGCGTCAACTCTCGGCGACGCTGATGCTGACGACCGGCGGCATGACCGGGCGGCTCGACAAGCTGGAGCGGCGCGGGTTGCTGCGCCGCTCGCCCGACCCGCACGACCGCCGCGGCCTCCAGGTGACCCTCACCGACGAGGGCAGGGCGCTGGTCGACGAGGCGGTCGGCGCCGGGCTCGCCGTGCAGACCGAGGCGCTCGCCTCACTCGACAAGGAGCAGGCCGGCCAACTCGCCGACCTGCTGCGTCAGTTGTTGGCGGGCACACAGCCCTCCTGAAGCCGGACCGCCCCCGATGTCCCGGCGCCGGCCGGCCGCCTACGCCCGGAACGAGTACGAGTCGATACTGTCCGGCATGCTGGCGGAGATGGCGCCGCCATCCGCCGGCTCGCCGTCCGATGCCCAGGCCACGTATCCGTCGGGGCGCACGAGGAGCGCCGTGCGGCGGTCGCTCGCCCAGTGGGTGACGGTGTAGCGGTCGTCGCCCTTGTCGCGGGCGCCCTCGGGGACGATCAGGACGAACATGCCCTGACGCAGGACCTCGTAGAGGCGGCCCTCCGTGAGCGCGACATCGGGGACGCGGGTGCCGACGAGGCGGTGGGCGCCGCGCGGGGCCGGGTAGGCGACGCCGATGCCGGTGAGCTGGCCGAGCAAGCGGGTGCGGGCGGGGCGGACGCGGCCGAGGAACGTGGTGAGGGCGGCGCGGGCCGCAAGCGTCCAGGGGCGGTTGGCCATCGCGAGCCTGATGATGCCGCCGCTGCTGCGCAGGACGGCCTTCCCGACAGGGTGGCGCTCGGCCTCGTAGGTGTCCAACAGGGCGTCTCCCGCACGCCCGTTGACGACGGCGGCGAGCTTCCAGCCGAGGTTGGCGGCGTCCTGGAGGCCGGTGTTCATGCCCTGGCCGCCGGCCGGCGTGTGGACGTGCGCGGCGTCCCCGGCGAGCAGGACGCGGCCGACGCGGTACGCGGGCGCCTGACGCTCGTCGCTGTGGAAGCGGGACATCCAGCGGGCCTCGTGCATCCCGTAGTCGCGGCCGAGGGCGAGGCGGGTGACCTCCTTGATCTCGTCGAGGTCGAGGGGCGCGGACTCGGGGACGTTGCGCGCGCGGTTCCAGCCGATGATGCGGTAATAGCCGTCGCCGAAGGGGGCGATGAAGGCGAAGGCGTCACCGACCGCGTTGGCCGTGAGGACGTTCTCGGGCTCCTCGGCGAGCTTCACGTCGGCGAGGACGACGGAGCGGATGACGGACTTGCCGGGGAAGGGGAGCCCGACGCTCTCGCGTACGGCGCTGCGCATGCCGTCGGCGCCGACGACGTACGCGGCCCGCAGCGCCGTCGACTCGCCGTCGGCCGTGCGGACCTGGAGCGTCACCCCGTCCGTGTCCTGGGCGAGGCCGGTGACCTCCGTCTCGTACGCGAACTTCACGCCCGCGTCGGTGGCGCGCCGCTGGAGCGCGGCCTCGACCTCGTACTGCGGCAGGACCAGGAGGTGGCGGAAGCGCGACGGGAGGACGGTCAGGTCGACGGCGAGGCGGCCGAAGAGCTGGAGCCTGTCGAGGGCCTGGCCCTTGGCCTCGATGCCGTCGGCGAGGCCGCGGGCGTCGAGCTGCTCCAGGGTGCGGGCGTGCAGGACGAAGGCCCGGGAGAGGTTGCTGATCTTGTGGGGACGCTTCTCGACGACGGTGACGGGGACGCCCGCGGCGGCGAGGTCCCCGGCCAGGAGCAGGCCGGTGGGGCCGGAGCCGACGACGATCACGGTGCGAGGAGTGGTGCCGTTCATGGTGGCCTCCTGGTGCCTGCGAGCTCGGTCCGGTCGGGTCCGGCAGCTCATCGCCAACACTTGTTGGCCAACGAGCGTTGGTCTACATCTGTTGGCAAACCTAGGCGCCCCGCTCTGGACTGTCAACAGGTGTTGGCCTACGTTTGTTGGCATGACAGGAACCACCCAGCAGGCACGCCGCTCGGACGCCACCCGCACCGCGATCCTCGCGGCGGCCCGCGAGCGCTTCGCCGCCGACGGGTACGAGCGGGCCACGATCCGCGCCATCGCCAAGGACGCGGCGATCGACCCGTCGATGGTGATGCGCTACTACGGCAACAAGGAGGGTCTCTTCGCCGCGGCCATCGACCTCGACCTGCGGCTTCCGGACCCCGAGGAGATCGCGGTCGAGGACATAGGCCGCACCCTCGTACGGCACTTCCTCGACCTGTGGGAGGAGAACGAGGTGCTCACCGCGCTGCTGCGCGTGGGCGTCACCAACACCGCAGGCGCCGAGCGCATGCAGGACATCTTCAGGAAGCAGACGCTGCCGCTCGCCCTGCGCGTCTGCGCCGATCCCGCCGAGGCCCCGGTGCGGGCCGCGCTCTGCGCGTCACAGGTCCTCGGTCTCGCGCTCACCCGCTACGTGCTGCGCTTCGGCCCCGCCGTCGGGCTCAGCCGCGACGAGATGGTGGAGTGGCTGGCGCCGACGCTCCAGCGCTATCTGACGGCCGAGCGGCCGTAGGACGCCCCGGCCGGACTCCCCGGCCGAGCGACCGCGGAACGGGGCGGGAACGCACCGAGGGCGCCCTCGGTGCGCGGTGCACACGAGGACGCCCTCGGCAAAGACGTGAGTGAGAGGTGCGGTGGTCAGCCCTGCTTCTGCGGCTTGCGGGACTTGTCACCGACGATCACGAGGCCGGCGATCACCAGGAACAGCACGATCGGCGCCACGACATAGAGGCCAAGGGTCTCGATGACGGAGAGGCCCTTACCGGGGTCGTCGCCGTCGTCGCGCGCCAGCGCGAGCGCGGGGGACGTCATGAGCAGCATCATCAGCGTCGTACCGGCAGCCAGGGCGCCGGCGCGCAGAGCGTTCTTCTTGTCCACGGTGCAAACGTAGCGAACACCTAAACGGGCCGCGCGCCCGGGGGTGCCGTACGGGGCAGTCCGGACCGCAGGACCTCGATCAGCGCGTGCGCCCTCGGCGAGGCCGTGAGCTCCTCGAAGGTGACCGGACGGCCGGTGGCGTCGGCGACCGGGAGCCGCCAGTTCGGGTACTCGTCCGAGGTCCCCGGCAGGTTCTGCGGGCGCCGGTCGCCGACCGCGTCGGGCAGCCAGACGCCGACCATGCGGGCCGGGGTGAGCAGCAGGAAGCGGTGGACGGCGCGGATCTCCTCCTCCTCGGACAGGCCCTGTCCTCCGCCGCCGGGCAGCAGGCCGAGGCGCGCGAACAGGGCGGTCCACTCGGCGACTTCCGCCGTGGCCTCGGCCTGTTCCCGCGCGAGCGGCCGCCCGAGGAGGCCGAGGCTGTCGCGCAGCCGCACATGGTCGCCGGTCAGCCGGGCCGCGGTGGACGGCAGGTCGTGGGTGGTGGCGGTGGCCACGCAGTCCGTACGCCAGCGCTCCGGCGGCACCGGGCGGCCCGTGCCGTCCCAGTCGCGCTCGAACCACAGCACGGACGTACCGAGCACGCCGCGCGCGTGCAGGGCCTCGCGGACGCCGGGCTCGACCGTGCCGAGGTCCTCGCCGATCACCAGGGCGTCGGCGCGGCCGGCCTCCAGGGCGAGTACGGCGAGCATCGCCTCCGCGTCGTAACGGACGTACGCCCCCTCGGTCGGCGGCTGTCCGGCCGGCACCCACCACAGCCGGAACAGGCCCATGACGTGGTCGATGCGGACCGCGCCCGCATGAGCGAACAGGCCGCGCAGGAGCGCGCGGTAGGGGGCGTAGCCGGCGGCGGCGAGCCGGTCGGGACGCCAGGGCGGCAGACCCCAGTCCTGGCCGCGGGAGTTGAAGGCGTCCGGGGGTGCGCCGATGGACATGCCCGCGGCGAAGATGTGCTGCTGGGCCCAGGCATCGGCGCCCTCCGGGTGCACGCCCACGGCCAGGTCGTGGACGAGCCCGACGGGCATGCCCGCGTCGCGCGCGGAGCGCTGGGCGGTGGCGAGTTGGGTGTCAGTGAGCCAGGCGAGGTGGCTGTGGAAGTCGACGCGGTCCATCAACTCGGTGCGGGCGTCGGCCGTTTCGCCGGATCCGGGGTCGCGCAGGGGCTCGGGCCAGGTGTGCCAGTCGGGGCCGTGCCGCTCGGCGAGCGCGCACCAGGTGGCGTGGTGGTCCAGGTCCGCGCCCTGCTCGGCGAGGAAGTCCCAGTAGGCGGCGCGGCGGCCGGGGCTGAGCGGGACGCGCACGACGAGGTCGAGGGCGCGGCGCTTGAGGTCCCACACGGCGTCGCGGTCGATCAGGGCGCCCTTGTGCAGGACGCCGTCGCGCAGCCGGGCGGCCTCGGCGAGCAGCTCGCGCACGCGGTCGCGGTCGGCGTCGGGCAGATAGGCGTACTCGGGGATGTCCTCGACGCGCAGGTGTACCGGGTCGGGGAAGCGGCGGGACGACGGGCGGTACGGGGAGGGGTCGGTGGGTCCTTCTCCGCGGGGTACCGCCGCGTGCAGCGGGTTGACCTGCACGAACCCGGCGCCGGCGGTGCGGCCCGCCCAGGACGCGAGGTCGGCCAGGTCACCGAGGTCGCCCATGCCCCAGGATTTCGCCGACAGGAGGGAGTAGAGCTGCACGAGCAGCCCGTACGTGCGTTCACCCGGGGTGCGCACGCGCGGCGGGGCGACGATCAGGTGGGCGTCGGCCGTTGCCCCGTCGGGGGCGGTGGCCCGCAGCCGGTGGACGCCGAGGGATACCGGTCCGGGTGGCCGCCAGTCGTCGACGCGTTCACCCTGCTCGGTGGCCAGCTCGAGCGTCACGCCTTCGGGTAATTCCCGCGCCCAGGCCGGGGCGGGCTCATCGGCCCACAGCACGACCGTCGGCGGCAGCAGCCACGCCGCGGTCTCCGCCTCGCGCGCGACCAGCGCGTCCCGTACGGACTCCGGGGTGCGCGCGTCGACACCGAGGGCGGCGAGGACGGCGACGAGCGCGGCGTCCGGGGCCTCGACCGTGCGGCCGGGCGACGGCGAGTAGGACGGGGCGATCCCGTGCAGCGCGGCGAGCCGGGCCAGCGTCACCTAGACCCCCGAGGCGTCCAGGCCCGCGACCGGACCCGAGGGGGTCGGCTCGCTCGTGAGGGGCGCTACGTCGATGAGGGCGGGCTCGCTGGTCAGCGGCTCCGTGTCGGCGAGGGGCGGCTCGCTGGTGAGGGGCAGTTCGGCGCCGAACGCGAACTCGTCCGGCAGCGGCAGGGCGGGGGCGGGCAGGATCACGTCCGCCTGTTTGGACAGGGCCGAGAGCAGAAGGTGCGCTGATGCGGCCATGATGGCCTCCTTTTCGCGGTTCTTCGCGGGTCTTGTCGTCGATCTTTTCGTGGGCGACGGTCTCGGCAGCTCTACCCAGCGAACGCGGCGGCAGACATGAACGGCCCGACAACGTGTTACTGGTCACATTCTGTTCCATGGGTGGGACTCGGCCGGTGAGCGGCGCGAATCACCCCCTCCCGCCACTCCCGGCCGGGCAATTGCGGCACAACGGCCACTCCCGTTGACACTCCGACCCGGCAAATGGTGGGCTCGGTTGCCACCCTGGGACACCCGTGACCGGTCCCACCACCGAGCCGAGACCAACGAGGAGTGAGCCGTGCAGCTCCGGCGCCACAGGAAGGGGGCGGCGGCCATCGCTGTCGCCGTCATCGCCAGTGCGCTCGGGGGAGCCTCCGGAGCGGTGGCGGCCCCGCCCGGGCCCACGCTCTCCACGGGTGACCGGGACAGCGACACGGGAACGCCCGCGGTGTGGCCCCGGCCGCAGTCGCTGCGTACCGCCTCCGGCGCGGAGGCCGTGACCGTGACCGACGAGGTCGTCCTCGTCACCGGCCGCGGCGCCGACCGGTACGCGGTGGACGCGCTGCGCACCGTGCTGCGCGGGGCAGGCGCCCGGCACATCACCGAGGTCGACGACGAGAAGGCCGTGCCCGACGGTCCCGCGCTCGTGGTGCGGATCGGCTCCGTGGCCGCCGGGACCGCGTCCGGTGACGGCTGGGGAGCGGCGGATGCCCGCCCCGGCCGCGGACAGGGCCTCGAGACGGCGCTCGGCGCTCTCGGCGCGTCGGCCCGCAAGGACCTGCCGTCCGGCGGGTACCGGCTGGCCGCTGGGCGGACGGACGGCCGGGACACCGTCGCCATGGAAGGCGTCGGTGACGACGGCCTGTTCCACGCGGTGCAGACGTTCCGGCAGCTGGTGAGTGGACGGAAGGTCGCCGGGGTCGTCGTGCGCGACTGGCCGGGGACGGCCGTGCGCGGCATGACGGAGGGCTTCTACGGAACCCCGTGGACCCGTGAACAGCGGCTCGACCAGCTGGACTTCATGGGACGCACCAAGCAGAACCGCTATCTGTACGCGCCGGGCGACGACCTGTACCGGCAGGCGCGGTGGCGCGAGACGTATCCGGCCGACCAGCGCGCGGACTTCCGGGCCCTTGCCGAGCGGGCGCGCGCCAACCACGTGACGCTGAGCTGGGCCGTGGCGCCCGGGCAGGCGATGTGTATGTCGTCGGACGACGACGTCAGGGCCCTGAACCGCAAGCTCGACGCCATGTGGGCGCTCGGTGTGCGGGCGTTCCAGCTCCAGTTCCAGGACGTGTCGTACAGCGAGTGGCACTGCGAGGCGGACGCCAGGACGTTCGGCTCGGGGCCGAAGGCGGCGGCGCGGGCGCAGGCGCGCGTGGCGAACGCGGTGGCGCGGCACCTCGCCGCGCGGCACCCGGGCGCGGGGCCGCTGTCGCTGATGCCGACGGAGTTCTACCAGGACGGGTCGACGGAGTACCGCGGGGCGCTCGCGGGCGGGCTCGACGACTCCGTCGAGGTGGCGTGGACGGGCATCGGCGTGGTCCCGCGCACGATCACCGGGCGCGAACTGGCGGGCGCGCGGGCCGCGTTCGGCTCCGGGCACAGCCTCGTCACGATGGACAACTACCCGGTCAACGACTACGCGCAGGACCGCATCTTCCTCGGTCCGTACACGGGCCGCGAGCCCGCGGTGGCGATGGGTTCGGCGGCGCTGCTCGCCAACGCGATGGAACAGCCCGCGGCCTCCCGCATCCCGCTGTTCACGACGGCGGACTACGCGTGGAACCCGCGCGACTACCGCCCGCAGGAGTCCTGGAAGGCCGCGCTCGACGACCTGGCGGGCGGTGACGCGCCCACCCGTGAGGCACTCGCCGCGCTGGCGGGCAACGACGCGTCGTCCGTGCTCGGCGAGGACGAGTCCGCGTATCTGAAGCCGGTGCTCTCCGGCTTCTGGGACTCCCGTACGAAGGTGCTCACCGACCGCGCGCGGTACGAAGCGGCGGCGAAGGAGCTGCGGGACGCGTTCACCGTGATGCGGCGGGCTCCGGAGCAGCTCAAGTCGACGGCCTTGGACGCCGAAGTGCGGCCCTGGAGCGACCAGTTGGCACGGTACGGGGAGGCCGGGGAGACGGCCGTCGACATGCTGGACGCGCAGGCCAGCGGTGACGGGGCGGCGGCGTGGCGGGCGGCGCGGCTCCTGGAGCGCCGGCGCGCCGGTCTGGAATCCCGCCAGGTCACCGTCGGCAAGGGCGTGCTGGACCCGTTCCTCGACCGGGCGCAGAAGGCGTACGCGGCGTGGGCGGGGACCGGTCGCGCGGACGCGACGCGCGACGGGGAGGCGAAGCTGCCGCGGGCGCGGCGGCTCACGGCGGTGACGGTCCTGGCCGACCCCGGCACCCACGGCACCGTGCAGGTCCATGTGCCGGGCGAGGGCTGGAAGTCCGTCGGCACGCTCACCGACAGCGGGTTCACCGAACGCAGGCCGAAGGACGTGAGGGCGGACGCGATCCGGGTGTCCGGCGCCTCGAAGGGCGCCGTGCGCCATGTCGTCCCCTGGTACGCGGACTCCCCCGACGCCTCGTTCGAGCTGGCCCGCACGGAGCTGGACGCGGAGATCGGCGGCGGCGCGCGGCGGGTCACGGCACGCCTGACACCGCAGCGGCCCGGCTCCGTGGAGGGGCGCCTCAGCGCGGAGGGCCCGCACGGCATCAAGGTGACGCTGCCCGCGCAGGCCTCGCTCCCGCGCGGCACGCAGGTGAGCGCACCGGTCGACATCACGGTCCCGGAGGGCACTCCGGCGGGCACGTACGACGTGCCGGTCAGCTTCGCCGGCACGACGCGCACGGTGTCGGTGCGGGCGTATCCCCGTACGGCCGGACCGGACCTGGCCCGCGAGGGCAGGCCCTCGTCCTCGGCCGACGAGACCACGGACTTCCCGGCGTCCGCCGCGAGCGACGGCGACCCGGAGACCCGCTGGTCGTCCCCCGCCGAGGACGGCGCCTGGTGGCAGGCCGAACTGGCGAAGCCGGTGCGCCTCGGCCAGGTGGTGCTGCACTGGCAGGACGCGTACGCGAAGGGCTACCGCGTCCAGACGTCCGCCGACGGGAAGTCGTGGCGCACGGCCGCGACCGTGAAGGACGGACACGGGGGCCGCGAGTCGGTCCGCATGGACGCCCGCGACACCCGCTTCGTCCGGATCCAGGGCGACGAGCGGGCCACGCGGTACGGCTATTCGCTGTGGTCGGTGGAGGCGTACGCGGTCGCGGAGTGACGCGAGCGGGCCGGCGTACGCCTCCCGCCGTTACTTCGACATGTTCGGCGGCGTGATCGGGGAGGCCGCCAGGGACTGCGGGGACGTGCTCGACGCGTAGGCGGACGGGGCCGAGACGCCGGCCGTCGGGTCGGCGGTGGCCTCGTCGGCGGCCTGCAGGGGGAGGCGGCCCACGATGCGGATCCCGGCCTCGTCGAAGGCCAGCTTGATGCGCCAGCGCAGCTCGCGCTGCACGGTGAGGGACTTGCCGGGCATGGTCTTCGCCGAGACGCCCACGACCATGGAGTCGAGGAGCACGCTGTCGAGGCCGAGGACCTCGACCGGGCCCCACAGCATCTCGTTCCAGGGCTCGTCCTTGCTCATGGCGACGCCGACCTCGGTCAGGGTCTCCTTGACCTTGACCAGGTCCTCGTCCGAGCGGACGGTGACGTCGACACTCGCGGTGGCCCAGCCCTGCGACAGGTTGCCGATGCGCTTGACCTCGCCGTTGCGGACGTACCAGATCTCGCCGTCGGCGCCCCGCAGCTTGGTGACGCGCAGGCCGACCTCGACCACCTCGCCCGAGGCGACGCCCGCGTCGATGCTGTCCCCGACGCCGTACTGGTCCTCGAGGATCATGAAGACGCCGGACAGGAAGTCCGTGACGAGGTTGCGGGCGCCGAAGCCGATCGCCACACCCGCGACGCCCGCCGAGGCGAGCAGCGGGGCCAGATTGATCTGGAACGTGCCCAGGATCATCAGGGCGGCCGTGCCGAGAATCACGAAGGAGGCGACCGAGCGCAGCACGCTGCCGATGGCGTGCGAGCGCTGCCGGCGGCGCTCCACATTGACCAGCAGGCCCCCGAGCGCCGTGCCGTCGACGGCCTGCGCCGTGCGGTTCATGCGCTCGATGAGCTTGGTGATGGCGCGCCGGATGGCCACTCTGAGGACCGCGGCGACGACGACGATGAGCAGGATGCGCAGGCCTATACCCAGCCAGGTGGACCAGTTCTGCTCGACCCAGCTGGCGGCGTTCGTGGCCTGCTCCTGGGCGTCCTTGAATGTGGTCGGGTCCGAGGACGGGTCGGACGCCGACAGGACGGACAAGATCACGGCAGAAACCTCCAGGCATAGCGGCCGCCCGCGAAAGGCGGAGGTACGGGCAGACTCACCACACTAACGGGGCATTGTGTGTGGATCGTTGTCTTGTTCGAGGGAGAGGCCGTCCTCACCTGGGGATGTAGGGGATGTGGTCGAAAACACTCCCAGCCCGTTACCGGGACATGGTGGCGCTTGTGCAGGCCATGAGGGGAAACTGACTACAGATCGTCCCGGCGCGAGCCACGCGCCGCCGGCGTACAAGGAGGCATCCGTGCCGCATGTCCTGGTCCTCAACGCGTCGTACGAGCCACTCGGCGTCGTACCGCTCCGCCGCGCGCTCGTTCTGGTCCTCGAGAACAAGGCCATGTGCCTCGAGGAGTCCGGCGCCTATATGCACAGCGCAACCTGTACTGTCCCTGCACCCAGCGTCGTCCGCCTCAAGCGGTTCGTCCGGGTCCCTTACAGGGGGCCCGTTCCTCTGACCCGGCGGGCGCTGTTCGCCAGGGACGGCGGGCGGTGCATGTACTGCGGTGGCGTCGCAACCAGCGTCGACCACGTCATTCCCAAGAGCCGCGGCGGCCAGCACGCGTGGGAGAACGTGGTCGCGTCCTGCCGCCGCTGCAACCACGTCAAGGCCGACCGTCACCTGGTCGAGATCGGCTGGCGCCTGCGGCACAAGCCGGCCCCTCCGACCGGGCTCGCCTGGCGCATCATCGGGACCGGGCATAGGGATCCGCGCTGGCTGCCGTACTTGCAGCCGTTCGGCGCGGACGAGGCACTGGCCCGGATCGAAGGCATTTCCGCCTGACCATCGATCCGGGTCTTTGTTTTCACCGGTACGTCCTGCGGGCCCCGCAGGACGTACCGGCCGGGCTGTTGCCCGCCTCAGTGCCCGGCCCGTGCGCCGCGCCGGGCGTAGAGCGCGCCGCCGAGCGCGAAGAGCATGAGCGCCGCGGCCCAGGCGCCGCGCTGCAGCCCCGTCTGCATGGGCCAGGACAGGACCGTCGCCTCCCGCATACGGGGTGACGAGAACGACAGATAGACGGTCGAGAAGTACAGCATCGCGGGCAGCCAGCTGAGCCGCGCTCCGATGACCACTGCCGCGAGGGCCGTGATGCCGGTGGCGCCGAGGACGTTGCGGATCATCGCCGGTGCGCCGTAGACCTGTGTGTCGCCCGGCACCGCGAGGGCGAGGACGGCCGCCGCGAGGCCGGTGAGGGCCAGCAGATGGGCAAGCCGCCGTCGCCACCACGGGCGTACCGCCGTGCGGTCCAGTTCTTCCGCGTGCTGATGGAGGCTGGTGCCGATCGCGGCGGAGGTGAGCAGCGGGGCCAGGGTGAGGAGGGGGACGCGGCGGTACGGGTCGAGGAACGCGTCCTGCTGGGTCCCGGCCCACAGGGTGAAGAGCGCCGCGCACAGGAACATGAGGAGCGTGAGGGGCAGGCCCCGCGAGCGGGCGTAGAGAGCCAGGGGTGTACTCACAGTGACGGGACCTCCTTCGGGTCGGGGGCGCAGTCGCGGGCGGTCGCGAAATAGCGGCTCAGCCAGGCGCGGCGCGTCTCGGGGGACATCGCCTTGAGGTGGTCCAGGGCCGCCTCGTCGGCGCGGTCCTCGGCGAGTCTCTTCTTGTCGCCCCGGTGCACGACGAGGTTCTGGTCGCGTATCTGCTCCTGGAGGCGGCTGGGCGCCAGCCAGCGCGTGACAGCCTGGTCGGTCCGGGCGATCCGTGCGTCCTGCGCCTTCAGCGTGGGGCAGTCCTCGCGGACGAGCTTGTGGGCGGCCTCCCACGCGTACTGCTGCGGGTCGGTCAGCTCGCCGCGCACCACACCCCAGCCGATCGGCGTGAGGTCCGGCAGCTCGGCCTCGTCCTCGTGCGGACGGCGCGGCAGGTCCTCGAAGCGGACCGGCAGGTTCTGTACGCCGTCCAGGCGGCCCATGAGCCCCGAAAGGGCGTCCGACACCTTGGGCAGCATCCCCGGGTAGGCGGCGCTGACGCAGACGCGCGGAGCGGAGTCGTCGCACACCTGGCGCTGGGTGAGGGGGTTGCGCTGCCACATGGATTCCCCCGTCTGTACGAGGACGGTGGCCGCGGCGAGTGCGGCCACCAGGGGGACGAGGGCGGTGGCGCGACGGCGCGCCGCGTGCGCGAGGACGACCGTCAGGGCGAGTGCGCTCCCCCACAGGGCGAAGACGAGGGGCTGCCACCACACGGGCACCGTGGTGCTGCCGAGCGGAAACCCTCCGGCGGGCCCGACGAAGCGCACGGCGGAGTCGGCAGTGGAGGCGAGGCCGAAGAGGACGTAGCCGCCCAGGGCGAGGACCGGGGCCGCGAGCCGCCACGGCACCGTCCGGCCCGCCACATGCCCGAGCAGTGCGCACGCGCCGACCGTCAGTGCGTCGCCGAGGAACACGAGCGGCAGGGGGTGTCCGGCGGAGGTGTAGGGCAGGCTGGCCAGCAGCGAGCCGACGGCCGCGAGGGCGTATCCGCCCATCACCCACAGCGCGACGGGCAGCGCGCAGACCAGGAACTGTGCCAGCGGGCCCCGGGGCATCGACGCCCTCAGCTCACCCATCCGCGTCCGGCGCTCCCGTCCGCCCTGCCAGGCGCCCGCCGCGAGGGCGAGGGGGACGGCCAGGGCGGCGGCCGTGAGATGCAGGTTGCTCATGGTCTCGGGCCAGCTGCCCTGCCACTGGGCTGCTTTGGCCGCCATGAGGCCGCCCACGCTGAGCAGTGCGGCGAGTCCGGACCAGGGGGCGAAGCCGCGGAGCAGCTCGGCGCGCAGGGGGTGGTGGGGGCGGCCGGGCGCTTTCGGCGCCGGTGGGGCGGTGGCGGGTGCCTGGACGTCTGTGGTCATCGGCCCGCTCCGGCCGTGGCCGCGCGATGGCCTCGGAGGGCGGCCGTGTAGCCGCGTTCGGTGGCGTTGCCGTCGGCTTCGTCGCCGTCCGTGCCGAGGGCGGCGAGGGACGCGGGGGTGCCGCGGTAGGCGATCCGGCCGGTCTCGATCAGCGTCACCTGGGTGCAGGCCGCCGCGACGTCCTCCACGAGATGGGTGGACACGATGACGGTGGCTCCCAGCCCCAACTCACGGAGCAGTGAGCGGAATTCGACCCGCTGCTCGGGGTCGAGGCCGGCGGTCGGCTCGTCGAGGAGGAGCACCAACGGGTCGTTCACGATGGCCTGCGCGATCCCGACACGGCGCACCATGCCGCCCGACAGGTTCTTGATCTTCGCGTCGATACGGTCCGTCAGGCCGACGCGCTCGACGGCCCGCTCGACCGCGTCGGGCGTGAGCGCGGCGGGCATCTCCTTCAGCCAGGCGACGTACGCGACGAACTCGCGCACGGTGAAGCCGGGGTAGTAGCCGAAGTGCTGCGGCAGATAGCCGAGTTTGCGCCGGGCCGTGCTGCGCTCGCGCGGCTTGCGCAGGTCGCCGCCGAGCATCTCCACCCGGCCGCCGGTGGGTTCGGCGACGGTGGCGAGCACCCGGATGAGGGAGGTCTTGCCGGCGCCGTTCGGGCCGAGGAGGCCGTGGACACCGGGGCCGAAGCCGAGGTCGACGCCGTCGAGCGCGGGGGCGGGGGTCTTGCGGTGCCGGACGGTCAGTCCGGTCACTCGAATCGTGCTCACGCCTTCTCCAGGTGGTCGTATGCGGAGCGGCAGACGGCGAGGACAGCGCCGGACAGCGCTATCGCGGCCGCCCAGCCTGCTTGTGCCGCCGCTCCGTCGAAATAGAGGGAGATCTGTTCGGTGAGCCGTTCCGTGAGGCGGCCGGGGCTGTCGCCGCGCGCGGCCGTGGGCACCGCGAGTGCGAGCAGCCAGCCGCCGCCGACGAGGAGGGTCGCGGTGCGGCAGCCGAGGAACGCGGTGAGCGCCAGCGACGCGAGCGTCAGGGCGAGTCCCGGCAGCAGCCAGGCGGCGGCGCCGGGCACCTGCATCTCGTACGGGACGGGCCCGCCGTGGCCCGCGCTCATCGTGCCCGGCAGCAGCAGCCCCGCCACGGTGAGCAGCGGGACGCAGACGGCGAGGACGGCGGCCGCGCGCGTCAGGAGCAGCCGCAGCCCGCCCGACGGCGAGGTGGCGGCGAGCTCGTACGCCGGGTCCGCGTGCCGCCCGTAGGACAGGGCGATCCCGGCGACCGGCAGCACGGGGGCCAGGGCGAGCAGCAGGGGCCGGGCGCCCTCGTACCCTCCGGCCTTCCCCAGCCCGACGGCCCCCGCGGCGACGAGGAGCAGGGCCAGGGCCCAGGGCCCGCGCAGCGCGGGTCCGGCAGCCCACAGGAGCCGCCCGCGCCGTGGGCGGTGCGGCCCCGCCGGCAGCGAGTGGCCCTGCGGTGACGCGGCCCCCTCGACGGCGGCCGGCAACTCCGCCTGGATATCGGCGAGTACGGCCGCGCGGATCTGCGCCAGTTCGGCCCCGGCGGTCCCGGCCCGTACCGCCCGGGACACCCGCGTGGCGCAGGCCCCGCAGCTCTCCAGATGCTTCTCCACGGACCAGTCGCCCGTCTCGGTCAGGAGCCCGTCCGCGTAGCGCGCGGCGAGTTCCTCGCCGACGTGCCAAGCCGATCCGTGCCGTTCGCCGCTCATGCGGTGCCTCCCATCGGCGTCAACTGGCCGAGCGCGGTGCGCAGTTCACGCCGTGCCCGCATCGCCCGGGTCTTCACGGTGCCTTCCGGTATGCCGAGCAGGCGGGCGGCCTCGCGGGTGGTCAGACCGTCGATGACCGTGGCGCGCAGCACTTCACGCAACTCGGGTGAGATGCGGCCGAGCGCGGTGCCCACATCGCCGTACTCAAGCCCGTCGAGCACGTGCTCCTCGACGGAAGGGACGTCGGCCGTGGGTGCGTGCGCGATCTGCTCGGTGCGCTCCTGAACCCGTCGGGCGTCGACGAGCCTTCGTGCGGCGATCACCCAGAGCCAGCCGCCGGCCTCCGCGCCCCGGTGCGAGGCGGCGGAGCGCCACACGGTGACGAAGGTGTCCTGCAGTACTTCGCGGACGACTTCGGGATCCGCGCACCGCCGGCTGAGCCGCGCATGCAGCCATCCGGCGTGCCGGTCGTAGAGCGCGGCCATCGCGGCGGAGTCCCCGCCGGCGACGGCGCGCAGCAACGCCGCGTCCGAGTCGTCGTCTCCCTGGCCCCCCATGGGGCGGAACAGTCTCACAACCCCTCTATCGACGGCGCGCGCCGCTTCGGTTCACGGGGCGGGCCCGACCGGGACAACGACTTGGCCACCGCCCGCCCGCACCCTATTGACGCCGCCTTCACCCACGGCTTACGTTCCTCGCACCCAATAGGAAACCTTCCTAACAGTGCTGCGAGGAGACAGGTCATGGCCGGTACGGCCCCGGGAACCCCCGGCACCCCGAGCGTCCTGCGCGCCATGAACGACCGCGCGGCCCTCGACCTCCTCGTCGCGCACGGCCCACTGACCCGCACCCGGATCGGAGAGCTGACCGGCCTGTCCAAGCCCACCACCTCCCAGCTGCTCAGCCGACTGGAAGCGGTGGGCCTGGTGCGCACCACGGGCAGCCAGACCGGCCGGCCCGGTCCGAACGCCGTGCTGTACGAGATCCACCCCGGCGCCGCCCACATCGTGGCCGTCTCCGCGGACCCCACCGGGATCACCGCCGTGGTCGCCGACATCGCCGGCGCCGAGCGCGGCCGCTGCCGCATCGAGGCCGTCGCCGTCGCCGACGACGTGCGCAACCGCACCGCCCAGCTCGTCGCCGAGGCCTTCGACGGCGCCCTGCGGCTGGCCGGGCTCGGCCACGGCGACATCACGGCCACCGTGATCGGCACTCCCGGCGCCATCGACCCGCACACCGGCCAGCTCCGGTACGCCCCGCACCTGCCGGGCTGGCACTCGCGCACCCTGCTCGCCGAGCTCGCCGAGGTCCTCGGCACCCCGGTCTCCATCGAGAACGACGTCAATCTCGCCGCCATCGCCGAGCAGTACGAGGGCGCGGCGCAGGACCACGACGACTTCGTGCTGGCCTATGTCGACGAGGGTGTCGGCGCGGCGATCGTGCTCGGCGGCGTGCTCCTGCGGGGCGCGACCGGCGGCGCGGGCGAGATCGGCTACATGCCGCTGCCCGGCGCCCCGCTGGCACGCGGCGGCGACGAGGAGATCGCCGGCGAGGACGCGGGGGGCGGCTTCCAGAGTCTGGTCGCCGCACCCGCCGTGCGGCTGCTCGCCGGGGGCGCCAAGGACCTCGTCGAGGCCCTCGCCGACCCCGCCGTGCTCGACGAGGTGGCCCGCCGCCTGGCCACCGGGCTCGCCGCCGTCGTCGCCGTCGTCGACCCCGAGCTCGTCGTCCTTTCGGGACAGGTCGCCCAGGCCGGCGGCGAGGCGCTGCGCGTCCGCGTCGAGGACGAACTCACCGGGCTCGCCCTGCCGCGGCCCCAGCTGCGTATCAGCGATCTCGACGACGACCCGATCCTCACCGGCGCCCTGCGCTCGGCGCTGACCCAGGCCCGCGACATCGTCTTCGACACCAGCAACGTCTGACCCCGCTCCATCCCCTCCCCCTCCTCCACCTTTCGCCACTTCCTCCAACTCCCGTACAGGTAAAGGACGTTCGCCATGCCGCGATGGCGTATACCCCTGCGCGCGCCCGTAGCGCTCGCCGCGGCCGGACTGCTGCTGTCCGGCTGCGCCAACCCGAGTGTCGGCAGCGCCGACGACGACCCGGCGAAGCCCGTGACACTGAAGTTCTGGCACGGCTGGTCGGCCCCCGGCGAGGTGAAGGCGATCAACGACTCGATCGCCCGCTTCGAGAAGCTCCACCCGAACATCAGGGTCGAGTCCACCGAGAACGTCACGGACGCCACCATCAACCAGGCGCTGCGGGCCGGCGGCGACAAGGCACCCGACGTGGTGACCTCGTTCACCACCAACAACGTGGGCCAGTACTGCGACTCCGGCATGTGGGCGGACCTCGACCCGTTCATGCGCAAGAGCGGCCTCGACAAGGCGAAGGTCTTCCCCAAGACCCTCCTGGACTACACGAGTTATGACGGCAACCAGTGCGCCCTGCCGCTGCTCGCCGACGCGTACGGGATGTACTACAACAAGGACGCGTTCAAGGAGGCGGGCATCAGCCGGCCGCCGCGGACCATGTCCGAGTTCGAGGCCGACGCGAAGAAGCTCACGAAGCGCGCCGGCAGCTCATACAAGCGCGTCGGCTTCATGCCGAACTTCCGTCTGTACCAGAACAGCCCCGACCGGCTCTTCGCCCAGTGGGGCCCCACCTACTTCGACGCCAAGGGCGACTCGCGGCTCGCGAAGGACCCGGCGACGTACAAGTTCTTCGACACCGCCCACAAGCTCGTCGAGGCGCAGGGCGGCTACAACGCCCTGGAGCGCTTCCGCACGTCCTTCGGTGACGAGATGTCCACGCAGAACGCGTTCATGAGCGGCAAGCTGGCGATGCACCTCGACGGTGAGTGGCGCGGCCTGATGATGAACGAGGCCAAGGTCGGCTTCGACTGGGGCGTGGCACCGCTGCCGGTCCCCGACGACCAGGCCGAGACGTACGGGCGCGGCTATCTCACCGGCACCGTCGCGGGCATCGCGCACAGCAGCAAACACCAGAACGCGGCCTGGGAGCTGGTGAAGTTCCTGACCGCCGACACCGATCAGGTCGTCAGCTTCGCCAACGCGATCCACAACGTGCCGTCCACGTTCGCCGCCCTCAAGTCGCCGAAGCTGGACGCCGATCCGACGTTCCGTACCTTCCTGGACATCGCGCAGAACAAGTACAGCCAGGTCATGCCGCCCTCCACCAACGGCGGCATGTACGTCACCTCGCTGCAGGACTTCTCGTACTCGGTCGAGGCGGGCAAGGTCCACGACCTCAAGAAGGGTCTGCGCGAGCTCGACCGGCAGATCGACGCCGACACCCTTCAGTCGAAGAGCTGAGGAGCGGGAGTCCCATCATGGCCTTGACACTGTCCAATCCCGCGCGGCGCAGACTGCGTACGCTCGGCTTCCTCTCCCCCTGGCTGATCGGCTTCAGCGTCTTCTTCGCGTACCCGCTGATCGCCACCGTCTACTTCTCGTTCATGCACTACAACCAGATCCAGAAGCCCGACTTCGTGGGGCTGCGGAACTGGAAGTACGTCTTCGAGCAGATGCCGCTGTTCGGTCCCGCCCTGTGGAACACGCTGTGGCTGGTCGTCGTGATGGTGGCCCTGCGGGTGGTCTTCGGGCTCTCCCTCGGACTGCTCATCACGAAGATCAAGACCGGCGCCGGCTTCTTCCGTACGGCCTTCTACCTGCCCTACCTGGCCCCGCCGGTGGCCGCGACCGTCGCTTTCGTCTTCCTGCTCAACCCGTCGACGGGACCGGTCAACGAGGTCCTCGCGCACCTCGGAATCACCGGACCGAACTGGTTCAACGACGCCGCCTGGGCCAAGCCGTCCCTGGTGATGCTCTCGCTGTGGGGCATCGGCGACCTGATGGTGATCTTCATGGCCGCGCTGCTCGACGTACCCAGGGAGCAGTACGAGGCCGCGGAACTGGACGGCGCGGGCGCCTGGTCGAAGTTCCGGTACGTGACCTGGCCGTCGATCACACCGATCGTCATGTTCGCGGTCGTCACCGGCGTCGTACAGACCATGCAGTACTACACGCAGGCCCTGGTCGCCGGAAAGATCGCCTCCGGCGTCTCCATCGGCCCCGGCAGCGTCATCCAGCCCGGCTACCCGGACCACTCGACGCTCACCGTCCCGCAGCTCGTCTACTCGATGGGCTTCCAGAACTTCAACACCGGCGCGGCGTGCGTCCTCTCGCTCGTGCTCTTCGCCATCGCCATGGCCGTGACCATGCTGCTCATGCGCAAGCGCTCGGGCCTGCTCGCGGCGGAGGACTGATCAAGATGACGTCTACGACACTCAGCCCCACCCCCACCCCCACCCCGACCGCCGCTCCCGCCGGCGCCTCACGTCAGCGCGGCCCCGCCGCCGCGCGCGCCCGCCGCAAGCGCGTCCTGCACTGGATCGCCGTGCACAGCGTCGCGATCGCCGTCGCGCTGCTGTTCATCCTGCCGTTCGTGTTCGTCTTCCTGACGTCCGTGATGAGCGACAGCCAGGCGATGAGCGGCGACCTGTGGCCGGACTCCTGGCACTGGGACAACTACAAGGCCGTCGTCGAGACCGACGGCTTCCTCGACTGGTGGAAGAACTCCCTGCTCTACGCGGGCCTCGGGACGCTGTTCACCGTGTGCTCGGCGATCCCCGTCGCGTACGCGCTCGCCAAGTTCCGCTTCCGCGGCCGCCGGACGGCGATGATCCTCGTCATCTCGACGATGATGCTGCCGCCGCAGGTCATCGTGATCCCGATGTATCTGGTGTGGGCCCAGCAGTTCCATCTGTCGGGCACCCTGTGGCCGCTGATCATCCCGATGGCGTTCGGCGACGCGTACTCGATCTTCCTGCTCCGTCAGTTCCTCCTGACGATCCCGAAGGAGTACATCGAGTCGGCGAAGGTCGACGGCTGCGGTGAGCTGCGGACCCTGCTGAAGATCATCGTGCCGATGGCCAAGCCGGGCATCGCCGCGATCGCGCTGTTCCAGTTCTTCTACTGCTGGAACGACTACTTCGGGCCGCAGATCTACGCGGCCCAGAACCCGGCGTCGTGGACGCTGTCGTACGGCCTCGAGTCCTTCAAGTCCGCACACAGCGTCAACTGGAACCTGACGATGGCCGCGACACTCCTCGTGATGGCGCCGGTCTGCATCGTCTTCTTCTTCGCACAGAAGGCCTTCGTCGAAGGCGTCACCCTCACCGGAGTAAAGGGCTGAGAACCGATATGAAGCTCGCTGTGGTCGGCGGAGGCTCGACCTACACACCCGAACTCATCGACGGATTCGCGCGACTGAGGGACACCCTGCCGATCGAGGAGCTCGTGCTCGTCGACCCGGCGGCCGACCGTCTGGAACTGGTCGGCGGCCTCGCGCGGCGCATCTTCGCCAAGCAGGGCCACCCCGGCGTCATCCGTACGACGAGCGATGTGGACGCCGGTGTCGCCGACGCCGACGCGGTCCTGCTCCAGCTGCGCGTCGGCGGCCAGGCCGCCCGCAACCAGGACGAGACCTGGCCGCTGGACTGCGGCTGCGTCGGACAGGAGACGACCGGCGCGGGCGGCCTCGCGAAGGCGCTCCGCACCGTGCCGGTGGTCCTCGACATCGCCGAGCGGGTGCGCCGCGCGAACCCGAACGCCTGGATCATCGACTTCACCAACCCGGTCGGCATCGTGACCCGCGCGCTGCTCCAGGCCGGGCACAAGGCCGTCGGTCTGTGCAACGTCGCGATCGGCTTCCAGCGGAAGTTCGCGCGGCTGCTCGACGTGACGCCGTCGCAGGTCCACCTCGACCACGTCGGCCTCAACCACCTCACCTGGGAGCTGGGTGTCCGCCTCGGCGGACCGGACGGCGAGAACGTGCTGCCGCGCCTGATCGGCGAGCACGGCGACGCCATCGCCGAGGACCTGCACATGCCGCGCGCGATCGTGGACCGTCTCGGGGTCGTGCCCTCCTACTACCTGCGCTACTACTACCAGCACGACGCGGTCGTGCGGGAGATGCGCACGAAGCCGTCGCGCGCCTCCCAGGTGGCCGCGATGGAGCGGGAGTTGCTGGAGATGTACGGCGACCCGGCGCTCGACGAGAAGCCGGAGCTGCTCGCCAAGCGGGGCGGCGCCTTCTACAGCGAGGCGGCCGTGGACCTGGCGGCCTCGCTCCTCGGCGGCGGGGGCTCCCCGTACCAGGTCGTCAACACGTACAACAACGGCACGCTGCCGTTCCTGCCCGACGACGCCGTGATCGAGGTGCAGGCGGCGGTCGACGGCAAGGGTGCGACGCCGCTGGCCGTGCCGGCGCTCGACCCGCTGTACGCGGGCCTCATCGCGAACGTCACCACCTATGAGGACCTGGCACTCGAAGCCGCCCTGCGCGGCGGGCGCGACCGCGTCTTCAAGGCGCTGCTCGCACACCCGCTGGTGGGCCAGATCGAGTACGCCGAGCAGCTCACGGACGAGCTGATCGCCCACAACCGGGAGCACCTCGCGTGGGCCTGAGCTCTTCTGTGAACGGCTGGGTGCTGGCGATCGACGCCGGCAACAGCAAGACCGACGTCGCGGTGGTCGCGGCCGACGGCACCGTCGTCGGCGCGGCCCGCGGCGGCGGGTTCCAGCCGCCGAAGGTGGGCGTCGAGGCCGCCGTCGACGTGCTCGCCGAGGCCGTCGACCGTGCGCTCACCGAGGCGGGCACGACCACGGTGGGACACGTCTCGGCGTGTCTCGCCAACGCCGACCTCCCGGTCGAGGAACGGGAGTTGGCGGCCGAACTGCGCGCCCGCGGCTGGGCCGCCTCCGTCGACGTACGCAACGACACCTTCGCCGTCCTGCGCGCCGGGCTCCTCAAGGACTCCGAGCCGCGCGGCGTCGCCGTCGTGTGCGGCGCCGGCATCAACTGCGCCGGGATGCTGCCCGACGGGCGCACCGCCCGCTTCCCCGCGATCGGCAAGATCTCCGGCGACTGGGGCGGTGGCGGCGGCCTCGCCGAGGAGGCCCTCTGGTACGCGGCCCGCGCAGAGGACGGCCGCGGCGATGCGACCGCCCTGATGCACTCCCTGCCCGCGCACTTCGGGCTGCCCTCCATGTACGCGCTGATCGAGGCGCTGCACCTGGGCCGCATCCCGGTGCAGCGACGGCACGAGCTGACGCCGGTGCTCTTCGCGACGGCAGCGGACGGCGACCCGGTGGCCCGCGCCCTGATCGACCGCATGGGCGACGAGGTCGTGGCCATGTCCGTGGTGGCCCTGGACCGGCTCGGCCTGCTCGACGAGGAGACCCCCGTGCTCCTGGGCGGCTCGGTGCTCGCCGCGCGCCATCCCCAACTCGACGACCGGATACGGGAGATGCTCACCGCGCGCGCCCCCAAGGCGGTACCGCGCGTCGTCACCGCCCGCCCCGTCCTGGGCGCGGCACTGCTCGGCCTCGACGCCGTGGGGGCGGACGAGGACGTGCACGCGCGCGTGCGGGCGCATTTCGAAAGCTGACCGAAGTCGTCGGGAACGTTTCGGCGGGACGCGTCCTCTGGAGGGTGTCGGTCACTCATCGCACCTTCCGGAGGACGCACCCATGCCCACCGACCGCACCGCCCGCCGCGCCGCCACTCTCATTGCCTCCGTACTGAGCTGCGACGCTCTGCTGCACCTCTGCTGGTCCACCGGGTCGACCTGGCCGGCGCACGACGTGAAGAGCCTGTCGTACGCCGTCCTGGGCGCGGACGTGCCCTTCACCCCGCCCGTCCTGCTGCCGCTCGCCACCGCCCTGTTCACGGCGAGCGGCGTCGTCGTCGCCCGCGCGCGCCTGAACCGCCCGCACGCTCTGCTGCGCCTGGGCACGTGGGCCGTCGCCGCCGGCCTCTCGCTGCGGGGCCTCGCGGGTGTCTACTGGCTCTTCACCAAGGACCCCGAGACCGCGTTCTACTGGCTCAACCTGGGCGCGTACACGCCGCTTTGCGCGGGTCTCGCGGCGGCCGCGGTCAGGGTCGCCCGGCCGGAGCCCGTGGCGCACAGGGAAGATGCCGTACGTGTCCGATGACGATGACAGGGCCGCGACCGTACGCCTCGTGCGGGCCGCCCAGCGCGGCGACACCCTCGCCATGGCCACTCTTCTGGACGAACTCGCCCCCTACGTAGGGCGCATCTGCGGACCGATCGCGCTCGACCAGGGCGCCGACGCGGCCCAGGAGGCGCTGGTCGCCGTTTTCCGCTCACTGCGCTCCCTCAAGGACCCGGCGGCCGTGCGGGGCTGGGTCCGCGCCATCGCCGTGCGCGAGGCGGTCCGCATGGCGCGGCGTTCGGCACGCGCGGTCCCGGCCGACCTGAGCACTCTGCCCGCACGCGGCGACCTCCAACTCGCCGCGGACATAAGGGATGTACTGGATCGGCTCTCCCCCGAGCACCGCGCCGTGCTCGTCCTGCGCGACGTGGAGGGTCTCGACGAGCGCGCCGCCGCCGAGCTGCTGGGCGTACGCGTGGGCACCGTCAAGTCCCGGCTGTCCCGGGCCCGTGACACCTTCCGGAAGGCGTGGACCTCATGACTCAGCTCCCTCAGCCGCCACAGCGGGCGCAATGGCCCCGGGCGGACCTAGACCCCGTACGCAGACTGCACGCGCTCGCGTCCGGCATCAGCGGCGCCCATGTCACCGAGGGGCGCGTGGACGCCCCGTACGCGCGGGTGTGGGCCCTTCTGGGCGACCTGGAGGGCGATTTCGGGCGCATCACGCCCGATATGCGGGGGCTGCGTGTGCTGCGCCGCGACGGGGAGCGTGTGGAGGCGCTGGCCATCAGTAAGTACGGCATGCGGGCCCGGCTGCGCGGGGTGCACCGTCCGGGCTGGTGCTGGCTGCAGAGCCGGTTCCTGCTGCTGGGCGTCGCGGCGGCGCCCGACGGGGACGGGACCCGGGTCGCGTTCACCGGCGGGGTACGGGTGCCGGGGCGGGCCGCGCTCGTCCCGGTGGGGGTGCGCCGTGAGGGCCGCCGTAGCCTGGAGCGGCTCACCGCTCTGCTGTGACCGGCGCGCGGGGAGGGAACCGATCGGATTCGTCTCACGTGTTCAAGGGCAGGGGCTGCACGACGGCGTGCGAGGGGGCGGTCGGTCCGGTGCGTTCGCACGCCGATCCGAACAAGATCCAGTCAATGGCTGTGCGAATGTCCGTCCCTGCGGCAATACTTGCGGCCGTGCACTTTCGCCCGCGCTCCCCGCACGCCGGACGGAAGTGACGGACGGATGACCATGGGGGAGGTCGAGTGAACAACCCGCCGAACGGCAGCGCGGCGCCGCCGGGGACGGTCGGCGCGCCCACGATGCCGTCCGTGCCGCCGCAGGTGCGGCCGCCGCACGCGCAGGGCCCGGAGCCCGCCGCGCCCGCGCCCGCGCGCGGCACCGCGTGGGCGGAGGGCGTCGACCGGGTGCGCGCCGCGGCGACGACGGAGCCGGGGCGCCTGCGCATCATCGGCGCCGTGCTCGCGCTGCTCGTCGTCGCGTTCGGCGCGGTCACGGCCTGGCAGATGACCGACCGCTCGGCCGCCGCGGACGACGTCCTGCACAGCAGCCAGCCCCTGAGCGCCGACGCGGCGGACATCTACCGCTCGCTCGCCGACGCCAACACGGCGGCGTCCAGCGGCTTCCTCGCGGGCGGCCAGGAGCCGGCCGAGACGCGGGACCGGTACGAGAAGGACATCAGCACCGCCGCGGCCAAGCTCGTGACGGCGGCGGCGAACTCGGACCCCGACTCCCCCTCCACGGCCGCCATTTCGAAGCTGAACAAGCTGCTGCCGCAGTACAAGGGCCTCATCGAGCGCGCTCGGGCGAACAACCGGCAGGGCTTCCCGCTGGGCGGCGCCTACCTGCGGTACGCGAACGAGACGATGCAGGAGCAGATGCTCCCCGCGGCCGAGGACCTGTACAAGAAGGAGAACGAGCGGCTCCGCTCGGACTACGACAGCGCCACGCCCTACCCCTGGGCCGCGATCGGCCTCGGCGTCGTCGCGCTCGGCGCGCTCGCCTGGGCCCAGCGGCGCAACTACCGCCGGACGAACCGCGTGCTCAACCACGGCCTGGTCGCGGCGACGGCCGCGTCCACGGTCGTCCTCCTCTGGCTCGTCGTCGGCCACAGCGTCGCCCGCGCGGGTCTCCACGAGTCGTACGACCACGGGGTCCGCTCGCTGAACGTGTTGCACGACGCCCGCATCGCCTCCCTCAAGGCGCGGGGCAACGAGAATCTGACGCTGGTCAGCCGCGGCGCCGAGACCGTCGAGGTGAAGGGCGTGGCCAAGGACGCCTTCGACGTGGACTACCAGAACCAGATGAAGACGCTCGCCACGAAGCTCGGGGACGCGACGAAGCTCGCCGACGACAGCAATGGCAAACGGCCCGTCCTGGCCGCGGGTGACAACATGCGGGTGTGGCAGGACCGCCACAAGGACGCCCGCGAGCAGGACGACGCGGGCAACTACCAGGGGGCGCTCGACAAGGTGATCGGCTCGGCGCAGGACAAGCCGACCCGCGAGTGCTTCGACAACGTCGACAAGGAACTGCAGTCCGCCCTGACGCACGAGCAGGCGGAGTTCAAGCAGGCGGCCACCGACGGGCGCGGTGCGATGACGGGGCTCCCGGTGGGCGCCGCCGTACTCGCCGTCCTCGGCGCGGCGGGCGCCGTGCTCGGCATCGGGCGCAGGCTTTCGGAGTACCGGTGAGAGAGGGGGCGGGACAGCGATGAGCGCACGGCGTACGCGGATCAGCCTGCGCGGCTGGGGCGGTGTGGCGGCCATGGCGGTCGCCTGCGCCCTGACCGCGGTCTTCGCGCTGCTGCTCCCCCTGACCCGGGGCGCCGTCGGCGACGGCAGCACGGGCGTCGGCGGCCCCGGTCTGGCCACGGGCGTGCAGGCCAGAGCCGACGACTGCACCGAACCGGAGCACAGCCTCTCGCCGTCCGGGAGCGAGTCGGGGGCGGCGGTCAAGGCCATCAAGAAGCGCGGCTACCTCATCGTCGGCGTCGACCAGAACAGCTACCACTGGGGCTACCGCGACCCGAACAAGAAGTCCAGCGAGCTCGAGGGCTTCGACATCGACCTGGCGCACGAGATCGCCCAGAAGATCCTCGGCGACCGCGACCTGATCCGGTTCCGCGCGATCCCGACCAACCAGCGCATCCCGGCGATACAGCACGGGAACGTCGACATGGTCGTCCGCACGATGACGATCAGCTGCGAGCGGCTCAAGGACGTCGCCTTCTCCACGGCGTACTTCCAGACCGGGCAGCAGGTCCTTGCGCCCAAGACCTCCTCGATCACGGGGTACGACAAGTCGCTCGCGGGCAAGCGGATCTGCACGGCGGCCGGCTCGACCGCCTTCGACCGGCTCGACGCGGACCGGAAGGCGGGCACGCTGGCCCCCGGCGCCGACATCTCCACGACGGTGCCGAACCAGCTGGACTGCCTCGTCAGGCTGCAGCTCGGCGAGGTGGACGCCGTGGTCACGGACAGCGCGCTCGCCGCGGGCCAGGCCGCGCAGGACCCCACGGTCGAGCTGAAGGGCACGCCGTTCACCAAGGAGTTCTACGGCGTGGCGATGAAGCGGGGCACGGACGACCTGGTACGCCGGGTCAACCAGGTCCTGGAGGACTTCCGCAAGGACGGCGGCTGGCAGGACTCGTACGACACGTGGCTCAAGGACGGTCTCGGCGCGGCCTCCGGGCCGCCCGCACCGAAGTACAAGTAGCCCCGGCCGGGCGCTACTTGCGGCAACTGCACAGCGGCGGCCGACGGCGGCCGGCGGCAGCGATGTGAACGGAGAGGTGATCGATGGGCGTCACGGGACCCCCCGGTCCGGTGATGGACCGGGACGAGGTGGACCGTGCGCTGGCTCGGCTCGGCGCGGAGCACGAGGCGATCGAGACGTCACTGTTCGCCCTCCAGGACCACGCGGGCCGCAGACTCCTCGAAGGCGCGCGGCTGACCGGCACCACCCATGAGCGCTGGGCCGCCGCGGATCAGGCGATCACCCTGCTGTGGACGTACTTCGACGCGTACACGGCCGCCCTGCGCTCCGCCCGTGAGATACGGGCGCGGCGCCGCTGGTCGAGCCGTGAGGACCTCGTCGAGCTGACCGAGCTGCTGCGCGGCGAGAGCGTGACCGTCGCCGGAAGCGGCCCCTCCACGCCCGCGTCGCTCACCGGCCCCGCCCGGCTCAGCGACCGGTTCACGCTCGCCGACCTGGTCGAGCGGATGAACGACCTGTACGCGAGCTCGCTCGACATGGTGGTCGCCGCCGACGCCGTCTGGTCGGCGCTGCCCGCCCGCATAGACCTCCTCGCCGCCGAGCTGGGCCGCACGCGTCAGCTCGCGCACTCCGTCGGCGTACGGCCGGGTGAGCACCCCTCGGGCGACGACCTGGAGCGGATCACGCACGCGCTGACGCGGCTGCGGGAGGACGTCGTGTCCGATCCGCTGGCGTACTGGCGTTCCGCACCCGGCAGTTCGGCGCCCGGCGGCGGTCGGCCCGACACGACGGCGTACGACCGTGAGGCGCAGGCGCTGGAGGAGGTGCGCCGCGAGATCGACGCGGTGCTGACCGTGCGGCAGGACGCGGAGGTCCGGCTCGGCAGGCTGCGGGACGTCCTCTCGCGCGCCGACCGCACGCTCGCCGAGGCGCGGTCCGCGCGCGGCGAGGTCCTCGCCAAGATCGCCGCGTTCGAGGTGCCCGCGGTCAGCGGCCCGCCGACGGCGCTCCAGGAGCAGCTGGCGACGGCGGCCGAGTACCGCAGATCCGCCCAGTGGCACCGGCTCTCACCGCTTCTGGAGAGCCTGGAGACCAAGGCCGAGGACGAACTCCTGCGGGCGCGCGAGTCGTTGACGGAGGTCACACAGCCTTTGGCGGTCCGCGCCGAGCTGCGCGGCCGTCTCGACGCCTACAAGGCGAAGGTGGCGCGGCTCGGGTTCGCCGAGGACCCGCTGCTCGTGGAGCGTTACGACGCGGCCCGGCGGATGCTGTGGAGCGCGCCCTGCGATCTGCGCGCGGCCGAGGACGCGGTCCTGCGGTACCAGCGGGCGGCCGCCGACGTATTGGTCCCGCGGGTGCCCGAACAGGGCGGTCCCGCCGACCGGAGGGGGGAATCATGAGCGAGCAGCGGCAGTGCCAGCGTCCCGGGTGCGTGGGTTCGTACGAGGACGTGGGCGGCGGGGAGCTGTACTGCGACACCTGCGGTCTGGCCCCGGTGGTCTCGCCGACGGGCATGGTGGGGTCGTCGCCGACGGGCATCACGGGCGGCGGCCGGGGTTCCAACAGCTCGAGTGCGCGCAGCAGTTCGCGGTCGTCGCGGGCCAGCTCGCGCTCCTCGTCGCGCTCCTCGCAGTCGCGCCGGTCGGTCTCGGGCCGGCTGTCGCGCTCCCTGTCGGGGCAGTCGACGTCGCGGTCGGTGTCGGTGCGCAGTTCGGGCGCCTCGGCCGCGTCGTCGGGCCGCGGGCGCCTCGGCGTCGGCCTGGTCCAGGTGCCGGACGTGCCGCGGCCCGACCCGCGGGCGATGGTGCAGGAGAACCCCGAGGTTCCCGAGCGGAAGCGATTCTGCTCGCGCTCGGACTGCGGGGCGCCGGTGGGCCGCGCGCGCGGCGAACGCCCGGGCCGCACGGAGGGGTTCTGCACGAAGTGCGGCCACCCGTACTCGTTCGTGCCGAAGCTGCGTACGGGCGACATCGTGCACGGCCAGTACGAGGTGGTGGGCTGCCTCGCGCACGGCGGGCTCGGCTGGGTCTATCTCGCCGTGGACCGCGCGGTCTCCGACCGCTGGGTCGTCCTCAAGGGCCTCCTCGACACGGGTGACCAGGACGCCATGGCGGCGGCGATCTCGGAGCGGCGCTTCCTCGCCGAGATCGAGCACGCGAACATCGTCCGCATCTACAACTTCGTCGAGCACCTCGACCAGCGCACCGGCTCCATGGACGGCTACATCGTCATGGAGTACGTAGGCGGCAAGTCCCTCAAGGAGATCGCCAACGGGCGCCGCACCCCGACCGGCAAGCGCGACCCGCTCCCGGTCGAGCAGGCCTGCGCGTACGGGATCGAGGCGCTGGAGGCGCTCGGGCACCTGCACAGCCGCAACCTCCTGTACTGCGACTTCAAGGTCGACAACGCGATCCAGACGGAGGACCAGCTCAAGCTCATCGACATGGGCGCGGTCCGCAGGATGGACGACGACGAGTCGGCGATCTACGGGACCGTGGGCTACCAGGCGCCCGAGGTCGCGGACGTCGGCCCCTCGGTCGCCTCCGACCTGTACACGGTGGCGCGCACACTGGCCGTCCTGACCTTCGACTTCCAGGGCTACACGAACGTCTTCGCGGACTCCCTGCCCGACCCCGACAGCATCGAGGTCTTCCGCACGTACGAGTCGTTCTACCGGCTGCTCGTACGCGCCACCGACCCCGACCCCGCCCGCCGGTTCGCGTCCGCGCAGGAGATGGCGGAGCAGCTCACCGGCGTACTGCGCGAGGTCGTGGCCCTCCAGACGGGCCGTCCGCGGCCTGCGCTCTCGACGCTGTTCGGGCCCGAGGTCAAGGTCACGGACACGGAGTTGTTCGCGCAGCTGACGGGCGATGTGTCGCGGTTCGGGGTACGGGCGGAGCCGGTGCGACGGAAGGGACGGGGTGCACAGCAGGCCGCGCCCGCACTCCCGTCGGCCGGCGTGCCCACCGCGCTCCCGGGCACTCCCGGCTCCCCTGGCTCGCCCGGCGCCCCCGCCTCGTTGGTGAAGCCCCTCAACGCCGCCGCCACCGCGCTCGCGCTCCCCGTGCCGAGGGTCGACCCCGGCGACCCGAACGCCGGGTTCCTCGCGGGGCTCATGGCGTCCGCTCCGGGCGAGCTCATCACCGCGCTGCGCGCCGCGCCCGCCACCTCCTTGGAACTGCGCCTGCGTGAGCTGCGGGCCCGCCTCGAAATGGGTGAACTGGTCTCCGCCGCCCATGCGTTGGCGGAGCTGGAGGCGCAGCACCCGGACGACTGGCGGGTCGTCTGGTACCGCGGGGTCGCGGCGCTCGCGACCGGCGACCACACGAACGCGGCCCTGTCGTTCGACGCGATCTACGACGCGTTCCCGGGTGAGCCCGCCCCGAAGCTCGCGCTCGGCGTGTGCGCGGAGGTACTCGGCCAGCTGGACAACGCGGCGGAGTACTACCGCCTCGTCTGGGCCACCGACCCCAGCTATGTGAGCGCCGCGTTCGGCCTGGCCCGGGTGCAGCTCGCCGCGGGCGACCGGCACGGCGCCGTGCACACCCTGGAGTCCGTACCGGAGTCGTCGATCCACTACACGGCGGCCCGGGTCGCCGCGGTGCGGGCCAGACTGCGGCAGCGGATGGCGGAGGCGGCCGCCGCGCACGGGCCGCTGCTCGACGACCTGACGGCCGCGGCGGGCCAGGTCGAGGCGCTGGACGGGTTCGGCCTCGACGCGGTGCGCCGGGAGCGGTTGTCCACCGAGGTCCTTGGCACGGCGCTCGACTGGGTACTCTCCGGTAGTCAAGGTTCCGCTCCACACCAGGGACCCGTGAGGACCCTGGTGCTGGGGAACGATCTGGACGAGCGGGGGCTGCGTCTCGGCCTCGAGCGCTCGTACCGGACATTGGCCAGGCTCGCTCAGGTTGGCGAGGAGAGGATCGAACTGGTGGAGCGGGCGAACCGTTACCGTCCACGGACGTGGGTGTGAGTTGATGTCGCAGATGCCTCGGCCGACGGCCATGTCGACGTGCCCCAGCTGCGAGGAGCCCCTCGAGTCGGGTGACCGCTTCTGCGGCGCGTGCGGGTACGACCTGTCGGCGGTGCCGGCCCCGCCGGACGACCTGCCGGCGCTCACGCCGGCCGCGGACGGCGCGGTGCCGGCGGGGAATCCCGCCGTGGACTGGCCCTCCGCCCCCGAGCTCGACAGCTCCGACACCCCGGCGCCCGTGCATCTGCCCACCGACCTCCAGGGCACCGACTCGGGCGGCTCCGAACTGCCGTCGGCCATGCGCTTCGACGGGGTCCCCGAGCAGGCGGGTGAGTCCGCCGCCGGCGACTACACGCTGCCCGCCCCCGATCCCCGTACCGTGCCGCCCGAGTCGCTCGCGACCCCGCCCGCGGGCACGAAGCTCTGCGTGGCGTGCCGCGCCGGGCAGGTCGACCGGGACGGCTACTGCGAGAACTGCGGGCACGCGCAGCCGCGCGAGCGCGATCACATGGAGCAGGAGCTGGGCGCGGTCGCCGCGGTCAGCGACCGGGGGCTGCGCCACCACCGCAACGAGGACGCGTTCGCGATCGCGTCGGCCGCGCTGCCCGACGGGACACCGTCCGTCGTCTCGATCGTCTGCGACGGCGTCTCCTCGGCCACCCGCCCCGACGAGGCGTCCCTCGCCGCGTCGCGCGCCGCGAGCGAGGCGCTCCTGGAGTCCCTGCCGCGCGGCACGCATCCGCAGCAGGCCATGCACGACGCGATCGTCGTGGCGGCCGAGGCGGTCAACACCCTGGCTCAGGAGCCCGGTTCGGCCCGTGAGCACGCCCCCCACCAGAACGCGCCCGCGTGCACGCTGGTCGGCGCGATCGTCGCCAAGGACCTGCTGATCGTCGGCTGGGTCGGCGACTCGCGCGCCTACTGGGTGCCCGACGACCGCACGGCCCCCGCGGCCCGCCTCACCGAGGACGACTCGTGGGCGGCGCAGATGGTCGCGGCAGGCCTGATGAACGAGGCGGAGGCGTACGCGGACGAGCGCGCCCACGCGATCACGGGCTGGCTCGGCGCGGACGCCTACGAACTGGAGCCGCACACGGCCTCGTTCAAGCCGGACCGTCCCGGGGTGGTCGTGGTGTGCACGGACGGGCTGTGGAACTACGCGGAAGCCGCGGAGGAGATGGCCAGGGTCATCCCGGCCGACGCGGCGCACCGTCCGCTGCACAGCGCCCAGGTCCTGGTGGGCCACGCGCTCGACGGCGGCGGGCACGACAACGTAACAGTGGCCGTGCTGCCGTTCCCCGTACCGCCCGCGGGGGCAGGATCGGCGTAGACCGGGCGGCGCGGGGAAGTCGCCGGGTCGTCGGGGAAGTTCCACGTAGGTGCACGAAGGTGTAGGGGGGGACCAACAACCATGGCCAAGTTCTCTAAGTCGAACGCTCCGCAGTTCTCGGTCGACGTCTACCAGAACGAGTTCCTGCCGGAGGGCGGCCGCGAGGTCAACGCGATCGTGACCGTGACGTCGACGGGCGGCGGCGCGGTGGCCGCTCCGCAGTTCTACGCCGCGGGCCGGGGGGCCGACACGGCGGTCGCGCTGATGGTCGACTGCTCGGGCTCGATGGACTACCCGCCGACGAAGATGCGCAACGCCCGTGACGCCACCGCCGCCGCGATCGACACCCTGCGCGACGGTGTGCACTTCGCCGTGATCGGCGGGACGCATGTGGCGAAGGAGGTCTTCCCTGGAGGTGGCCGGCTCGCGGTCGCCGACGCGCAGACCCGCGACCAGGCCAAGCAGGCCCTGCGCAAGCTGTCCGCGGGCGGCGGCACCGCGATCGGCACCTGGCTGCGCCTCGCCGACCGGCTCCTGTCCGCCGCCGACGTGTCGATACGGCACGGCATCCTGCTGACCGACGGGCGCAACGAGCACGAGTCGCCCGAGGACCTGAAGGCCGCGCTCGACGCGTGCGCGGGCCGCTTCACGTGCGACGCGCGCGGCGTGGGGACGGACTGGGAGGTCAAGGAGGTCACGGGGATCGCCTCGGCCATGCTCGGCAGCGCCGACATCGTCGCGGACCCGGCGGGCCTGGCCGCCGACTTCACGCGGATGATGGAGACGGCGATGGGCAAGGAGGTCGCGGACGTCGCGCTGCGGCTGTGGACGCCGCTCGGCGCCGAGATCAAGTTCGTGAAGCAAGTGGCGCCCACCGTCGAGGAGTTGACGGACCGTCGCGTCGAGGTGGGGCCCCGCGCGGGCGACTACCCGACGGGTTCGTGGGGCGACGAGTCCCGCGACTACCACGTCTGCGTACAGGTCCCGAACGCCGAGCTCGGCCAGGAGATGCTGGCGGGCCGCGTCTCGCTGGTGGTCCCGGGGGCCGACGGCGGCGTGCAGAACCTGGCGCAGGGACTCGTACGGGCCGTGTGGACGGACGACATGACGGCGTCCACGTCGATCAATCCGCAGGTCGCGCACTACACGGGTCAGGCGGAACTGGCACAGGTCATCCAGCAGGGTCTGGATGCCCGCAAAGCGGGCGACGCGGACGGGGCGACGGCCAAGCTGGGGCGCGCGGTGCAGCTCGCCGCGGCCTCCGGGAACGCGGATACGGCCAAACTGCTCTCGAAGGTGGTGGACGTGGTCGACGCCGCGGAAGGTACTGTTCGATTGAAGGCCAAGGTCGCCGAGGCTGACGAAATGACCCTCGAGACCCGGTCCACGAAGACTGTCCGTGTCAAGAAGTGATGACGTAGCGAAGTAACGGAGGGGGAAGCGCCGACATGCCGACCTGCCCGAACGGACACCAGTCGGGTTCCGACGACTGGTGCGAGGTCTGCGGTCACCGCATGGCCGGTGCCGTACCCCCGCCCCCTCCGCCGCCGCCCGCGGCCGCCGGTTACGGCTACCCGCAGGGTGGCCAGACCCCGCCTCCCGGCTACGGCTACCCGCCGCCGGCGAACGCGGGGCAGTCCGCTCCGCCGCCCGGCGCCGGCCCCGAGCTGTGCCCGCAGTGCCGCACGCCCCGTGAGGGCGGCGCGCCGTTCTGCGAGGAGTGCCGGTGGAACTTCCTGACGAACACGGCCACGTCCTACACGCCGGCCGCGCCGAACCCGCCGATGCCCGGCCCCGGTCAAGGTCCCGGTCAAGGTCCCGGCCAGGGCCCCGTCGGCCCGAACCCGGCGCTCCGCTTCCAGCAGCAGCCGCCCGGTCCCGGTGACTCGTTCGAGTACCAGGGCTCGCGGCCCTCGCAGATGAACCGGCCCGCCGAGCCGATCCCGCCGTTCGGCGGCGACGCGGCGCAGGGCCCGCCGCCCCCGCCGGGTCCCCGCACGGGTGGCGCCCCGCAGGCATTCCAGCAGCCAGGTACGCCGGCGGCCCCGCAGGCATTCCAGCAGCCGGGTCCGCCCGCCCCGCCCGCGTTCCCGCAGGAGACCGGCCGCCCGCAGGGTCCGCCGCCTCCCCCGGGTCCCTCGGGTCCGTCCTTCGGCGGCGGTGACGACTGGGTGCTCTCACCCCCGTCGGCCCCGGCGCAGCAGGGTCCGGGTCCCGGTGCGACCGAGGCGCCGGGCGGCCCGCAGGGCTTCCCGCCGCCGCAGCAGACCCAGGCCCCTCAGGCGCCCCAGGGTTTCCAGCAGCAGCCGGTTTCCTGGAGCGCGACGATCGGCCCGGACCGCGAGTACTTCATGGCGATGATGCACCGCAGCGGGCCCGAGGCCTCGGGCCTGAACCTGCCGGCGTACTCGCCCGAGCAGCAGCGCCGGCTCACCGGGAACCAGCTGACGATCGGCCGTCGCCGCCACTCCACGGGCGACACCCCCGACATCGATCTGTCGGTGCCGCCGGAGGACCCGGGCGTCTCGCATCAGCACGCGGTGCTGGTACAGCAGCCGGACGGATCATGGGCGGTCGTCGACCAGAACTCGACGAACGGCACCACGGTCAACGGCGGCGACGAGCCCATCCAGCCCTTCGTCCCCGTGCCGCTCCAGGACGGCGACCGGGTGCACGTGGGCGCCTGGACGACGATCACGATCCACCGGGGCTAGCCCCTCTGCGGCTACATCCGGTCCGGCCGCAGTGACCAGGCGTACGGCCCTTCGGGGTCGTCCAGCCAGGCCCACTCGAGCTCGCCGCTGACCGTGATGCCGAACCGTTCCCGCACGGGCCGTCCCTCCCGCTCCCACAGGGCGAGGGCCTCGTGCGGGTCGAGCCGGCCCGCGGTCAGCGAGAGCAGGAACCGGAACAGCTCGTCGGCGATGACCCTGCGGGGCAGCCCGCCGATGTGCTGCACCGGTTCCTCGCCCTGCGTCCCGCCGCGCAGGGGCACGAAGTAGGCGGGCGTGTGCAGGAAGCGGCCCTCGGCGTGGCCGGCCTCGCGCACCGTGAGCAGGATCAGACCGGTCGCGAGGGGCGCCAGGATGCGCGCCCCCGGCCGGCACTGCGCGGGCCAGGCACTGGGCACGGCCCGCAGTGCGCAGGTCGCGATGATCCGGTCGTACGGGGCGTGCTCGGGGCAGCCGGTCGCACCGTCGCCCGTGACGACGGCCGGCCGGAAGCCCGCCGCGGCGAGGTGCCGGCGCGCGGTCTCGGTGATCTCCGGGTCCAGATCGACCGTGGTGACGTTCTCGTCGCCTGCGCGGCGGGCGAGCAGCGCGGCGTTGTAGCCGGTGCCCGCGCCGATCTCCAGGACGCGGTCCCCCTCGTGTACGTCCAGCTCGATGAGCATCCGTGCCATCAGGGACGGCTGGCTGCTGGACGAGACCAGTTCCCCGTCGCGGACCCGGGTGGCGAGCGGCTCGTCGGCGTAGGCGCCGCGCAGCCAGCGCTCCCGCTGCCGCGGGTCGGGGTCCTCGCGCCACAGCCGCCGATAGCCGGTCGGCGCCGGAAGGTAGTAGTAGGGCACGAACACATGGCGCGGGACCTGCTCGAACACCTCGCGCCAGGCCGGGTCGCCGTCGAAGGCCCCGCTCACGGCGATCTCCCGCACGAGCGCGGCCCGCGCCGCCTCGGCTCCCGCCTCCGGGTCCGTGCCTTGTGCGCCCATACGTCCACTGTGCTGTGCCTGGGGCGTAAGAGCGAGCCCCCGTCCGGGGTGTACTCCGGTGCTGGAAGGGCAGGGCCGGCGGGCAGGGCCTAAGCCTCAAGTCCTCGTCCCGGTCGTCTGAGACGATGGACACGTGCTGCATTTCCCGGGGGACCACCCCGGGACCCCCGGCCGGAAAGGCATCGGGGTGACCCGAGCGAGAGTTGTGAGGCCCACCGACGTGACCGAGATTCCGCGCGGCACGCTTCAGGAGCAGACCTTCTACGAGCAGGTCGGCGGCGAGGAGACCTTCCGGCGCCTGGTCCACCGCTTCTACGAGGGGGTCGCCCAGGACCCGCTGCTGCGGCCGATGTACCCGGAGGAGGATCTGGGTCCGGCCGAGGAGCGCCTCACGCTGTTCCTGATGCAGTACTGGGGCGGTCCCCGCACCTACAGCGACAACCGGGGCCACCCGCGTCTGCGGATGCGGCACGCGCCGTTCGCCGTGGACCGGGCGGCGCACGACGCGTGGCTGCGGCACATGCGGACCGCGGTCGACGAGCTCGGCCTGTCCGAGGAGCACGAGCACACGCTCTGGAACTACCTGACGTATGCCGCGGCTTCGATGGTGAACACGGCGGGCTGATACGCCGCTGTCCGATACGCCTGCGCCGTTATCCGATGTGGCGCCGCCGATATCCGGTTGAAACCCCTTCCCCAACTCCGTTCGCTCTGAAAGCATCCGGACAGACTTTCGGGGGATGTGCGGCGCAGAGCGGGTACGGGGGCAGGGGTGTCGGGATTTGTCCTACTCAGGGTGCGCGCGCACCGGTTGCTCCTGACCGCTGCGCTTCTCGCGGTCCTGCTGACGACGTCCGTTCTCGCGATGCTCAGCGCCTTCTCGGGCGCGATCGGTGACGCCGCTCTGCGGAACAGCCTGCGCACCCGCGACGCCGCGACCACGGCGCTGACGGTCAAGGCCGATGTGCCCGCCGAGGGCCGCGAGGCGGCGGACGCCGCGGTCCGCTCCGGGGCGCGGGACATCTTCGGCGGGCTGCCGGTGAGCGTGCAGACGCTGATGAGGTCGGGCCCGTACGCGCTGCCGCGCTCGCTCCAGCCGCCGGCCGCCCGCTCCGGGAACCCCGACCTGACCCAGTTCGCGGCGCTGGAGCGCGGCGAGGTCCGCATCACGAAGGGCCGCGCCCCCAAGGCGGCGCAAGGATCCAAGGCGCCACACGGATCCAGGGCGCCCGTCGAGGCTGCGCTCCCCGAGGCCGCCGCCCGGCAGCTGAAGCTGCACCCCGGCGACAAGCTCACGCTGAAGGACCGCCTCGGCGGCCCCACGGTGTCGGTCGTGCTCACCGGCGTGTACCAGCCCGTCAGGCTGACCGCCCCCTACTGGAAGCTCGACGACCTCGGCGGCCGCGGCATCCAGAAGATCTCCTTCACGACGTACGGGCCCCTGCTCACCGCCCCCTCCGTCCTCGCGGCCGGCCGGGTCTCCGCCGGGAAGTCGGCCTGGCTGGCGTCCGCCGACTTCTCGTCGGTGACGACGGCGGACATCGACGCGCTGCGCACCGGCGCCCGCGAAGGCACCAAGGCGCTCCTGCGCGAGAAGGCGCTCGCCGGCACGACCGGGGTGAACACCTCGCTGCCGGAGACCCTCGACCGGGCGGAGCGCGCCCTGCTCGTCTCCCGCTCCACCCTCCTCATCGTCGCGCTCCAGCTCGTCCTGCTCGCCACGTACACGCTGCTCCTGGTCGCCCGGCTGCTGAGCACGGAGCGCGCGGGCGAGACGTGGATGCTGCGGGCGCGCGGCGGTTCGCGGGCCCGGGTGACCTCGCTCGCGGCGATCGAGGCGCTGCTGCTCGCGCTGCCCGCGGCCGTGTGCGCGCCGCTCCTCGCGGGCCCGCTGATCCGGCTGCTGTCCTCCTGGGGTGCCCTGTCGCGGATCGGGCTGCGGCTCGACGTCGAGGCCGGCCGCGGGGTGTGGCTCGTCGCCCTGGCGGTCGCGGTGGGCTGCGCGCTCGCCGTGACGGTGCCCTCGCTGAGCGCCGCAGGTCCCGAGCGCGGCCGCGCCAGGTCGCTGCCGGCGCCGCTGCGGGCGGGCGCCGACGTGGGCCTCCTGGTCATCGCGGCCGTGGCGTACTGGCAGTTGGACCGGCAGACGTCCGGTTCGGGCGCGCTCAGCAGCAACACCTCGGGCACCCTCGGCATCGACCCGCTCCTCGTCACGGCCCCCGCCCTGGCCCTGCTCGCCGGTACGGTCCTGACGCTGCGGCTGCTGCCGCCCGCCGCGAAGCTCGCGGAGCGCCGCGCGGCCGGCGGGCGCGGACTGCCGGCGGCGCTCGCGGGCTGGCAGTTCAGCCGCCGCCCGCTGCGCGGCGCGGGCCCCGTCCTGCTCCTCGTACTCGCGGTCGCCATGGGCATGTTGGCGATCGGGCAGGGAGCGTCCTGGAACCGCTCGCAGGAGGACCAGGCGGACTTCCGGGCGGGCGCCTCCCTCCGCGTCCTCGCACCGGGAGGCGGGCTCGGCCAGGCCGGGGTCTACGCGGCGGCTCCCGGCGTACGGGACGCGGCGCCCGCCGTGCGCGCCACGATGCCCCTGAGCGGAGGCCGGGAAGCGACGCTCCTGGCCCTCGACACGGCACACGCCACGGACCACTTGATGCTGCGCGACGACCTGTCGGAGAAGTCCCCTTCGCGGCTGCTGTCGTCGCTGCGCACCGGCGGCCACGACCGCTCCCCCGGCGTCGTACTGCCCGCCGACGCGACCGGCGCCACCCTCACCCTGCGCCTGAGCACGCCCGCCCGTCCGCACGACGCCTCGCCGTCCGATGTGAAGGGCAGCGTCACCGCGACCGTCGAGGACCGCTACGGAATCCCGTACCAGCTGTTCCTGGACGACCTGCCCGCCGACGGGCGCGCGCACCGGCTCGCCATGAGCCTCGGCGGGGGCGGCTCCATCTCCCTCGAGCGGCCCGCGACCCCGCTGACCCTGACCGGCCTGGCCCTCGACATCGACCAGCCCGTCACCGAGACGGTGAAGCACCGCCTGACGTTCGAGGGACTGCGGTCCGTGAACGCGGCAGGGGCGCAGCAGTCGCTGAAGCTGGGCACGCGGTGGCGGGCGTCCGCGCAGGGCGGCTCGGAAGAAGACGGTGGCGCCCGGCCCGGCGCCCCGGTGCTCGAACGGCAGTCGGACGGCCAGGTGTCCGTCGGGTTCGACACCGGGCGGCTCAATCCGCTGACCATCCCGTTCGGGGCGCCGCCCAGCATGAGCGTCCGGCTCACCGCGAAGCGACCCGCGGTCAAGGAGGTCACGGCCGTGGCCACCGACCGCTTCCTGCGCTCGTCCGGCGCGAAGGTCGGGTCCACCGTCGCGGTCCCCGTCGGCGGCTCGCCCCTCAAGGTCCGGATCTCGGCGAGCGTACGCGCCCTGCCGACCACGGGACCCGAGGCCGGGGCCGACACCACGGCCGAGGCGGACGCCGGCCCCGAGTCCGCCGACGGGGGCGCCCTGTTGCTCGATCTGCGCGCCCTGAACCGAGCGCTCACCGACCGGCACAAGGAGCCCGCCCTGCCCGGCGAGTGGTGGCTGAGCACCGAGCCCGGCCGCAGTGCCGAGGCCGCCGCCGCGCTGCGCGCCCGCCCCGACGCCGAGCCGGCGCAGGTCGTCGTGCGGTCCGAGATCGCCGAGTCGCTGCGCGACGACCCGCTCGGCGCGGGACCGCAGTCGGCGCTCGCCGCGGCCGCCGTCGCCGCCGCCCTCCTCGCCGCGGTCGGGTTCGCCGTCAACACCGCGGGTTCGATGCGCGAGCGCGGCAACGAGTTCGCGATCCTGCGGGCGCTCGGCGCGCCCCGGCGCCAGCTCGCCCGCCTCGTCGCCGCCGAGCAGGGCATCCTGGTCGCGCTCGCCCTCCTGGTGGGACTGGCCCTCGGGACGTTTCTCACGAGAGCCGTCGTGCCGCTCGTCGTACTCACCGGGCAGGCCATCCAGCCGATGCCCCGGGTCCTGGTCGAACTGCCGTGGGGGCAGGTCCTGTTGCTCCTCGCGGGCGTCGCGGTGACGCCCGTCCTGATCACCGCGGGCCTCGCCCTGCGCCGGCCGCCGGACGCCGCCATCACACTGCGCCGCCAGGGGAGTGAGTGACATGACGCCACCGACCGTCGCCCCCTGGGTGCGCACCCGCCTGCGCACCGCGCCCGGCGCCGCCTGGGCGCTCGCGCTCCTGGTCGCCCTCACGTCCTTCCTGGCCGCCGTGTTCCCGCGGGCCGTCGAGGACTACGAGGACGCGGGCCTGCGCCACGCGGTCTCGGCCGAGGCGCCCCCGCGCACCGTCCTCACGCTCACCGCGGAGGCCGGCTCCGAACAGGAGTCGGTCGCTCGGGACGAGATGATGCGCTCCGAGTCCATGAGCACCGCGTACGAGGACGTCCTCGACTCCCTGCGCGCGCCGCTCGCCGTGGACAGGACGCAGTCCTCGTACGGGCTGCGCACCACCACGCTGCTGAAGGCGGCCACCGACAGGTGGCTGCCGCGGCCCGACGGGCTGCCCGCCGAGTTCACCCTCTCCGCGCAGAGCGGCCTCGCCCGGCACAGTACGGTCGCGGCGGGGCGGCTGCCGCGCGCGGCGGGCACGGTCACCTGGGAGACGACCGAGGTGGAGGGCGCGGTGACGGCCGCGACCGCGAAGGCGCTGCACATCAGGCCCGGTTCGGTGATCCATGTGCCCGCCGTGATGAAGGGCTACGTGTCCGTGCGCATCACCGGTGTCCTCAAGGTGCGGGACCCCAAGGCGTCGTACTGGGCGGCCGCTCCGGCCCTCGCCGCCCCGTCGCTGCACCAGACCCAGGGGAGGCCTCCGTCGGACTTCTGGGTCGGCGGGCTCCTCCTCGCGCCCGACGCGGCGCCCGCGCTGCTCGGCACGGCCGGCGACCCCGAGCGATTCTGGCAGCTGGCGCCCGACCTGGGCTCCCTCGATGCGCGCACCATGCCCGCCCTCAAGTCCGCTCTCGCCTATACGGAGAACGGCCCGGGTCTGCTCGCGGTGCGCGTGGCCACGGGCGGCGACACCGAGGTCGCCACGGGACTCGACGAGTTCATCACCGGCTACCAGGAACTGCGGTCCCGTATCGGCCCGGTCGTCTCCGTCGCCGCGTACGGCACCGGCACGGTGGCCTGCATCGTGCTCCTGATGGCGGGGGGCCTGGCCGCCGAGCGGCGCCGTGCCGAGTTCACCGTCCTGCGTTCGCGCGGCGGTTCGGTGCGCGGGCTCGCCGGGCGGCTGCTCGCCGAGACGGCGGTCGTGGCGGTGCCCGCGGGCGCGGCCGGACTCGCGCTCGCGCTGGTCGCGGTCCGGCACGGCCGCTGGCAGCCCGCCGTGCTCGCGGCCGCCGGGGTCGTCCTGCTCACGTGCCTCGCGCTGCCCCTGCGGGCCGCCGCCGCGCACCGCCGCGTCCAGGTGGGCGGCGCGCGCGACGACCTCGCCCACGCCCGCCCCTCGCGCCGGCGCACGGTCGCCGAACTCACCCTGCTCGTCCTGGCTGTCGCGTCCATCGTGGCGCTGCGCCGCCGGGGGACGGCCGACGGCGGGGACAGCCTGGTCGCGCTCGCGCCGGTCCTGGTCGGGGTCGTCGCCGCGTTCGTCCTCGTGCGCGTGTATCCGCTGCCGCTGCGCTGGCTGGCCCGCCCGGCAGGCCGGCTGCGCGGCGTCGTCGGCTATCTGTCGCTCGCGAGGACGGGCCGCGCGACGGCCGGTGCCGGTACGGCGGTGCTCCCGCTGCTCGCGCTGCTCACGGCGCTGACGACGGCCGCGTTCGGCGGTTCGGTCCTCTCGGGGATCGATCACGAGCGGGACCGGGCGGCGGTCCTCGCGACCGGGGCGGACGCCCGCGTCGAGTCCGGCTCCGCGCTGCCCACCGCCCTCACCGGACAGGTCAGGAAGATCCCCGGGGTGCGGGACGTGTCGCCGCTCACGCTGCGGTACGACGCCGAACCGAAGGACGGCCGGCGCCAGGTTCCGCTCGCGGCCGTGGACACCGCGTCGTACGCGCGCCTGGCCGCCCGTACGGACCTCGGGGCGTTCCCCGCCGGAGCCCTGACGACGAACGCCGCGCGGCCCGGTACCGCCGCGTCCCCGCTCCCCGTACTGGCCTCCCCCTCGATGCGGGACGTCTTCGGGACCGGGCCGTTCTCGCTGTTGATGGACGGCGAGGACATCGTGCTGCGCGTCTCCGCGGTCCGTACGACCACGCCCGCGCTGTCCGACGACTTCCTGGTGGTCGACCGGGCGGCCCTGGCCCGCCGGGTCGGTGTCGACCAGAAGGCCAACCAGGGCATCGCACCCCGCTACCTGCCCAGCTCCCTCCTCGTCACCGGCGACCACATCGACGGGCCCGCCCTGCGCAAGGCCGCGGGCTCCGAGGTGTCGGTGCGGCTGCGCGCCACCGAACGCGCCCGGTACGTCGACTCGCCCCTGCAGACCGGCGCCGCCCGCGTCTACTCGGCGGCCGTCGTCATCGGCGCGGGGTACGCGGCCCTGACCCTGCTTCTCGCCCTGGCACGCGCCGCCCCCGAACGCACCGCGCTCCTCGCGCGCCTGCGCACCATGGGCCTCACCCGCCGGCAGGCCCGCCGCCTCCTGATCCTCGAAGCGCTCCCCCAGGCCGTGCTCGCCGCGGCGGGCGGCGCCCTCACGGGGTGGGCCGCGATCCGGCTCCTCGCGCCGGGCCTCGACCTGACGGGGCTGGCCCTGGCGTCGGCGGGCGGCGGGGGCCCGGTGGCACAGCTGCGCACCGACGCCCTGTCGCTCCTGCTGCCCGCGCTGTGCGTCGTCCTGCTCGCCACGGCCGTGGCGGCCGGTCAGGCCTGGTGGACCGGACGGCGGGGATTCGTACGGGAGTTGAGAGCGGGGGAAACGTCATGAACCGATGCGGGCGGCCGGCATACGACCACGGCCTCACGGCAGCAACAGGATCAGCCACGGCGAGGGCCGAAGGGACACCGGGAGAGACCTCATGACCACCACCGACCCCACCCTCGCCGATCTCGAACGGCGCGCCGCGGACCGCCGCGACCAGCCCGCGTACGGCCATGACGCCCTGATCACCTGCGACCGGCTGGTGCGGATCTTCTCCACCGACGGCGTCGAGGTACAGGCGCTCCAGGGGCTCGATCTCCTGGTGCGCGAGGGCGAGTTGATGGCTCTCGTCGGCGCGTCGGGCAGCGGCAAGTCGACGCTGATGAACATCCTCGCGGGGCTCGACGAGCCGACGGCGGGAGCGGCGAAGGTCGCGGGCTGCGACCTGCTCACGATGGGCGCGAAGGAGCGCCTGCGCTACCGCAGGGACATCGTCGGCTTCGTCTGGCAGCAGACGGCCCGCAATCTGCTCCCCTATCTGACGGCAGCCCAGAATGTAGCGCTCCCGATGCAGTTGAGGGGCGGCACCAAGCGCTCCCACAAGTCCCGGCGGGCCGTGGAACTCCTCGATCTGCTGGGGGTCGGCGACTGTCGCGACCGGCGCCCGCAGGCGCTGTCGGGCGGTCAGCAGCAGCGCGTCGCCATCGCGGTGGCGCTCGCGAACGAGCCGTCGGTCCTGCTCGCCGACGAACCGACCGGCGAGCTGGACTCCCACACGGGCGAGCAGATCTTCGCCGCGTTCCGCACGGCCAACGAGGAGCTGGGCACGACCATCGTGATCGTCACGCACGACCAGGCCGTCGCCTCCGAGGTCCGCCGCACCGTCGCCATCCGCGACGGCCGCACCTCGACGGAGGTCCTGCGCCGCACGCAGGTCGACGCGGCCACGGGCCAGGAGTCCCTGATCTCACGGGAGTACGCCATGCTCGACCGCGCGGGCCGGCTCCAGCTCCCCGCGGACCACACGCGGGCGCTGGGGATGCGGGACCGGGTGCTCCTGGAGCTGGAGGAGGACCACATCGGGGTGTGGCCGGACGACACCGAGCCGGGCTGATCCTGATCCGTACCGGGAGGCAGGTGTCCGGCGCGGCCGGTCAGACGGGCGACACGGAGAGGCCGGAGATCCCGTTGCCGCGCCGCAGCGCCACGGAGCCGTAGGCCGTGCGCAGCCGCAGCCACGAGCCGCTGCTGAGAAGGTCGAGCGCGTCCCCGCGGAGGAATCCGAGAGACTGGGCCGCGTGGGCGGCCCGCACCGGAACCCCGGTGTCGCCGATGGTCCGCGACCAGATCTCGCGCCCGGTCCGGTCCAGTTCGGCGCGCGTGCGCGCATCGGGAGCCAACTCGTCGACCCGCGCCTTGAACTCGGCGACCGCGGCGCGTACGAGCCCGCGTACGACGTCCACGTCCGGGAAGCCGGGAACCAGCTCCCAGCCGCCGCGCGGGGGCAGGACACCGGCCCACGGAGGACCGGTCACCGCGGCGGGCACGCGCGCGCTCCCGGCCCGCTCGTCGATCGACTCGAGCAGCTCACCGGCCGACACGGTCACGTCCAGCGAGCTGTCGAGCCCGTACTCGTACGGCTTCAGGAGGCGGGCCGTGCGGATCGCGAGCACCTCGAACGACGGCGGCCGACCGAAGACGGCAAGCGCCTGTCCGCCCGCCTGGAGCCGCACGGCGGCGGCCCGGTCGTAGTGCACGAGCCGGCCGAGGAAGGCGGCGAGGTCCGCCCCTTCCCCGGCGTCGGCGAAGTGCAGCACGGGTGCCGTCATGCGGCCAGCGCCCCCGAGCCGCTGTCGGCACTGTCGTCCATGTACTCCTGGAGGTACGCCTTCTCCTCAGCGGTGATCCGCCGGGGCCGCTGCGCCTCCAGGTTGAACGGCACAACCACGGTCGAGGCCCGCACGTAGAGCTGGCCCTCGTCCTTGATCTCGTACGCGATCGTGAGCGACGCGGCGCCGATCTTCGTCACCCACGACTCGATGGTGACCGGCGTGTGCCGGTGCACCAGCGGGCGTACGTAGTCGATCTCGTGGCGGGCCACGACGGACCCGCCGGAGAACGACGGCGACCCGTCCCCGGGCGCCAGCTGGAACATGAAGTCGATCCGCGCTTCTTCCAAGTACCGCACGAAGACAGCGTTGTTGACATGCCCGAAGGCATCCATGTCCGACCAGCGCAGGGGGCAGGCGTAGATGTGACGCACGATCAGCCTCGCGTCAGCTTCTTGTACGTGGCACGGTGCGGGCGCGCGGCGTCCGCGCCGAGGCGCTCGATCTTGTTCTTCTCGTACGACTCGAAGTTGCCCTCGAACCAGTACCACTTGGAGTCACCCTCGTAGGCGAGGATGTGCGTGGCGACCCGGTCCAGGAACCAGCGGTCGTGGGAGATGACCACGGCCGCACCCGGGAACTCGAGGAGCGCGTTCTCGAGCGACGACAGGGTCTCGACGTCGAGGTCGTTCGTCGGCTCGTCGAGGAGCAGCAGGTTGCCGCCCTCCTTGAGCGTCAGGGCGAGGTTGAGGCGGTTGCGCTCACCGCCGGACAGGACGCCGGCCGGCTTCTGCTGGTCCGGGCCCTTGAAGCCGAAGGCGCTGACGTACGCGCGCGACGGCATCTCGACCTGGCCGACGTTGATGTAGTCGAGCTCGTCCGACACGACGGCCCAGAGGGTCTTCTTGGCGTCGATGTTGGCGCGGCTCTGGTCGACGTAGGAGATCTTGACCGTGTCGCCGACCTTGATCGAGCCGTTGTCCGGCGTCTCGAGGCCCTGGATCATCTTGAACAGCGTGGTCTTGCCCGCGCCGTTCGGACCGATGACGCCGACGATGCCGTTGCGCGGCAGCGTGAACGACAGGTCGTCGATGAGGACCTTGTCGCCGAAGGCCTTGGAGAGGTTCTCGACCTCGACGACGATGCTGCCCAGGCGCGGGCCCGGCGGGATCTGGATCTCCTCGAAGTCCAGCTTCCGCATCTTGTCCGCCTCGGCGGCCATCTCCTCGTAGCGGGCGAGGCGGGCCTTGGACTTGGTCTGGCGCCCCTTGGCGTTGGACCGCACCCACTCGAGCTCTTCCTTGAGCCGCTTGGCGCGCTTCTCGTCCTTGCGGCCCTCGACCTTGAGGCGCGTGGCCTTCTTGTCGAGGTACGTCGAGTAGTTGCCCTCGTAGGGGAGCGCGCGGCCGCGGTCCAGCTCGAGGATCCACTCGGCGACGTTGTTGAGGAAGTAGCGGTCGTGGGTCACGGCGACCACGGCGCCCGCGTACTTGGAGAGGTGCTGCTCCAGCCAGTTCACCGACTCGGCGTCGAGGTGGTTGGTGGGCTCGTCGAGGAGCAGCAGGTCGGGGGCCTCGATGAGGAGCTTGCACAGCGCCACGCGGCGCTTCTCGCCACCGGAGAGGTTGTTGACGGGCCAGTCGCCGGGCGGGCAGCCCAGGGCGTCCATGGCCTGCTCGAGCTGCGCGTCCAGGTCCCACGCGTTGGCGTGGTCCAGGTCCTCCTGGAGCTTGCCCATCTCCTCGAGGAGTGCGTCCGAGTAGTCGGTCGCCATGAGCTCCGCGACCTCGTTGAAGCGGTGGAGCTTCTTCATGGTGTCGGCGGCGCCGTCCTGCACGTTCTGCAGGACCGTCTTCGACTCGTCGAGCTGCGGCTCCTGCATGAGGATGCCGACGCTGAATCCGGGCGAGAGGTAGGCCTCGCCGTTCGACGGCTGCTCGAGGCCCGCCATGATCTTCAGCACCGTGGACTTACCGGCACCGTTGGGACCCACGACACCGATCTTCGCGCCGGGCAGGAAGTTCAGGGTGACGTCATCCAGAATCACCTTGTCGCCGTGCGCCTTGCGCGTCTTGCGCATGGTGTAGATGAACTCAGCCAAGAGAAACCGTCCGGCAATCGATGTGTGGGCAGATACACCCCATCTTGCCTGACCGCCACCCCATGGGGGAAACCAGTATGGCCAGGGGTCCATGACCTGGCCGTTCTTGGCTCGTCTCGGTAGCTGACCTGTCACCGGTTGTCGACGTCGGTCACCATTGAGCCCCTTCGCACGGCCCACAGACGGCCCGGCAGCCGAACGCTGCGCCCTCGACAGGCTCAGCCAGATCGCGGCAGCAGCGGCTCCCCCTCGGCTCATCCGCCGCGATGATCCGCTCACGCTCCCGCACCGTGACGGCGTCGGTACGCGATCCGCTCCCGCCGGCCGTTTCTGCCCGGCTTCGGCGCCCCAGGCAGGACTCGAACCTACGACCAGGCGCTTAGAAGGCGCATCGCCAGTTCGTACGCAGCATGCCTCCGACCTGGCCAATCGTGCTGCTGTACGAGTCCTGCAGGCCCACTTCGACACGCATGCGACTCGTAGTCCTCGGAGGGCCTGCCGCGGGCACCACCCGGGCCCGCGGCCGGTGTTCCTGCTACCTGCTCAGCCAGTCGGTGGGGGTCACAGCCTGGTCCGTCAGGACCTGGAGGTTCTTTCCGTCGGCGGCGTCGACGACATAGGTGCTGTGGGTGTAGTCGAAGTCGTCCGTGGCGGAGAAGGCGATTTGAGTGCCATCGGGCGAGAAGACGGGGCCCTGGACGCTGCTGAGGGGGGTCGTCCAGCTGCTCTGCAGCTCGGTGACGGCGCCGGTCGCCACGTCGACGGCGTTCAGGCCGTTCTCGGTGACGTACACGATGCGCTGCCCGTCGGGGGACCAGTCGACAGGCGTGGACAGCGCGTTGCGAACGGTGCTGATCTGGCGTACCTGCCGGGTGGCGATGTCCATGACCCAGACGTCCCTGCCGTACTCCCAGCCGTCGTCCGTCTCGTACGTGGTGGTCCTCACGAAGGCGATGCTCTGGCCGTCGGGCGAGAAGGTGCCTGCGCCGCCGGTTGTCGTGAGCACCTCCTGTCCTGTGCCGTCGCTCTTGATCCACTCCAGACCGCGCGGGCTGTTGTAGACGATCCGCTTGCCGTCCGGGGACCAGTCGGGGTGGCCGACGTACGGAGCCTCATTGGTTTCGGGCGCGATACCCCGGACCAGAACGTGCTGGTCACTGCCATCGCCGTCAGCGACCACCAGGTTCCGGGCGTACATGCAGCCTTCGGTCTGGGGAATGCAGGTGTCGTCGCGCTGGATGTACGCCACGGTGGAGCCCTTCGGAGAGAGGACGCCTTCCTCGGCGTTCTGCGCGAAGGTCCGGATGACATCGCCGCTCACTGGGTCGAGCGAGACCAGAGCGGGAGAGCCGGAGGAATAGCCAGTGGCGGTGATCTGGCCGGCCGCAGTCCCCTGCTCCGCCGTGGCGGTCCCTGCTGTCGGCAGACCAGCAGCGACGACGATCCCCACGGCCACCACGACTCGTTTGAAAAGCACTTGAGCCCTTCTAGGACAACCGGAGTTTCCGGCCCCCGGTACAAGAGCGCAACCGGATCAAGAAGCGTCACAGGGGCGGCGTCAGGCACGTCAGCCCCTGGACTACCACCTCCACTTGGGAAGCTGCAGTGATCAAGGGCCGCTGCTACGCCTGAACTGGGCGAACGGCCGGTTCGGGGCCTCGGAGCGTGCCGCCGACGGCACCGTGATTCCCGGCTGCCCCCCGCTCGTTCTGGCGCGAAAGTGGTGCTCGGACCTCTCCGTCCCGAAGAAGTCGGGGCGCTCGCTGCCCTTGGGCTCCTGTGTCTGCCACCTGGGCTGATGGTCCGCTGACGTCCACGGTTGTTCGCGGTTGTGCGTCGTGGTTGTCACGCAGTTAGACACTCAGTGCGCCTCGCACGCGGAGCCGTGGCGCAAGTTCCTAGAGGCTGCGTAGCGCCTCGTACAGGTCGCCGTAGGCGGTCCAACAGTCGATGCTGCCATCGTCGTACAGGCTGCCCATGTACCAGTCGTCGTCATCCACAGGCTTCACGAGACACAGGCCGTGGAACCCGAGAACGATCTCCGGGCGGGGCATCTCGTGGGCCTCGCCGACGCTGACCCACTTCACTGGCCGATCGGGATCCAGGGCGACAGCCTCTCGGTCCCCCGATACATCGCGGATCTGCTGAAGAGTCCATCCCCGGGGAAGTCGCGCGTCGGCCATCTACGGATGATCTCACTCGCCCGGTGTGGACTACCGCTTCAGGAGCGAGGTGGGGCGATCACTGGCGTGACCTGCGGAGTCCTACCTGGGCCAAGTCCACTGACCACCACCGGGGTTGCTCCTGAGTTCCCGCGAGTCCCCGCTCGTTCTGGCACAGGAGTGGCACAGTCACCAGCCACGCCGGATCATCGCTATTACGTGCTTCACCTGCACGGGCATGACCCACAGCCACACGGGTCCATCAGACGATTCGCACTCGATCACCAAGGCGCCGTCCGGGAGCCACAGCATCTCGCGGAAGGTCATTTCACGTGTGCGGACGCACTGCAGGTCTGCCGGGAGTTCACGCAGCCGCGTCCACGGCCAGCGAGGTTCCCATCGGAACTCTTCAGCACTGGCTTGCGTTCGGCCCAAGTTCCATCGGCGACTCAAGTCCGGCCGCTTGGCCCCGATCGGGAAGAGGGCTGGCTGCCCCGCATTGACCCGAGCCATAGCCTGTTTCGCTCGCCTACGGACAACCACAGTCCCGAGTAGCACGCCGAGGGCGCCGCAGATCGCCGAAAACATGCGCGAAGTAAAGCAGGGCGTTGACTCTCGGCCAATAGGTCCAGGCCAGCTTTTGACACAACCTCACCGACCGCCCTCCCCAGCTCCCATCCCGTCCGCCGTCGACCCACACACCGCGGAGCGGGCGTGGTTCATGGCGTCCAGGTGGAGCGCGCCACTGTACGAACGACCTGGACGCCATGGGCCGCGTCTGCTCGGCTCTGCCTGGGTCGATGGCGGACGGGATGGGAGCCCACCACACTCGCCACGATGTGCCCGCGGCCGGGAACGGCGCCCCCTCCCACCCGGTGCCGGCCGATCCCCCGCCGGAGGCATCATCTTGTGCCCGCGGATGGCGACGCATACGGCCCCGGCCGCCGTGGAGGCGGGCCGGGGCCGGGGTCAGGCGTGGTGGGGGTCAGTCCTGGGTCGGGGCCTTCTTCTTGCGGACCAGGAAGACCGCGCCGCCGCCGATCACCACGAGGGCGATGGCGATGCCCGCGATCAGCGGGGTGGCGTTCGAGCTGCCGGTCTCGGCGAGGTCGCCGGACTTGGTGCCGGTGCCGCCCACGGAGGCCGGGCTGGGCTGCGACGACGGCTGCTCACTGCCGCCCGCGGTGCTCTCGGTCTTGCAGTCGAGGACACCCTTGAACCGCTTCTCGAAGCCGTTCGGACCCTTGATCGTGAAGTCGTACGCCTGGTCCTCCTGCAACGGGATCGTCACCGTCTGCGAGGCCCCGGCCGCGATGGTGTGCTCAAGGCCCATCAGCTCGAAGGTGAACGCCTCGTCACCCTTGTTGGTCGCCGTGATGTCCACGCCGCCCTTGTCGCAGTTCTTCTGCGCCGACAACGCGGGGGCCGCGCCCTTCTTCGCCCAGTTCGCCGTGGCGGTCGCGGAGACCGTGGACTCGCTGGAACCGGCGAGGATCTGCGTCTGGCTGCGGGTCTCGGAGGCGAAGGCCCGGCCGACCGGCACGGTCGTCGACGCCTGCACCGTCAGCGCGGCCGTGCCGTCGGCGGCGCCCTCGGGCACGTCGAAGAACAGCTGCCCGCCGTCGGCGGCGGACGTCACGGGCTTGCCGTCCTTGTCGACGACCTTGACCCCGCTGGCGGCCGCGTCGGCGGGCGGCGTCACGCTCACGCTGTCGGCGTTCGTACGGACCGTGACCGGACCGAGCCGGTCACCGGCGCGGCCGGAGACGGCGGAGGGCTCCAGGTTCAGCGAGGCCTTCGGCTCGGCGAGGGGCTGGGCGCTCTTCTGCAGGTAGTCGGCGAGCTTCTCGGCCGCGGGGCTGACCGCGTCCACGTCCGCGCCGTCCGAGTAGCGCCAGATGGCGACCTGGGTGCCGGCCGCGGCGTCCTTCTCGGTAAGGCTGCCGGCGCCGGCCTTGCGGGCCAGGTCGGCGAGGTCGTTGACCTGCGGGTAGGAGTTCTGCAGGATCCAGCGGATCTTGCCCGCGTCCGCGTTCCCGTTCAGCGACGTGCCGCTCCAGGGGGTCTCCTGGTACTTGGCGTCCCGCTGGGTCGGGTTGTGGATGTCGATGCAGTACGTCTGCAGCGTGCCGCCGTTGTCGACGGACATCTCGAACAGTCCGGCGGAGACGGGCTGGTCCTTGCCGTTGTCGTGGATGACGGCCTGACCGTAGGTCTTGAGCCCGCCGATCGTGGCGGTCGCGCCGCCCTGCTGCTGAGGGACCTCGTCCGCAGAGGCCGCGCCAGCGCCGGATATCGCGGCGGTGACCACGAGTCCGGAGACCAGGGCCGCCGCGGCGAGGCGGGCGGCGCCCCGCCCGCGTGGGGTGACCGCCGACAACACAGATACCGCAGAGAACACAGAATTCCCCTTCAGGCGGGAGACATTGGCACGAGGGGGGTGACGTCCCGCCGACAGAACGATGTGTGAATCAGACGCTTGAGCAGACATCCGAATCAATGGCCCCGTGGGCTACGCCCGGCATCCTAAGGAAGCCGCGCACCACAGTCCCCAGGTCAGAGCGGTACGAGAGCGATCCGACTCGGAATCGTTATCGCCGCTAATGATTACAGCCCTGGCTTATCGACAAATCAACGGCACGGAACCGGTGTTCATTCGCCGATAAGCCGCACTTCGGGCCGCATTCGAGCCGAGCCGCGATCCGAGGAGTCAGCGACCTCTTTCAGCCGACGACGGCCGGTTCTCGCCGTTCGCTCTGCCGCTGGTCCTGCCGGTCCTGCTGGTCCTGCTGGTCCTGCTGGTCCTGCTGGTCCTGCTGGTCGTGCTGGTCCTGCTGAGGTTCGCTCTCCCCCTGCGGCTCGATCTCGAACGACGGTTCGTTGCCGTCCGGTTGGCGCCCCGGCCGAGTCTGCCGGCTCCGCCGGAACGCGGTCGTCCCGCGCGACAGGTCGTGCCCGACGGCCGACGCCTGGATGTCCGCCGACGTCCAGTGCTGCCCGCCCCGCTCTTCGTCCCGCACCCGCAACCGCCCCTGGACCAGCACCGGTTCACCGATGGACAGCGAGCCCTGCACGTTCGTGCCGAGGGTGCCCCACGCCCACACCGTGAAGAAGTTCGTGTGCCCGTCCACCCATTCGTTGCGCACCCGGTCGAAGCGCCGGGCCGTCGCCGCGAGCCGGAACCGCGCCACCGGCCCCTTCGGCAGCTCCCGGTACACCGGCGTCGTCGCGACGTTACCCACGACCGTCACCGTCGTCTCGCTCATGTCGGTCCACCCCTCCCCTGCGCACGGACGCGTGCGGGCCCGTCCCGCACGGCCTCGTCCGTACCGCGTTCCCGGTCGCTTCCGGGCCGCGATCTCAGAGTGCCTGTGCCGGGACGAGCCCGCTGGTGCCTGTGTTCTACCGGCCAGTTGTGGAAATCCCCGTCACCCGGCCAGGTGGCGACTCACGTCCGCGGGGGTCACCCCGTCACCTTCACGTACTGCTCCCTGACCTCCCGATACCGCAGCAGCTCGGCGGCCACCGGATCGAGGACGCGGGCGCGCCCGGACCCCGCCGCCGCCTCCCGAAGGCGCCGTTCCGCGTCGAGCCCGTAGCGCCGCGCCGGCCCCTTCGCCGCCATCCGGCACGACCACTCCACACACGGTCCGCCGATGATGCCGCACAGCATCAGCAGCACCGGAACTCCGAGATTCGGATCGAGCACCCCGATGATCTGCCCCAACAGCCACAGTCCGCCGATGACCTGAATGATCGTCATGGAGACCTGTGCGAGGACCGCGACCGGCCACCAGCCGGGCCTCGGCAGCCGAGGCGGCGGCGACCCCGCCGAGACCGCCAGGTCGTCGAGCGCCTCCGGGAGCCCCTCGGCCCCCCGCGTCGCCGCCTCCCGCACCGCCTGCCCCCATGGCCCCGGCAGCCCCGCCGACGCCCTCTCGCCCACGATGCGCACCGCGTGCTCCACGCGCTGGCGCGCCGTCGCCTCGTCGTCGGCGGGCAAGGGCCTGACCGTCAGCGTGTCGCTCGGGCTGCGCTGGGACTCGTACCAGTGCCAGAGCCGCAGCCAGGGGGTGCCGCACGCCTTGTTGGCGTTGCGGCGCCAGGCGCGTTCGGCCGCCTGTCCCGCGGCCTCGGCGCCCACGGCGTCGGCGAGCCGGTCGGCGAACTCCTCGCGGGCGTCCTCGCTGAGCCCGCTCTTGCGTCCGGTCGCGTAGACGGGCCGCAGGCGCAGCGCCGCCGCGTCGATGTCGGCCGCGATCCGGCGGGCGGCGGCGCCTTGCTCGCGCGTGAACTGGTCCAGGGACTCGCGCAGTTCATCGACGCCGTCGCCGGTGAGCGCGGACAGGGAGAGTACGGTCGCGCCCGGTTCGCCGTGCTCGCCGAGCGCGATCCCGTCCTCGTCGAGGAGGCGCCGCAGATCGTCGAGTACGAGGTCGGCGGCCTCGCCGGGCAGCCGGTCCACCTGGTTGAGAACGACGAAGGTGACCTCCGCGTGGCCGGCCAGGGGCCGCAGATAGCGCTCGTGCAGCATCGCGTCGGCGTACTTCTCGGGGTCGACCACCCAGATGACGGCGTCGACGAGCGCGAGGATCCGGTCGACCTGCTGACGGTGCTCGACCGCCGCCGAGTCGTGGTCGGGCAGGTCCACCAGGACGAGCCCCTTGAGCGGCGCGTCCACGTCCTTGGGACCCTGGCCCTGGAGCGGGCGGCGGCGCAGCCGGCCGGGGATCCCGAGCCGGTCGAGGAGCCCCGCGGCGCCGTCCGTCCAGCTGCACGCGATGGGTGCGGAGGTGGTGGGCCTGCGCAGTCCCGTCTCGGACAGGGGCACGCCCGCGAGGGCGTTGAAGAGAGTCGACTTGCCGCTGCCGGTGGCACCCGCGATGGCGACGACGGTGTGCCGGACGGAGAGCCTGCGCCGGGCGGCCGCCTCGTCGAGCACGTGGCCCGCCTCGGCGAGGGCCGCGCCGTCGACGCGGGCGCGGGAGAGCCCGACGAGTTCGCGCAGCGCGTCGAGGCGCTCGACGAGCGCCGCGTCGGCGCCCTGGAGCCCGTCCTCGTGGGCGTACGAGTCGGGCATGGCCTCCACGTCGAAGACGCCGGAGTCCGCGACGCGCCGGGCGATGAGCCCGTCGTCCCAGGCGCCGCCGCCGGAGCCGTCCACGTCCTCCCGGGGCGGATCCACGCGCCCGGCCGGTTCCGTGCCATCGGCGGGCTCGGTGTGATCGGCGTGCCCGGCTCGCTCGGTGTGCCCGGCGTGCCCGGCGTGCCCGGCGTGATCAGTGTGATCGGCGTGCCCGGCGTGCCCGGCGTGATCAGTGTGATCGGCGTGCTCGGTGTGATCGGTGTGGTCCGTGACGGTGGTCACCGCGGTCACCTCTCCTTCTGCAGTACGGACAGCGCGGCGATCAGTTCGGCCTGGGACTCGGGCTGTACGTCGAGTGCGTCGAGCGGCGCGAGCCTGCGGTCGCGCTCCACGGCGAGCACCTTGTCCAGGTATTCGGTGAGCAGCCGCCCGCCCCGGTCGCGCAGGCGCAGGGCCCCTTGGGCACCGATGCGTTCGGCGAGGCTCTCGCCGGCGCTGCGGGCGCGGTTCCCGCCGAGGAGGGCGGTGGCAAGGAGGGCGGCGACGAGTTCGGTGTCGGGCGGCGGAGTGGTGTCGAGGGTGCGTACCTGTTCCTCCGCGTACTCCTCGAGCATGCGGCGCCAGCGGCGTACGGCCATACCGATGCGGTGTTCCGCGGTCTCCAGGTCGGGGTCGCGGTCGGCGAGTCCGTCCGCGGCGCCCCCGGGGTCGCGGTGCCAGGCCTCGTCGATGCGTTCGTCGGCGGCGGTGACGGCGCACAGGAGGAGCGCGCCGAGGCTCTCGGTGAGCGCGTCGAGCAGTTCGACCGGCGCGCAGTCGAGGGGGTAGCTGCGCCACCGCTTGAGGGCGTCCCCGGCGAGCACGCCGCCGCTCTGGAGCCGGGTGCGCACGCGCGCGTGCTCCCTCGCGTACGTCTCGTCGACGGTGGCCGTGAGACGCAGGGCGGCGGCGTACTGGGAGGCGACGGCGCCCGCGAGTCCGGGGGTGCGGACCCGGAGGGAGTCGATGACTCCGTTGGCGGTGCGGGCGATGGCGGCGCAGCGGGCAGTGGGGTCCTGCACACGGTGGCTGAGCCAGGCGCGCAGCGGGGCGACGGCGGTGGCCGGCAGGAGGCCGCCGCCGCCGGTCGACTCGGGCAGTTCGGGGACGGTGAAGCGCGGTACGTCGCCGAGTCCGGCCTTGGCGAGCAGGGCCCCGTACTGGCGGGAGACCTCGGCGACCATCTGATGGGGCACGCGGTCGAGGACGGTGACGAGGGTCGCGTTGTTCTCCTTGGCGCTGCGCAGCAGGTGCCAGGGCACGGCGTCGGCGTAGCGGGAGGCGGTGGTGACCATGATCCAGACGTCGGCGGCGCTGATCAGCTGGGCGGCGAGTACGCGGTTGCGGGCGACGAGGGAGTCGACGTCGGGCGCGTCGAGGAGGGCGAGCCCGCGGGGCAGGTTGCCGGAGGTCTCGACACGCAGGACGTGTTCGTCGTCGTCGGCGGGGGCGGCGGCGCCGAGCTCGATGTCGTCGGGGCGGCGGGGCGTCCATACGCGGGTGAGGTCGGGCAGGACGCGGGCGCCGGAGAACCAGCGGTGGTCCTCGGGGTGGCACACGAGTACGGGAGTACGGGTCGTGGGCCGCAGCACGCCGGCCTCGCTGACCTTCCGCCCGACGAGGGAATTGACGAGGGTCGACTTCCCGGCGCCGGTCGACCCGCCGATGACGGCGAGCAACGGGGCTTCGGGATCTTTCAGCCGGGGCACGAGATAGTCGTCGAGCTGCGCGAGGAGCTCCACCCGGTTGGCACGCGCACGCGGCGCCCCCGGGAGAGGGAGGGGAAAGCGCGCGGCGGCGACACGGTCGCGCAGCGCGGAGAGTGCGTCGAGCAACTGAGGCCGTACGTCCAAGGTCACCACATGCGAAGAATGCCCAATTTTGGCGGCTTTCTGAAGCATATGGACGTCTCTGCGCGCCGATGCGGCCCATCCGGTCCATGGGACGGAAGGGACGACTGGGGCGCAGGCATAACGAGTGCACAACACCCGGGGCGTGAGACGCTAAAAGCGGTGCACGATTCGTACCTGCCTGCGATTATCAGGACCGCTTCACCGAACCTCCACATCGTGCCACGGAGGCGAAGCAGCAGGGACAGGGATCCGGGAGCCCTATCCTTGGTCCCGGCAAGGTCACGGATCTCCCCCACATCCGTCCCGAGCCACCGGCCACACACCGGCCCCCGTAGCTCAGTGGATAGAGCAGGCGCCTTCTAAGCGCTTGGCCGCAGGTTCGAGTCCTGCCGGGGGCGCCTCTCATCGGCCCTACTTCGGTAGGGCATTTCTGCTGGTCAGGGGCCCTTTCCGTACACGCACAGAAGCCCCGGCCACTCCCCCGATGATCACGGGGTGGGTCCGGGGCCGTCCGGCCGTCACCGGGTCTCTGCGGGTCGCCGTGTCGCATACGTGTCGAAGTTCCTGGCGGCGGGTCGGTCGGCGGCGCGGGACCTCAGAGGTGGCGAGCCACCCCTCTCCGAGGTCCGTCTCATGGCTTCCGTTCGGCTGCGTGGTTCGGTTTCTCCTTCTCAGTGCAGTTGCTCGGCCAGTCCGACGATGATGCCCTCCGGGCCGCGGAGGTAGCAGAGCAGATAGCTGTCCTCGAACCGGGCGATCTCGCCGACGAGTTCGGCGCCGTGAGGGCGCAGGCGGGCAACGGTGTCCTCGATGTCGTCGACGGCGAACATGACGCGGTGCGTGCCCAGAATGTTGTGCGGCCGGTTGCGCGGCCCGGCGCTGATCACCGCGGGGCTGCGGTACTTCGCCAGCTCGAGCCGGCTGTGACCGTCCGGGGTCCGGACCATCGCGATGTCACAGCGGACGCCGTCAAGACCGGTGCACTGGTCGGCGACGAGGCCCTCGACCTCCGCCCTGCCCTCCAGCTCCATACCGAGTTCCACGAAGAACCCGATGGCGGCATCCAAGTCCTCGACGACGATGCCGACGTTGTCCATCCGCTGAATCGCCATGCTGGTTTCTCCTTCTTCCTCGTGCGACCGGTGGTGGCCGCTGATGTCCCTGGGACGGAGCCGGTGGCACGTTCTCGACATCCACAGACCACCGAACTCCGAAGAATCCGGATCGCGCCTCAGGTGAGATTCATCCGGATGTACCAGCCCACCGCCAGCACGATGAGAATGGCGCCCGCGAAGGCCCACACCGTGGTTGCTGCGCTGTGCGAGGTATGGATCAGAGCAAGCATCCGACGCAGACGGCGCAAGGCGGCCGGGCCGGGCGCCTCTGCGCCTCACCCGCCCGCCCTGCGGAGTGCAACGTCACCGCAGCGCCTCTGAGCGCGGTGCCGGTGCGGGCGCGGGCGGGGGCGGCGGGGCCGAGGACTCGCGGAAGCCGTACTTCGACCACCAGCGGGCCAGTGGGGCCGGTGCCCACCAGGCCCGCTGGCCCAGCAGCGCCATCGTCGCGGGCACCAGCAGGCCTCGTACGATCGTCGCGTCCACGAGGACCGCGATGACCAGGCCGACACCGATCATCTTCATGAAGAGGATCGAGGAGGCCATGAAGCCGCCGACGACCACGACGAGCAGCAGCGCCGCGCTCGTGATGATCTTGGCCGTGCGCTGGACGCCGAGCGCCACCGATTCGACCGGGTCGCCGCTCACCTCCCACTCCTCGCGGACGCGGGAGAGCAGGAACACCTCGTAGTCCATCGCGAGGCCGAACGCGATCGCCACCACCAGGACGGGGAAGTTGGCGTCCACCGCGCCGATCGGCTCGAAGCCGAGGAGCCCTGAGAGGTGGCCGTCCTGGAAGATCCACTTGATCGCTCCGAACGCGGCCAGGAGCGAAAGGAGGTTGAGGATCACCGACTTGAGCGGGAGGAGCAGGGAGCCGAAGGCCATGAAGAGGACCAGGAACGAGACGACCGCGATGAACAGGGCCATCCACGGGAGGCGGTCGCCGATCATGCCGACGATGTCGGCCCGGGACGCCGGCATACCCGTCAGAAGTGCGTCCGCGCCGGCCGGGGGCGCCGTGGCGCGCAGGTCGTGGACCATGCTCTGCGCGGCGTCGGACATGGCGTCCGGCGTGTAGCGGAGCGTGATGCGCGCGTCGTTGCCCTCGAACGCCGTGGGGGTCGCCGAGGCTACGCCGTCCACGTCGGCCAACTCGGCTGCGTAGGCCGATACTTCGGCGCGGCCCACGGGGCCGGTGGAGCCCTGGACCACCGACGTCATGATCTGTGCGGGGTTTGTGCCGAAGTCCGACGCCAGTGTCTTGCTGACCACCTTCGCGTCCGCGTCGGAGGGCAGCACCCACTCGCCGGGGCGTGCCCAGTTGACGCCCAGGAGCGGTGCGCCCAGTCCTACGAGGACGGCGACGATCGCCAGGGAGGAGACCAGCGGCTTCCGCATGACCGCGTGCGCTGTGCGGTACCAGCGGCCTTCGTTCTCCGGCTTGGGAGCGCGGTTCCTGCCGCCCAGCGGGATGCGCCACTTGTCGATGCCGTGCCCGGTGCAGCTCAGGAGGGCGGGGAGGAGCGTGAGGGAGCCGACCACCGCGAACGCGACTACGGCGACCGCCGCGTACCCCATCGAGGAGAGGAAGCGGGAGGGGAAGAAGGCCAGTCCGGCAAACGAGATCGCCACGGCGATGCCGGAGAACGCGACCGTGCGGCCCGCCGTCGCGGTGGCGCGCTCCACGGCCCTGTCGACGTCGGCGCCCGCGTGGAGTTCTTCGCGGAAGCGGTTGACGAGGAAGAGCGCGTAGTCGATCGCCAGGCCGAGGCCGAGGATCGTGATGACGTTGATGACCGTGCTGGAGATCTCGGTGAACATCGTCAGGACGCGGAGCACGACGAAGGAGCCCAGCGCCACGAACGAGCCGACGGCCAGCGGCAGGAGCGCCGCGATCGCGCCGCGGAAGATCAGGACCAGGAGGATCAGCAGGATCGGGACCGAGAGCATTTCGGCACGCGCGATGTCCGAGCCGGTGAGGGTGTTGACCTGGTCGGTCATCGCGGCGACGCCGCCGTAGCGGACGGTGACGCCGTCGGCCGCGAAGTCGTCCCTGATCTTCTCCAGTGCCGCGACCTGCTTCTGGTCGTCGTCACTGGTGAACTGGACGGTGGCGTAGGTCTGTTGGTCGTTCCTTGATACGTAGGCGCTCGGGTTCTGGGTTCCGGGGTGCCAGAACGAGTCCAGGCGGGCGATGTCGGCGCGCGGGACGTCGTCGAGTGCGGCACGGACCGCCGTGGCGAAGGAATCGACCGTGGCGCCCTTGTCCTTCGACTCGTACAGCACGATGAGGTCGTTGGACTCGCGGCCGAGCGGGCCGTCGAGGACCTTGTCGGCCTGGACGGACTCGCCGGCCGGGTCGTCGAAGCCGGCTCCGCCGGTGAACGAGCCGAAGACGCCGGTGCCCCACACGCCGGCGAACAGCGTGAAGACGGCCGCCGCGGTGACGACCCATTTCCGGCGCCGCGCGGTGAACTTTCCGATAGCGGCAAACACTTCTGTCTCCCTGAATCAGTCAAATGGCGTGTGGCAAACGTCTGTGTCGCGTGACGTCGGTGGTGGTCGGCGAAAATAGATTTCGGCCCTCAGTGCAAGATTTCCGAGACTTCCGGGAAACGTGCGCGTCCGATATCCGCGTTACGGGGACTGCGCTATGCCCCCTTCGAAACATTCGCCGCCGGTGCGGTGGCCCTGCGCTGTGCGAGCGCCGCTGCGGCGCCGACGGCGACGGGCAGGCCGAGGCCTGTCGCGACGGAGTACACGGGGTCGTCGCTGACCGCCCCGCCGACGTAGCCCACGCCCACCGAACAGGCGGCCCAGACGACTTCGGCGAGCGCGGCGCCGATCGCGAACTTGCGGGCCGGGTAGCGCGCCGCGCCGGCCGCGAGCCCGCCGAGGAGGCGCCCGCTGGGCAGGAAGCGGACGCCGACGACGAACGGGATGCCGCCGCGCTGAACCCGCCCCGCGGCCCAGTCGAACAGCTCGCCCCTGCGTCCGCGCCCCGCGGCGCCGCCGCGCACCCTGCGGCCGGCGAACCAGCCGAGGCGGTGGATGAGGACGTCGCCGGCGAGCGCGCTGCCGGCCACCGAGAGCAGGACCAGGACGAGGGACATCTCGCCGCGCGCGGCGAGCATCCCGCCGGTGATCAGAAGCACCGCGTTGGGCAGCAGGGGCGGCAGCGTGGTGACCGCGAGGATCGCGTACGCCCAGCAGGCGGCGCCCGACATCCGGGTGGACAGGCCGGACGTGAAGTCGGCCCACGACACGAGTGAGGCGAAGTCCATCGGTCTCCCTTTCCCTGGGCCCGACGCCTCTTTGGAGGCATGTGCCGGGTCTTTGGTGAGGCGTGTTCCCAGGCCAGATGCCCACGGGCGGCACTGCGGGCAGCGACTGGGCGTGTCCTGGGCTTCAACAGTAACCTACGCTATCGATAGTTTCACTATCACTATGACGCAGGTGGCCATGACCGATGTGACGCTGCTCCTCCGAGAGTTCGCCCGCACCCGCCGGGACACCGGGGCCATCGCGCCCAGCAGTCCCCTGCTGGCGCGGGCCCTGACCCGCCATGTCATCCCCAGCCCGGGCCGCGCCCGCGCCGTCCTCGAGGTCGGCCCCGGCACGGGCGCCGTGACCCGGCGCATCAGGGCCTCGCTGGGCGTCCTGGACACCCTCGACCTGGTCGAGGCCAACCCCCGCTTCGCCGAACTCCTGCACCGCGACTACGGCGGCGACGAGCGCGTGCGGCTGCTCACCGGGCTCGTGCAAGAGCACGATCTGGGGAGCTACGACACCATCGTGTGCGGGCTGCCGTTCGCCAATTTCGACGCGGGCACGGTCGAGGACATATTCGGCCGGCTGCTCGCTGCGCTGCGTCCCGGCGGCACGCTGTCGTTCTTCGCGTACGCGGGGATGCCGCAGCTGCGCCGGGTGTTCACGACGGGCGGGGCGCGCGAGCGGACCCTCGCGGTGCAGGCCGTCGTCGGGCGGACCCTGGACCGCCACCGGTTCCGCACGGAGACGGTGCTCGGGAATCTGCCGCCCGCCCATGTGCACCATCTGGCGCCGGTGGCACCGCTGCTGGCGTACGCCGGGTGAGCCGGCGGGGGCTACGCGCTGTGCTTGCGCCCGCTGCTGATCCGGCCGGAGGCGTCCTCCTGGGCGATTCGCCGCAGCGCCGCCATGGCCGCGTCGCCGAGGACCGTGCCGAGGACGACGCCCTCGACCTTGCCGTCGGCGCTCGGGACATCGGCGAGCGCGCCGAGCTCGGCGACCGCCAACTCCCCTGCCGCGGCCGCGTACTTGTCGAGCAGGGTGAGCAGGTCGCCCCGGTCGAGGTCGCGGTAGGTGAGCACGATCTGGACGAGCGCCTGCCAGCCCGGGTTCTCCGGCTTCGCCGCCCAGCCGTGCCGGAGCACCAGCTCACGGACCTCGCCCTCGGCCCGCTCCCGGTCCTCGTCGGTACCCCGCTCGACGGCGGCCCTGGTCACCGCGGACTGGGCGACGCCGAGCATGCCGTGGACCGTGCGGGTCGGGGAGTCGACCTCGGACAGGACGTCGCGTGCGGCCGCGATGGACAGGCCGCCGACCTCCAGCATGGCGCGGATCAGCTTGAGCCTGCGGACATGGGAATCGTCGTACGCGACCTGGTTCGGGCTGGTGCGCTCGCCCGGGGGCAACAGGCCCTCGCGCGAGTAGTACTTGATGGTGGGGACCGGAACTCCGGTACGCCGCGCCAGCTCTCCGATACGCATTCCATGAGGATACTGCGCTTTCTCCGCGGCGTGCTCCCCGCCGTCCACGGGAATAGGAAGACGCTTTTATCGCCGCTGAATTCCCGCACCATCACACTTCCATGCGCCGCTCCGACGCTCATTCGGCAAAGAACTCCTCCGCCCAAAGCCGGAAGCCTCACCGGATGTCTTCGTGAGATGTCGTCGCGAGATTTCTGCGCGAGCAGTCTTCAAGCACTCGCCGCGCCCTTCGCCCACGGCCTGCTCACCGCCACGCCCCCGCATTCGCCCCCGGTCCCGGTCCCGGCGGCGGGCGGTCAGCCCCGGTAGAGGGCTTCGATCTCCCGCTCGTACGCGGCCGCGACCGCATGCCTCTTGATCTTCAGGGAGGGCGTGAGCAGCCCGTTGTCCTCGGTGAACTCGCCTTCCACCAGAGCGAATCTACGGATCGACTCGGCCCGCGAGACGGCCTCGTTCGCGTAGTCCACGGCCTCCTGCACCGCCGCGATCATCCGCGGATCACGGACGACATCGGCCATCGGGGTGTCGGCGGGCATCTTCCGTACGGACAGCCAGTGCGCGACCGCCTCCGGTTCCAGCGTGATCAGCGCGCCGACGTAGGAGCGGTTGTCGCCCACGACGATGCACTGGCCGACCGGCGGGCGGCTGCGGAGCCGGTCCTCCAGGACGGCCGGCGAGACGTTCTTGCCGCCGGACGTGACGATGATGTCCTTCTTGCGGCCGGTGATGGTGAGGTAGCCGTCCTCGTCGAGGACCCCCAGGTCACCGGTGGCGAACCAGCCCCCGTCGAGCACCTCCCCCGTCGCCTCGGCGTTGTTCCGGTACGCGCCGAACACGATGCCGCCCTTGACGAGGACCTCCCCGTCGTCGGCGATCCGCACGGCCGTGCCCGGCACCGGGAGGCCGACCGTCCCGGGGCGCGGGGCGAGCGGCGGGGTGATCGTGGCGGCGGCGCTGGTCTCCGTCAGGCCGTACCCCTCGTAGATGAGGATTCCGGCGGCGTAGAAGAAGAGATTGAGGCGCCGGTCGAGGGGGGAGCCGCCGCTGATCGCGTAACGCAGGCGTCCGCCGAGCTCCTTGCGCACGCGACGGAACACCAGCAGGTCGTAGAGGCCGCGGGCGAGGCGGAGACCGAGGGACGGGCCGCCCTTGCCGTCGGGGCCCTTGCCGCGGCTGAGGAAGCGGGCCATGTGTGCCTCGCCGTAGTTCACCGCGATCCGGTCGGCCCGGTCGAACGACGCGCCGCGGCCGAGCTTCTCCGCGGTGGCCCGGCCCGTGTCGTGGATCTTCTCGAAGAGGTACGGCACTCCGACCACGAACGTCGGCCGGAACGACCGCAGTTGGGGCCGCAGCTCGTCCGGCTTGATGCCGGGGCAGTGGCCCAGTTCGATACGGGCGAGCATGCAGGAGATCTGGATGGTGCGGCCGAGGATGTGCGCCAGGGGCAGGAACAGCAGCGTCGAGGCCACCTGTCCGGTCACCTCTTTGAAGATGGGGTGCAGCAGCTCCACCGTGTTCGCGGCCTCGGCGTGCAGATTGGCGTGGGTGAGGACGCAGCCCTTCGGCTTCCCGGTGGTCCCGGAGGTGTAGCAGACGGTCGCGACGGTGCCGGGGGTGAGCGCGGCGCGCCGCTTGGTCACCTCCTCGTCGTCCATCTCCCTTCCCAGAGTGGCGAGTTCGAGCACCGCGCCCGCGTCCAGCTCCCAGCAGCGCGGCCGCTCCTCCTCGGGCAGCGCGGCGAGCGCGGCCCGCGCGGTGGCCGTGTTCTCGGGGGTCTCGGTGATCAGATGGCGCGCGCCCGAGTCCCGAACGATCCACTCGATCTGCTCGGCCGACGACGTGGCGTAGACGGGCACGGTCTGCCCGCCGGCCGCCCAGATGGCGAAGTCGAGGACAGTCCACTCGTAGCGGGTACGGGACATGAGGGCGACGCGCCCGCCGGGTTCGAGGCCGCCCGCGATCAGGCCCTTGGCCGCGGCGGTCACCTCACGCGCGAAGGCCGCCGCCGTGACGGGACGCCAGTGCTCGCCCTCCCTGCGCCGCAGGACCACGGCGTCGGGCGCCTCGGCGGCGTTCGTGAAGGGGATGTCGGCGGGCGTGCTCCCGCCCGGGTCCGCGGCGAGGGCGGCCGTGCGCACCTCGCGCACGGTTCCGTGCTCGTCCTTGACGGTCTCGACGGTGGCCCGGTCCGTCAAGTCGCTGCGCTGCTGTGCCCGTTGAAGATCCTTGCGTACGCCCATGACGGCTCCAGGTCGCGGCTGACGTGATCCCTGCGTCTCGCTCGTCCCACGCAGACTTGCAGACTTACCCGGGCGTCAACTTACCCACGCGTAACGGAAATTCAATGGGTCGGGCGCGATCAGCCGACGTGAGGGACCCGGGGGGGGCGGCCCCGGAGGTCAGGCGTCGCGCGGGGTCCAGACCTCGCCGTCGAGGACGTGCCGCATCCCCACCCACACCATGTTCATCAGCCGCAGCGCGATCGAATCCGGCGACCGGCCGGGGTGGCGCTCCATCCAGTCGGTGAGTGAGTCCGCGGCGCCGACGAGCGCGTGCGCCACGAAGTCGGCGTCCTCGGCGTCGAGCAGGGCTCCCCGGCCGCTGTCCGCGATGCCGTCCCCGACCAGGCCGGCAACCTCGGCCATGACGGCCCGGCGCGCCTCGCCGACCCCGGCGGCGATGGCCGCGCTGAGCTCGGAGGCCTGCCGGTGCAGGACGACCCAGGAGTCACGGTGTCCGGCGACGAACGCGAAGAACGCGGCGAGGCCCGCGTACAGACGCTCATCGGGCTCGCCGCCCGCGCGCGCCGCCCCCTGGAACGCGGCGACGAGCCGGTCCGACTCCCGGCGCAGGCACGCCAGGAAGAGACCCTCCTTGGAGTCGAGGTAGAGATAGACCATCGGCTTGGAGACGCCCGCGAGTTCGGCGATCTCGTCGACGGACGCGGCGTGGTAGCCGCGCTTGGCGAAGACGCGCACGGCGACGTCGATCATCTGCTGCTCGCGCTCGCGGCGCGGGACACGGCGCCGGCGTCCGGCGGGGGCGCCCGGACCGCCACCCTGCACCCCGGGACTCTCCGCCGGCTCCCCGTAGCCTTCTGCCGGATCGCCCGTTATACCCGTCACGCTTGTCAGCCCATCTGCCCCGGCCGTAACCTTACCGATTGGTAAGTTTACTGAATGGTAAGCAGTTTCGGCACACGGAGGGTTCCATGGGCGAGGGCACCGGCACGCGCGACGGGATTGCCGACCTCGACTTCTCGGCGGTGACGCCCGAGCAGTTCGCGAAGATCGTGAAGGGCCTGTCCGCCAAGGAGATCGACGAGATCGCCCGGGACGGCGAGCTGCGGGCACGCATCCTGAAAGAGGTCTTCGCGCGCATGGAGCGGCAGTTCAAGCCGGAGACGGCGGGCTCGCTCCAGGCGCTGATCCGCTGGAAGGTCACGAGCGCCGGTGACCAGGAAGCGGCCGTGTACGAGACGGCGATCGCCGACGGGACCTGCACGGTCACCGAGGGCCGCTCGGACGCCACGCCCCGCGTCACGCTCGCCATGGGCGACGCGGACTTCCTGAAGCTGGTCTCGGGCAATCAGAGCCCCGTCATGATGTTCATGATGCGGAAGGTCAGGATCACCGGCGATGCCGCGCTCGCCGCGGGCCTCAACCGCTACTTCGACATCCCCAAGCCGTGAGTCCGCGGCCTACGCTGCCCGTGTGACTACACCACCGCACGCGCACACCGACCAGGACCGGCTGATCTACGGATGCATGGGGCTGGGCGGGAGCTGGGATTCCGCACCCTTCCGGCCCTCCGACATCGACGCCGCCGAGGCCGCCGTACAGGCGGCCCTGGACAGCGGCATCACCGCGTTCGACCACGCCGACATCTACCGCGACGGCAAGGCCGAGGCCGTGTTCGGCGAGGTGCTCGCCCGGACGCCCGGGCTGCGCGAGCGCATCACCGTACAGACGAAGTGCGGGATCCGCCTCGCCGGCGGCGACCGTCCTGGGGTGTACGACCTGCGCGGCGCCCGCATCGTGCGGTGCGTCGAGGAGAGCCTGACCCGGCTGCGGACCGACCACGTCGACGTCCTGCTGCTGCACCGCCCCGACCCGCTGGCGGACCCGGGCGATGTGGCCAAGGCCCTCACCTCGCTCCAGGAGCAGGGCCTCGTAAGGAGTTTCGGCGTCTCCAACATGAGTGCCCATCAGATCGCGCACCTCCAGGCCCACCTGGACTTCCCTCTCGTCGCCAACCAGCTGGAGATGAGCCTCAAGAGCCGGGACTGGGTGGAGGCGGGGGTGCTGGTGAACACGCCCGACGCCGCCTCGAACGGCTTCCCGCTCGGCACCCTGGAACACTGCGCCGAGCACGGGATCCGCCTCCAGGCGTGGGGCCCGCTCGCCCAGGGCAGTTACACGGGCCGCGAGGCGACGCCCGCCGAGTACGCCACGGCACGACTGGTCGCCGACCTCGCCGAGAAGAAGAACACCACTCCGGAGACGATCATCCTCTGGTGGCTCCAGCGCCACCCGTCCCGCATCGCCCCGGTCATCGGCACCGCGAACCCGTCCCGCATCCGAGCCTGCGCCGACGCCGCCCGCCGCGCCCCCGAACTCACCCACGAGGAGTGGTACGAGCTGTGGGTGACGGCCCGGGGGGCGGCGCTCCCCTAGGGCTTGTCCGCACCAGACGCCGCCAGGCAGGCGGGAATTCGACGACCGGCCCCGGGGCTATGCGCTGCGCAGCCGCGCGTACGCCCCGCCCCGGGCGAGGAGTTCCCTGTGCGTACCGCACTCCACGAGACGGCCGCAGTCCACGACGAGAATGCGGTCCGCGTCCGGCGCCAGCGCCAGATCGTGGGTGATCACGATGGTCGTACGGCCCGCCATCAGCCGGCGCAGCGGCTGCACCACGCGTCGTGTGGCCAGCGCGTCGAGTCCGGCGGTCGGCTCGTCGAGAACGAGGACGGGGGCGCCGCGCAGCATGGCACGGGCGATCGCGATGCGCTGCAGCTGACCGCCGGAGAGGGCGGCGGTGCCCGGGGCGATCCGGGTGTCGTAGCCCTCGGGCAGGTCGGTGATGAACTCGTGGGCGGCCGCGTCCAGTGCGGCCTGCCGGATCTCCCGCTCGCCGGCGCCCGGGAGGCCACAGGCGATGTTCTCGCGGATGGTGCCGTGCAGGATCAGGGTCTCCTGGGGCAGCAGGGCCACGTTCTCGCGGAGGAACTCCAGCGGGACGTCGGTGAGCGGCACCCCGTCGAGCCGTACGGTCCCCGCCGTCGGGTCGTAGAAACGCAGCAGCAGCTTGGAGAGGGTCGACTTGCCCGCTCCGCTTTCCCCTGTGATCAGGACGAGCTCGCCGGGCTCGGCGGTCAGTGACACGTCTGTCAGCGATTCCGCGGGAGCGTCCGGGTAGCGGAAGGAGACGCCCTCGAGGCTGATGCGGCCGCGTACGGGCCAGGCCGGCCGGGGTGAGACGGGGTCGGTCACGGCGGGCTCGGCGTCCAGCACCTCCTGGATCCGTTCCGCTCCGGCCGTGGCGGCGGTGAGCGTGAGGCCCAGTTGCCCGAGGTTGCGGATCGGCGGATAGAGGTAGCCGATGAAGGCCGCGAAGGCGAGCAGATCGCCGAGCGTCATACGGCCCGCGGCGATCTCCCAGGCGCCGAATCCGATGACGGCCAGCACGCACAGCGTCTCGACGACCTCGACGACCTGCTCGTACAGCTCGCTCGCGCGGGCGCCGCGCACGGAGGCGCGCAGCCACGCACGCGCCTCCCGGTCGAGCCGGCGTTCCTCGTCCCGGCGCAGGTTGTAGGCCTGGGTGAGGACGACATTGCCGAGGGACTCCTCGACGACCGAGGTGATGGCGCCGTCGGCGGTGCGCTCGTCACGGGCCGCGGACTTGATGCGGCCGGCGAAGCGGCGGGCAGCGATGAGGAAGAGAGGGGCGAGCAGGAAGGTGACGAGGGCAAGGTCCCAGCGAAGCCAGAGGGCAGCGGCCGCGTAGAAGACGGTGGAGAACAACGCGGAAACGGTGCCGACCACGCCGGACACCACCATCTGTTCGATGGCCTCGACATCACCGGTGAGCCGCTCGACGAGATCGCCCTGCCGGTGCTTCTGGAAGAAGTGCGGGGGCAGCCCCTGCACATGACGGAACACGCCGGCGCGCAGCCGCAGGACGAACCGCTCCGCGGTCCATACGGCGAGCGAGTTTCCGGCATACCCGACCGCGGCGCCGATCACGGCAACACCGAGCCACTGCGCGGCGGGCAGCCAGAATGCGGAGAGCGATCCCGCAGCCAGCGCGTGGTCGGTGAGATTCGCGAAAATCAGGATCGAGGCTGTCTCGGCAAGCGCGGCGACCACGACGCAGACAATGATCAGGACCAGCCATCTGCGGTCACCGCGCGTCAACGGCCAGAAACGCCGGAACGCCTGACGAGCACCCGTGCTTTTATGCTCCACCGACTCCACCAACCCATCCGACTTTCTCAACTCTCTCCGTCCGAACCGGGAACACGGCTGAGGCGGGCCCCCGGCACACGCCGGGGGCCCGCCTCGACAGCACGGTTCAGCAGTCCTTGCCGGCCTTGTTGCCGACCAGACGGCGGCGGGGCTGCCGCTTCGGCTTGGGCGCGGCCTGGTGTGCAGCGGCCGGCTTCGCGCCGGGCTTGCGGGTCTTCTTGACGGGGGCGACCTTGTGGAAGCTCATGAGGGTTGTCCCTTTCTCGGTGACGCTTTTCCGTTTGCCGTAAGCCCTGTTCGGCTTCGACACGGAAAACATTACGCGGGCCCCGACCCCGGAATGGCCACATTGGATGAGAATTCGATCAGTTACCTCTGAGTTCAATTCTCATCACCCTTCAGGAACAGAACAGCCATTCACGCAGAATTTATGCTGCCCATTCGGCGACCAATGACTCTGCCTCGATATTCACCCAGAACTTACAGGGCGAAATGACAGCTTCTCCAATCCGTACGAAACTCGGAAACGCGACTCAGATCTGCAGTTCGTCGGCCCTGCGTATCGCTTCCGCGAGCTGCCGCACGTCCTTGTCCTCCGCCGAGCGGGCCAACTTGTCGGCGTGTGATGCCAGTTGGGGCAGCGTGGGGGCTCCTGGGAGTGCGCCCTGGCGCAGGGAGTCGGCGAAATAGGCTGCCGTGGCTGTGAGCTGGAGGCCGGGGCTGGAGCGCCAGACGTCCGTGTCCAGCGCGGAGGCCTCGATCTGGGTTGTCTCCTCGTGCGGGGCGCGCGTATCGGGGTCCAGCCAGCGCACGCCCGCCGTGGCGACGTGGCCGCTCGCGCCCGGGCGCAGCCGTACCGCGTACAGCGCCGTCACGGTGTGGCCGGGGCCGACCTCGCCGCCGTCCACACGGTCGTTGCGGTAGTCGTCGTCGGCGACCTGGCGGTCGTCGTAGCCGATGAGCCGGAACCTCTGCACGGTCCCCGGGTCGAAGGCGACCTGCGCCTTGGCCTCGCGGGCGCGCAGCTCGATGTTCTGCGGCAGCTCGTCGCAGAAGACCTTCCGGGCCTCCTCGGGCGTGGAGACGTAGGTCGTGTGGCCGTCGCCCTTGTCGGCGAGGCGCTCCATCAGGGCGTCGCCGTACTCGCTGCCGACACCTACGCCGAACAGCGTGATGCCGTGCTCGCGGCGGGCGTCGGAAATGCGGTCGAGGATCGCGTCGGCGTCGGTTTCACCGGTGTTGGCGAGTGCGTCGGAGAGCAGGACGACGCGGTTGGTGGCGCCGGGCCGCGCGCCCTCGACCGCGGTGTCGTATCCCGTGCGTACGCCCGCGTCGAGGTTCGTGGAGGACATCGGTTCCAGGCTGTCGATCGCGTCGTGGACCCGTCCCCGGGCGCCTCCGACGCGCGTCATCGGCAGCACGGTCTCGGCCGTGTCGCTGAAGGTGACGAGTGCGAGGGAGTCGTCGGAGCGCAGCTGGTCGGTCATGACGCCGAGGGACTGCTTGACCAGGTCGAGCCTGCCGGGTTCGGCCATGGAGCCGGAGACGTCGATGACGAAGGTGAGCGCGGCGGGCGGGCGTTCGGACGCCGGGGCCGCCGAGCCGGTGGCGAGGCCGACCCGGAGGAAGGACCAGCCCTCGCCGCCGGCGCGGGCTCCGTCGGCCGTCACCGAGAAGCCGTTGCCCTCGGGGCGCGGGTAGTTCTGACGGAAGCTGTTGATGAACTCCTCGGGCCGCACGGCCTTCGGGTCGGGCAGGCGCCCGTCGGCGAGGGTGCGGCGGGCGTAGCCGTAGGACGCGGTGTCGACGTCGAGGGCGAACGTGGAGAGATAGTCCGCGGGCGTCGGGGACGGGGTGTCGGTCGGCGCGATGTCGCGCTGCTCGCCGTCGGCCTCGGTGCCCGGCGCGGGCGTCGCGGGAGCGGACGGGCGGGCCGGGGCGGGCGCGGGCAGCGGGCCCGTGCGCTGCGCCTTGCCGCGCTCCGCCGAGGAATCGTCGCTCCCGCCGCCGCACCCGGTGACGAGGAGCCCGCCCACGAGCGCCGCCGCGAGCAGTCCGGCGGCCCGCGCCCTCCCGCGACCCCGCGTCCATGGCCGCCTTCGCGCCCGCGCCGGTGCCCGCGTACGGTCGCGGTCCTCTGCCCGGTGATCGCTGTCAGGCCTCATCCGTGCCCCCTCGGTTCGCCGATCGTGCGTCAGCACTTGTGAATGTGACGTCCGAGACGGCCGGAACGAGCAGTCGGAGGCGTTGCGGATGAATCTCGATGCGGCTACGGAGAGGGCCCGCCGAGGCCGGAAGGTGATCCTCCGGAGACCTACGAGACGATGTCCTTGCGGCGAAATCCCCGGAAGGCCAGGGCGAACAGGATGACGGCGTACGTTACCGAGACGGCCGTCCCCTGGATCATGCCGCCCCACTCCGGGCGCGGCTGGATGGCGTCCGCCCACGCGAACTGCCAGTGCGCCGGCAGGAAGTCGCGCCAGTCGCCGAGTGCCGTCACCGCGTCGAGGACATTGCCCACGATGGTGAGCCCGACCGCGCCGCCGACCGCGCCGAGCGGCGCGTCCGTCTTCGTCGACAGCCAGAACGCGAGTCCCGCGGTGACCAGTTGGGACACGAAGATGTACGCGATCACGACGAGCAGCCGCTGCGCCGCCGTGCCGGCGGGGAGCGCGCCGCCGGTCGGGATCTCCAGCGGGCCCCAGCCGTACGCGGCCGTGCCGACCGCGAGGGCGACGACGGGGAGCAGGACCATCGCGGCGAGGCTGAGGGCGAGCGCGACGGTGAGCTTGCTCCACAGGAGGCGGGCACGGGGCACGGGCGCCGCGAGGAGGTAGCGCAGGCTGGACCAGCCGGCCTCGGAGGCGACCGTGTCCCCGCAGAACAGGGCCACGGGGATCACCAGCAGGAACCCGGCCGAGACGAACAGGCACGTCGCGGCGAAGTTGGCGCCGGACGCGGTGGCCGTGTCCATCAGCGTCACCCGGCCGTTGCGCGCGCCCGGGTCGCCGCCGATGGCGAACGCGACGACCAGGACGAACGGCAGCAGGGCGAGGACGGCGCCCATGACGAGCGTGCGGCGCCGCTTCAGCTGGCGTACGGCCTCGACCCGCAGGGGCAGGGTGCGGCGCGCGCGGTATCCGGGCGCCACCTCGGTGGACTCGACGAGCGCGGTCATCCGGCTTCGCCTCCGATCAGGGTCAGGAACGCGTCTTCGAGACGGCGGTGCGGGCCGAGGGACGCGACCGGCACGTCCAGACGGACCAGCTCGGCGAGGAGTCTGGCGGCGGCCGTCTCCCGGTCGGCGGAGGGTGGCACGAGGGCCGGGGACTGTGCCGGACCGTCGGGTGCCGCCGCCGCGGTCGCCGTGGCGGCCGCCGCCGGAACCGTCGCCGGGACGCCCGCGTGCGCGGGAGCCGCGAGCCGTACCAGGAGTCCGCCGTCCGCGCGGGCCGCCGACTCCACGTCGGGCAGCGCCTCCACCTTCTCCACCAGCGCGTCGGAGATGTCCGCCGCGAGGCCGACCAGGAGGGTGTCCCCGGCGCCGATGATGTCGGCGACCGGGCCCGCCTGCACCAGGCGCCCGCGGTCCATCACGACCAGGTGCGTACAGGTCTGCTCGACCTCGGCGAGGAGATGGCTGGAGACGATGACGGTGCGGCCCGCTGCCGCGTACCGGATCATCACCTCGCGCATCTCGCGGATCTGGGGCGGGTCGAGGCCGTTCGTCGGCTCGTCGAGGATGAGGAGGTCGGGCAGGCCCAGCATGGCCTGCGCGATGGCGAGCCGCTGGCGCATGCCCTGCGAGTAGGTGCGCACGGCGCGGGCCAGGGCGTCGCCGAGGCCGGCGATCTCCAGCGCCTCGTCCAGGTGGGCGTCCTCGGCGGGGCGGCCCGTGGCCGCCCAGTACAGCTCCAGGTTCTCGCGGCCGGACAGGTGCGGCAGGAAGCCCGCGCCCTCGACGAACGCGCCGACCCGCGACAGGACGGGCGCACCCGGCCTGATGGCGTGCCCGAAGACGCGGATCTCGCCGCCGTCGGGCCTGATGAGGCCCATGAGCATGCGCAGGGTCGTGGTCTTGCCCGCGCCGTTCGGCCCGAGGAGGCCGAGGACCTGGCCCTTCTCCACGCGGAAGGACAGGTCACGGACCGCGTACCGGTCGGCGGACTTCGCGTACTTCTTGCTCAGGTCGGTGATCTGGAGCGGGACTTCGGCGAGGTCCGGGTCGGGGGCTCCCGCGCTCGCGCGGCGGCGGCCGGTGAGCAGCAGGGCCAGCGCCACCAGGACACCGGCGAGGGGCAGCCACCACACCCAGGCGGGCAGCGGCGATGCCGCCGTGCGCACGGCGGGCGCGGTGGGCACGGACAGGTCGCTCTTGAGGGAGACGGTGTACGTGGCGGGGTGCGTCGGGGACGCGTAACCGAGGTCCGTGGAGGACAGGACGAGGCGCAGCCGGTGGCCCTTCTGCACTTCGTGGTCGATGGCGGGGAGCGTGAGGGTGACGTCCTTGCCGCCGCCGGCTCCGGAGCCCACCACCCTCATGGGTGCGGCGAGTTGGGAGGGCAGCACGGGCTGTGACCCGCCGCCCGGCCCGACGTCGTACACCTTGCCGAACAGGACCGCGTCGTCGCTGTCGGAGGCGACGTGCACCGTCACCTTGGGGGACCCGGTGACGCGCAGGTCGTCGCGCAGGGGCGCCGAGTCGAAGCGGGCGAACTGTCCGGGGAAGTCGAGGGAGAGGCCGACGCCCAGGGAGGACAGCTGGCCGAGTCCGCCGCCGCCACCGCCTCCGAGCCCCGGCAGGTTCGAGATGGCGGGCGGGCTCGCGCCGGCGGGATTGGTGACGCGCTGCTCGCGCCCGGTCAGGGGCACGCGCCGGGGGTCGTTCTCCAAACCGGGGTACGTGTCGCCGCTCGCGCCGCGCAGCTGGGCGGCGCCGTCGGTGGAGTCGATGCCTCCCGTGCGGGTGACGCGGAAGGCGGGGCCGGTGTCGGCGCCCTTGTCGTCCTTCAGATAGCGGTCGAACCAGGAGTCGACGCGGGCTTCGACGCGCCCGGTCTCCCGGTCTCCGCCGTCGTGCCCGCCCGCGATCCAGTCGACGTCGACGGGCGCGCCGTTGGCCCGGATCGCCTTGGCGGCGGCGTCGGCCTGGCCGAGCGGGAACAGGGAGTCGGTCTGGCCCTGCATCAGGAGCGTGGGCACCTTGATGCGCTTGCCGACCGCGACCGGCGAGCGCTCTTCGAGGAGTGCGCGGGCCGCGGCATCCGGCTTCCCGGCCTCGGCGACCCGCTCGTACATGCGGCACAGCTGCGGCTCGAACCGGTCGCAGCCACCGCCGGTGTTGATGAAGAGCCCGGCCCAGAGCTTCTTGTAGACGCCCTGGGGGAACAGCGCGTCGGCGAGGTTCCAGTACGTGATCTGCGGGGCGATGGCGTCGACCCGGTCGTCGTACCCGGCGGCGAGCAGCGAGACCGCTCCGCCGTACGAGGCGCCGGTGACGCCGACGCGCGGGTCGCCCTTCTTGTCGAGCTGGACCTCGGGCCGCTTCGCCAGCCAGTCGATGAGCCTGGACGCGTCGGCGACCTCGCCCTTCGGGTCGTTGAGCCCGATCTTGCCGGTGGAGCGGCCGAAGCCGCGCGCCGACCAGGTCAGCACGGCGTATCCGTCGCGGGCGAGGCCCTCGGCCTGGGCGCGCAGCTCGTCCTTGCTGGCGCCGAAGCCGTGGGCGAGCAGGACGGCGGGGCGGCGCTCGGAGCCGGGCGTCGTGAAGTACGACGTGTCGATCCTGGCTCCGCCCGTGTCCATCACCGTGTCGCGGCGCTGCACGGGGGGCGCGTCGTCCGAGGCGGCCGCGGCCGTCCACGTACCGGCGCCCGCGAGCACCACGACGGCCGCGGCGGTGGCCGCCCACCGCCGCGGCCTGGCCCGCGGACCGGTCAGTCGTAGATCCATGCGTCAACGGTACGGGCGACCGCCGACAACGGGGGCAGCCCCCGGGCTGAACCGCCGGACCTCCCTGGGGAGTAGGGTCCCGCCCCCGCGTACACCGCTCGTGGTACGAAGCGTCATGCAGAAAACCGGCATCCGCCGTGCGCGCACCGTCGACGAACTGACCGCCGCCGGGCCCCTGTTCGACGGGCCCGCCCTTCCCGAGGCGTCGGCCCGTTTCCTTCGGACCCCGGGCCACCATCTGTTCCTGGCCTACGAGGACGACGCGCCCGTGGGCTTCGTCAGCGGGGTCGAGACGATTCACCCGGACAAGGGGGTGGAGATGTTCCTGTACGAGCTGTCGGTGGCCGAGGCGTACCGGCACCGCGGCATCGGCCGCTCCCTGGTCGAGGCGCTGGCGGCGCTGGCCAGGGAGCGGGGCTGTTACGGGATGTGGGTCGGCGTGGACACGGACAACGCGCCCGCGCTCGCGACGTATCGCGGCGCGGGCGGCCGGGACGGCGGTGGGTGCGCCGTCGTCGAGTGGTCGTTCGTCTGAGCGCCGCCCAGGGCGGGGGTGACGCTCAGCCCTGCGCGTCCTCGGGGATCGACACCAGCCAGCGGGTGTCCTTGCGCGGCCGCAGGTAGAGCGCCCAGTAGAGGGTGGCGGCGGCGGTGATGCCGCCGGTCCACAGCAGGTAGGAGACCTCCTGCTGGCTGAGGATGTAGGCGAGTACGGCGATCAGGACCACCGGCACCGCGGGCCACAGGGGCATGCGCCAGGCCGGCTGGTCGCGGTGGGAGCCGCGGCGGGCGAGCAGGGCGGCGACGGCGACCAGGAGGTACATGCCGGTGACGGAGACACCGGTCACGCCGTACAGGGTGTCGAGGTTGACGAAGCACAGGGCCGCGCCGGGCACGCCCACGACGAGGGTCGCGACCCACGGGGAGCCGAAGCGGCCGAGCTTGGAGAGCGCGTTGTTGACCGGCTCGGGCCAGGACTTGTCGCGGGCGGAGGCGAACAGGACGCGGGAGTTCTGGATGACCATGACGATGCCCGCGTTGATGATCGCGAGGGCGACGCAGAGGCTGACGAACGTGCCGACGGCGGAGTTGGACCAGGCCTCGACCATGCCGCTGATGTCGCCGCTGGTGAGGGCGGCGAGGTCGGGGGCGCCCATGGTGATGGCGACGACCGGCACCAGGATGACCACGGTGGAGATGGCGAGGGTCAGGAGTACCGTGCGGGCCACGTTGCGGCGCGGGTTCTCCAGCTCCTCGGAGAGGTAGACCGCGGTCGAGAAGCCCTGCGTGATGAAGAGGGCGATGGCGAGCCCGGAGATGATCAGCATCGCGGTGACGGTGTCGGTGTGGCCGCCCGCCCCGGTGACGTGCAGGTCGACGAGGGATCCGGCGCCGCGCTCGGAGTGCGAGAAGCCGAGGACGGCGACGACTCCGGCGGCGATGACCTCGAGGACGAGGAAGATGCCGGTGATCCAGGCGTTGGCGCGCAGGTCGAGCAGGCCCGCGAGGGTGGCGAGGAGCATGACGCCCGCTCCGGCGCCGGCGGCGGGCAGGTGGACGAGCGGGGCGAGGTAGTCCGCGGTGCCCATCGCGATGACGGGCGGCACGATCATGACCACGAGCAGCGAGAGCACGAAGACGAGCCAGCCGGCGAGGCGGCCCGCGAGCGTCGACACCATGGCGTACTCGCCGCCCGCGCTGGGGATGAGGGTGCCCAGCTCCGAGTAGCAGAACGCGACGGCTATGCAGAGCAGCGAGCCGATCCCGATGGTGAGCGCGGTGGCGGTGCCGAGCGAGGAGAACAGGTCGGGGACGACCACGAAGAGCGTGGAGGCGGGCGTCACGCACGAGAGCGTGAGCAGGGTGCCGCCGACGACGCCGATGGAACGCTTGAGCTTCTGGGGACTGGCCGTGTTGCCGAGGGGCGCGAGGGGCTCCTCGGTGACGGTCGAGGGGCTGGTGCGAAGCGTGTCGGACATGGGGGAGCGGTTCCGATCGACTCGTGGTGCAGATGTTTCCGATACTCGGGCCGGGAGCGCTATCGCCTCCGAAGGGCTGTCGCGATGGGGGGTTGTTCGTCCGCTCCCGGCGCGTCATTGCACCGTGCGAAATCCGGAACGTCAACGGCCGTTTAGCTGCGGATTCCGCACCGGGCTCTTGATCCAACTACGGCCACTTCCAAGCCGGTTCGACGCAACAGATGGATTCCATCAGGTCGCCCGGATTAATGACCTTGCTTTCCCAGGTGAACGGGTGGTGTCGGCTGGGACACCCGATACATCCCCTACGTACGGGAACCGCAGCCCCCGCTCCGAAGTCCGTCCGAATCCGTCCGCACTCCGGACGCTCTCCCGGCGCCCCGGGCAGATCCGGAGGCGCATACGGAGGCGCACACGGAGGCCCATACAGAGGCCCATACAGAGGTGCCCCGGCCGCGCTGCACAGCGGCCGGGGCACCTGGTGCTGCTGTGACCTCAGTGGTTGCGCGGGAAGCCCAGGTCCACGCCCGCGGGGGCGTCGGACGGGTCGGGCCAGCGCGTGGTGACGACCTTGCCGCGGGTGTAGAAGTGCGTGCCGTCGTTGCCGTAGATGTGGTGGTCGCCGAAGAGCGAGTCCTTCCAGCCACCGAAGGAGTGGTAGCCCACCGGCACCGGGATCGGCACGTTCACGCCGACCATGCCCGCCTCGATCTCCAGCTGGAAGCGGCGGGCGGCGCCGCCGTCCCGGGTGAAGATCGCGGTGCCGTTGCCGAACGGCGAGGCGTTCATGAGCGCCACGCCCTCCTCGTACGTGTCGACGCGCAGCACGCACAGGACCGGGCCGAAGATCTCGTCCCGGTACGCCTTGGCGGTCGTGGGGACGCGGTCGAGCAGGGAGAGGCCGATCCAGTGGCCGTTCTCGTGGCCCTCGACGCGCAAGCCGGTGCCGTCGAGGACGACCTCGCAGCCCTCGGCCGCGGCGCCGGTGACGTAGGAGGCCACCTTGTCGCGGTGCGCGGCGGTGATGAGCGGGCCCATCTCCGAGGTCGGGTCGTTGCCGGGGCCGATCTTGATCTTCTCGGCGCGGTCCTTGATCTTCGCGACGAGCTCGTCGGCGACGGAGCCCACGGCCACGACGGCCGAGATGGCCATGCAGCGCTCGCCCGCGGAACCGTACGCGGCGGAGACCGCGGCGTCGGCGGCGGCGTCCAGGTCGGCGTCGGGCAGGACCAGCATGTGGTTCTTGGCGCCGCCGAGCGCCTGCACGCGCTTGCCGTTGGCGGAGGCGGTGGTGTGGATGTGGCGGGCGATCGGGGTCGAGCCCACGAAGGACACGGCCGAGACGTCCGGGTGCTCCAGGAGGCGGTCCACGGCGACCTTGTCACCGTGCAGGACGTTGAAGACGCCGTCGGGCAGACCGGCCTCGGAGAGCAGCTCGGCGATCTTCATGGACGCCGACGGGTCCTTCTCCGACGGCTTCAGCACGAAGGTGTTGCCGCACGCGATGGCGAGCGGGAACATCCACATCGGCACCATGGCCGGGAAGTTGAACGGCGTGATGCCGGCGACGACGCCGAGCGGCTGGCGGATCGACGACACGTCGACGCGCGAGGCGACCTCGGTGGACAGCTCGCCCTTCAGCTGCACGGTGATGCCGCAGGCCAGGTCCACGATCTCCAGGCCGCGGGCGACCTCGCCGAGCGCGTCCGAGTGGACCTTGCCGTGCTCGGCGGTGATCAGCTCGGCGATCGCGTCGCGGTTGGCGTCGAGCAGCGCGCGGAACTTGAAGAGGATCGCGGTGCGCTTGGCGAGGGACGAGGTGCCCCACGTCGCGTACGCGGCCTTGGCCGAGGCGACCGCGGCGTCGACCTCGTCGACGTCGGCGAAGGCGACCTGCGTCGTGACAGCGCCGGTCGCGGGGTCGGTGACCGGGCCGAAATTGCCCGAGACACCCTCGACGGTCTTCCCGCCGATCCAGTGGTTGACGGTCTTGACGTCGGTCGTCATGAGGGCAAGCTCCTTTGGGGTCCTACGGGTGTTTCGGGTGTTTCACAGCCGGCGGCGCCGAGCGGTGACGTGCCGGTCGTACTCCTCGCGGGCCTTGACCGCCGACGGTCGCGTCGCTGTCTCGGCCACGGGCACATCCCACCACGCCTGCGCGGGGGGCGCGCCCGACACTGTGTCTGCCGTTTCGGTCTCCACGTAGACACATGTGGGACCGTCCGCCGCGCGCGCCGCCGCGAGGGCTTCCCGCAGATCACGGACGGTTTTCGCGCGCAGCACCGTCATGCCGAGGCTGGCCGCGTTGGCCGCGAGGTCGACGGGCAGCGGAGCGCCCGTGTACGTACCGTCGGCGGCCGGGAAGCGGTAGCCCGTACCGAACCCCTCGCCGCCCACGGAGGCCGAGAGCCCGCCGATGGACGCGTACCCGTGGTTCTGCAGGAGGACCACTTTGACCGGGATGCCCTCCTGGACGGCGGTGACGATCTCGGTCGGCATCATCAGATACGTGCCGTCGCCGACGAGCGCCCACACGGGGCGGCCCGGCGCGGCGAGCGCCACGCCGATCGCGGCCGGGATCTCGTAGCCCATGCAGGAGTAGCCGTACTCGACGTGGTACTGGTCGCGGGACCGGGCGCGCCACAGTTTGTGCAGGTCACCGGGGAGCGAACCGGCCGCGTTGATCAGGATGTCGTCCTCGGTGACGAGTTCGTCGAGCGCGCCGAGGACCTGCGGCTGGGTCGGGTGCACCAGGTCGTCGTCGGCCGTGAAACAGGCGTCGACGCGGTACTCCCAGCGCTCCTTGTCGTCGGTGTACTCCATGACGTACGAGGGTTCCGCGCGGTGGCCGCGGAGTCCGGCCGTGAGCTCCGCCAGGCCCGTGCGGGCGTCCGCGACCAGGGGCAGGCCCGCCATCTTGTGGCTGTCGAAGGCCGCGATGTTGAGGTTGAGGAAGCGCACGCCGCCGGAACCGAAGAGGGTGCCGGACGCGGTCGTGAAGTCGGTGTAGCGGGTGCCGACGCCGATGACGAGGTCGGCGGTGCGGGCGAGTTCGTTCGCGGTCGCGGTGCCGGTGTGGCCGATGCCGCCGACGTCGGACGGGTGGTCCCAGCGCAGGGAGCCCTTGCCGGCCTGGGTGGACGCGACGGGGATGCCGGTCGCGTCGGCGAACTCCTTCAGCGCCTCCTCGGCGCGGCTGTGGTGGACGCCGCCGCCCGCGACGAGCAGCGGCCTGCGCGCGCCGCGCACCGCGCGGACGGCCTCGTCCAGCTCGCGCGGGTCGGGCGCGGGCCTGCGCACGGCCCACACCCGCTCGTCGAAGAACGCGTCGGGCCAGTCGTACGCCTCGGCCTGCACGTCCTGCGGCAGCGCGAGCGTGACCGCGCCCGTGTCGACCGGGTCGGCGAGGACCCGCATCGCGGCGAGGGCCGCGGGGATCAGTGCCTCGGGCCGGGTGATCCGGTCGAAGTAGCGGGAGACGGGGCGCAGGCAGTCGTTGACGGACACGTCGCCCGCGTAAGGGACTTCGAGCTGCTGGAGGACGGGGTCCGCGGGCCGGGTCGCGAAGGTGTCGCCGGGCAGCAGCAGGACGGGCAGGTGGTTGATGGTGGCGAGCGCGGCGCCGGTGACGAGGTTGGTGGCACCGGGCCCGATCGACGTGGTCACGGCCTGCGCCGAGAGCCGGCCGCTCTGCCGGGCGAAGCCGACGGCCGCGTGCACCATGGCCTGTTCGTTGCGGCCCTGGTGGTAGGGCATGTCGTCGGCGTACTCCAGGAGGGCCTGGCCGATCCCGGCGACGTTCCCGTGCCCGAAAATGCCCCAGGTCGCGTCGATCAGGCGGCGCCGCTCGCCGTCGCGCTCGGTGTACTGCCGGGACAGGAACCGCACGAGCGCCTGTGCTGTGGTGAGCCGCGTCATCGGTATCCCTCCGTCAGGTGATCGGGGTGGAAGCAGATCCGCCACTCCCGTTCCTCGCCCGGTCCCGCCATCACGTTCAGGTAGTACATCGTGTGTCCCGGCTGCGCGATCGACGGGCCGTGCCACCCGTCCGGGACGAGGACCGCGTCGCCCGTACGGACCTCGGCGAGCAGGTCGGTGCCGCCGGGCCTGGACGGCGAGACGCGCTGGTAGCCGTACCCGCCGGGTCCCTCGATCTCGAAGTAGTAGATCTCCTCCAGCTCGGTCTCGACGCCCGGCCGGTGCTCGTCGTGCTTGTGGGGCGGGTACGAGGACCAGTTGCCGCCGGGCGTGATCACCTCTACGGCGATGAGCTGGTCGCACTCGAAGGCGTCGGCGGACGCGAAGTTGCGCACCTGGCGGGCGCTGGTGCCGGAGCCTCGGTGCTCGACGGGAACCTCCGGCGCGGGGCCGTAGCGGGCGGGGAGCTGACGCTCGCACTTCGCTCCTGCCAGGGCGAAGCGGCCTCCCGCGCCGGAGGCGATCTGCGCATGGGCGTCGCGGGGCACGTACGCGAAGTCGCTGACCTCGCCGAACACGCTCTCCCGGCCCAGCAGTTCGATGATCCGGCCTTCCGTGCGCACCGTGCAACCACCTGTCAGGGGCAGCACGATCCATTCACTCTCGCCGGTGTCCAGATCGTGCGTTTGTCCGGGCCCCAGTTCGATCACTCGCAGCCCCGCACGGGACCAGCCGGCCCGCTCGGGGCCGACGGCCAGGGCGTAGGGCCCGTCGGCGGCGCTCCCCCGGGGCAGGTACGGGTTCATGGGGTCCTTCGCGTTCGTCACCGTCCCCTCCTACAGCAGCGACGCGGCGGTGTCGACCGCGCCCGCCACATCGCCGTCGGCCGGGTAGAGCAGCGAGCGCCCCACCACCAGCCCCTGCACGGTGGGCAGTTGGAGTGCGTGCCGCCACTTCTCGTACGCCGCGTCCTGGTCGTCCCCCACATCGCCGCCGAGCAGCACCGCGGGCAGCGTCGAGGTCTCCATGACGCGCGCCATGTCGTCGGGGTTGTCGGTGACGGGCACCTTGAGCCAGGTGTAGGCGGAGCTGCCGCCGAGGCCGGAGGCGATGGCGATGGACGTGGTGACGGCCTCCGCGCTCAGGTCGCTGCGCAGGGTCCCGCGCGCGGGGTCGCGGTGGCACAGGAACGGCTCGACGAACACGGGCAGGCGAAGCTCCGCCATCTCGTCGACGGCGCGGGCCGCGGACTCCATGGTGCGCAGCGAGCCCGGGTCGTCGTAGTCGATACGGAGGAGCAGCTTGCCTGCGTCGAACCGCAGCCGGTGCAGGTCCGCGGGCCGGTGTCCGGTGAACCGGTCGTCGAGTTCGAAGGAGGCCCCGGCGAGCCCGCCGCGGTTCATCGAGCCGAGGACGACCTTGCCGTCGAGCGCGCCCAGCAGGAGCAGGTCGTCGAGGATGTCGGCGGTGGCGAGCACCCCGTCGACGCGGGGCCGCGACAGGGCGAGGCAGAGCCGTCCGAGGAGGTCGGCGCGGTCGGCCATGGCGAAGGGCCGCTCCCCCACGGCGAGGGCGCCGCGCGCGGGGTGGTCGGCGGCGACGATCAGGAGGCGCCCGGCGTCGTGCGTGATCAGCGGCCTGCGCGCCCGCCGCGCCGCCGCCTCGGCGACGGCCTCGGGATGGTGGGCCCGCAGCCGCACCAGCTTCAGGGGATCGACGCTCGCGCCCCGGCCGCTCCGCTCGGGAACGTGTCCCGGGCTGCTTCCGCCGACCTTGCCCGCCCGGCTCATCGGACCTCTCCCGCCGTGAGTGCGGCCTCTACCTCTTCGGGGGTGGGCATCGCCGACGAGCATTCGAGGCGGGACGCGACGATCGCGCCCGCCGCGTTCGCGTACCGCATGACCTTCTCCAACTCCCAGCCGGCGAGCAGTCCGTGGCACAGGGCACCACCGAACGCGTCGCCCGCGCCCAGCCCGTTGAGGACGTCGACGGGCAGCGGCGGCACCTCCGCGCACTCGCCGTCCTCACTCATGGCGAGTACGCCCTTGGGTCCTTGCTTGACGACGGCGAGGCGCACCCCGGCGTCGAGCAGCGCCCGGGCCGCAGCGGTCGGTTCGCGCTCGCCGGTGGCGATCTCGACCTCGTCGACGTTGCCGACGGCGACGGTCGCGTGCCGCAGGGCCTCGGCGTAGTGAGGCCTCGCCTGTTCCGGGTCCTCCCAGGCCGAATCTCCCCAGAGCGCCGGCCGCCAGTCGAGGTCGAAGACGGTGATGCCCGCCTTCGCCCGGTGCGCCAGCGCGGCCAGAGTCGCCGAGCGGCTCGGCTCCTCGCTCAGCCCGGTCCCCGTCATCCAGAACACCCGGGCCGCCCTGAGGGCGTCCAGGTCGAGTTCGGCGGTGTGGATCTCCAGATCGGGCGCCTTGGGCAGGCGGTAGAAGTAGAGGGGGAAGTCGTCCGGCGGGAAGACCTCGCAGAAGGTGACGGGCGTCGGCAGGCCCGGCACGGGCGTGACCCAGCGGTCGTCGACGCCGAACTCCCGCAGTTGGCGGTGCAGATACTCCCCGAAGGGGTCCGCCCCGGTGCGGGTGACCGTCGCCGTGCGGCACCCGAGCCGGGCCGCCGCCACCGCGACGTTCGACGAGGAGCCGCCCAGGAACTTGCCGAACGTGTCCACCTCCGCCAGCGGCACGCCCGTCCGCAACGGATAGAGGTCCACGCCGATCCGGCCCATCGTGATGAGGTCGTACGGCTCGCCGGGACTGGGCTGCATACGGATTCCCTTCGGCGGGGCGCGCGCCCCTTCGGCGGTCTCAGGCTCAGGTCTAGCCCTGCCACAAGACCCTGTCAACATTTTGTCCGGACATTCGGACCACGTCTTGACACTCGTCCGCGGCGCCCTGAAGGCTGGCTCCATGACGACGATGTCACCCCGCATCCGCATCGGCTCGGCACCCGACTCCTGGGGCGTCTGGTTCCCCGACGACCCCCGCCAAGTCCCCTGGCGGCGCTTCCTCGACGAGGTGGCCGAAGCGGGCTACGAGTGGATCGAGCTCGGCCCGTACGGCTATCTGCCCACGGACCCGGCCGTGCTCGCCGAGGAGACGGGACGGCGCGGCCTGAAGGTCTCGGCGGGCACCGTCTTCACGGGCCTGCACCGCGGCCCCGGCGTCTGGGACGCGACATGGGAGCACGTCTCGGCCATCGCCGACCTCACGCGCGCGGCCGGCGCCGGGCATCTCGTCGTCATCCCCGCGTTCTGGCGCGACGACAAGACGGGCGAGGTCATCGAGGACTCCTCGCTCACCGCGGCGCAGTGGCGCGACCTGACCACGCAGACCGAGCGGCTCGCCCACGAGGTCCGCGAGCGGTACGGCCTGCGGACCGTCGTCCACCCGCACGCCGACACGCACATCGACTCCGAGGAGAACGTCGCCCGCTTCCTCGACTCCACGGACCAGGACCTCGTCTCGCTCTGCCTCGACACGGGCCACTACGCGTACTGCGGGGGCGACAGCGTCAAGCTCATCGAGACGTACGGCGAGCGCATCGGCTACCTCCACCTCAAGCAGGTCGACCCGGCCGTGCTCGCCGAGGTCCGCGCGGGCGGGATCCCGTTCGGGCCCGCCGTGGCGCGCGGCGTGATGTGCGAACCCCCGGCCGGGGAGCCCGCGTTGGAGCCCGTCATCGCGGCGGCCCAGCGTCTGGACGTCGATCTCTTCGCGATCGTCGAGCAGGACATGTACCCGTGCGAGCCGGACCGCCCGCTGCCCATCGCCCGCCGCACCAGGGGTTATCTGAGGTCGTGCGGGGTGTAGGGATTCCTCAGGGGGCCGATCACCCCCGCGTACACACCTGCCATGCACCGCGAATGCGTCACTCGCGTCACAAACACCCCCTTCCTGTCACACATGTCCCGTATACGCGGGTCTTTCGTCACGCCCCGTCGACAGCCCCTCGCCTCCGCTCTGGGCGGGTCGTTGTCCGGGCACAGGCTGACTGATCGCCAGCGTTTCGCGCCGCAGCTCCCCCGACGGCCACCCCGAGCCGCCGCTGCGGCACCCGCAGCAAGGAGCCACAGATGACCGACCGAAGGCTCTGGTCGTACAAGGACATCGCCGCGCACATCCGGGTCCAGCCGGACACCGTGCGCTCGTACCGCAAGCACGGTCTGCTGCCCCCGCCGGACCACGTGGAGGCGGGAAAGCCGTACTGGTACGTGGACACCGTCCGCGCCTGGGTTGCCTCCCGCCCCCGTAACCGCGGCCTCAATCAGTGACCACCGCACCGGCGCCGCCCCGCACGCATGCCACCGTGCGGGGCGGCGGCCGCGTTATTCGCCCGCGTTATTCGGTTGCCGCGCGCGGCCGGCGCTCCGGACAATCCCCGGATGACCCAAGAACCCCTGGCCGCCGGCTTCTCCGTCAAGCCGGTGCTGACCGGCGAGAAGACCGTCCTGCGGCCGTTCACCGCCGCGGACGCGGACGCGATGGCCGAGATCATCGACGACCCGGAGGTACGCCACTTCACCGGGGACCCGTCGAACGAGCTCACCCTGGACTTCCTGCGCACCTGGTACGGCTCACGCTCCGCGCAGCCCGACCGCCTCGACCTCGCGGTGACCGACCGCGCCACGGGCCGACTCGTCGGTGAGGTCGTCCTGTACGACTGGGACCCGGACCACCGCAGCTGCACGTTCCGCACGCTCGTCGGCCCCGCGGGCCGCGGCCGGGGCCTCGGCACCGAGGCGGTCCGCCTCATCGTGGGCCACGGCTTCGAGCGCCTGGGCCTGCACCGCATCGCCCTGGACCTCTTCAGCTACAACCACCGTGCCCGCCGCGTCTACGAGAAGGCAGGCTTCGTCGAGGAAGGCGTGGCCCGGCAGTCGGTACTGCGCGACGGCCAGTGGTACGACTCGATACTGATGTCGGTACTGGCCCCGGAATGGGCGGAGCACGGCGGGCGGCCCTGACCAGGAGTCAGGGGGCTCAGGCCCACGGCTCGATGATCGTCACGCCCGCGCCCGGCGTCGTGCCCATCGCTTCGAGCGCCGCGGGTGCCGCGTCCAGGGTGATCGTGGAGGTGACCAGGAGGTCCGGGCGCAGTACCCCGGCGCGGACCATCTCCAGCATCTGCGGATAGGCGTGCGCGGCCATTCCGTGGCTGCCGAGGAGTTCGAGTTCGAGGCCGATCACCCGGCTCATGGGCACGATCGGGTCCTGCGGCAGCAGGCCGACCTGCACATGGCGGCCCCGGCGCCGCAGGCCGCCCACCGAGGCGGCGCACGTGACCGGTGAGCCGAGCGCGTCGAGCGACAGGTGCGCGCCACCGCCGGTCAACTCCCGTACGGCGGCGGCCGCATCGGGCACCTCGGAGGCGTTCAGGCAGTGGGCGGCGCCGAAGGTGCGGGCGAGGTCCAGAGCGGCGGGCGAGACGTCGACCGCGACGACCCGCGCCCCGCTCGCCGCCGCGATCATCACGGCGGACAGGCCGACGCCTCCGCACCCGTGCACGGCGACCCACTCACCGGCGGCCACCCGGCCCTGCGCGACGACGGCGCGGAACGCGGTCGCGAACCGGCAGCCGAGCCCCGCCGCCGTCGCGAACGACAGCTCGTCCGGTACGTCCACCAGGTTCACGGCGGCGTGGTCCAGGGCGACGTACTCGGCGAAGGAGCCCCAGTGCGTGAAGCCGGGCTGGGTCTGGCGCTCGCACACCTGGTGGTCCCCGGCCGCGCAGGACGCGCAGGTGCCGCAGGCGCACACGAACGGGACGGTGACCCGGTCGCCCGGCCGCCGGTCCGGCACGTCGGCGCCCACCGCCTCGATCACTCCGGCGAGTTCGTGCCCGGGGACGTGCGGCAGCCGGATGTCCGGGTCGTGGCCCATCCAGCCGTGCCAGTCGCTGCGGCACAGGCCCGTCGCCTCGACCCGTACGACGACGCCGTGCGGCGCGGGCACCGGATCAGGCACCTCCCGGACCTCGGCTCGCTCCCCGAACTTCTCGAACACCACAGCCCGCATCGCCCTCGCGCCTCACTTCCGACCAGCCGTCACCCGACCGGACGAACGTAGCCCCCGGCCCGGTCACCACGCCTGCGCCCCGCACCAACTCACGGTGCGGCAAAACGCACATCTACATAAACTCCGTCACAAATCTTCCCCACTCAGAGGGAATTGCCGTGACTCAAGCACAGCCGCCCGGCGCACCCCGAGCCCGCATCCCCGGTCCCAAGCGGCCCCCGTCGTCCGTGCCGCAGATCCGGGCGGGCCTGTGGAAGCACTGGCTGTGGGGCGGACTCGCCCTGTGGACCCTGACCGCCGTCGTCACGTTCGCGACCAGGAACACGACGCCGCTGCCGACGCTGATCCTGCTCGGCAGCTTCCTCGCCCCGGGCACCTTCGTGCTGTGGGCGTACGAGCGCCACGCCCGCGACCTGGGCGTGAGCCTGATGCTCGGCTGCTTCGCCGCCGGCGGCGCCCTCGGGGTGCTCGGCGCCTCGGTCATGGAGTACGACCTGCTGCACCCCTCGCTGTGGATGTCCGTCGGGGTCGGCCTGACAGAGGAGGCGGTCAAGCTCGCCGCCCTGATGTACGTGCTGCGCACACAGCCCCGGGTGCGCGGGCTGCGGGCGGGGCTCGTCCTCGGCGCGTCCGTCGGGTTCGGCTTCGCGGCCTTCGAGAGCGCGGGCCACACGTTCGACGCGGCCGTCGGCACGCAGAGCATCGACCTGCGCTCACTCCTGGAGACGGAGGTACTGCGCGGACTGCTCGCACCGTTCGGGCACGGCCTGTGGACGGCGATCTCCGGCGCCGTCCTGCTGGCCTTCCGCAGGCCGAACGGGCGCTATCGCTTCGCGGCGCCGGTGGTGCTCACGTATGCGGGCGTCTCCTTGCTGCACGCTCTGTGGGACTCCATGCACGGCATCGCGATCTGGACAGTCGCCCGGCTCACCGACACGGACCTGCCCCTCACGCTCTTCACCGAGGGCTACATCCCGCAGCCGACCGGCACCCAGAAGCACCTCTTCACGCTCTTCTCGGTGGGCGGACTCGTGATCATCTCGCTCGCGGGAATCGCCTGGGTACGTTCGCTCGCCCACCGGGAGCCCCCTTGGAGAAATACCCCCTAGGGGTATAGTCTCGTGAGAGTCAGGAGGTCCCGGGGATGCCCCGGCGCCTCACTCGCACGGTACGCCGCACCCCTGCGCAGACCGGGACGCACGCGGCCTTCGACAAGGAGAACGACATGAGCGCCCAGACCGAGCTCCCCCAGATCGGCACCGAGTCGACCGGTTCCTGCTGCTCGCCCAGCGGTTCGTGCCACTCGGACGCCGCCGGGAGCGCCGAGGGAGCCGTCACCACCGTGTACCAGGTGACCGGCATGACCTGTGGCCACTGCGAGGGCGCGGTGTCGAACGAGATCTCTGGGCTCGCGGGCGTCATGTCGGTGAAGGCCGTGGCCTCCACGGGACAGGTGACCGTCGTCTCCGCGGCGCCCCTCGACGAGGAGGAAGTCCGGGCCGCCGTCGACGAGGCGGGCTACGAGCTGGCCGGCCGGGCCTGAGACTTCAGGGAGCGCCGGGCCGCCCACCACGGCCCGGCGCCCGTGGTCGTACGCTCGGCGGTAGTCCCGTACGCCCCTGGAAAGAACCACGATGACCACGCCCACGGACACCACGGCCGGGCCGCTCTCCGAGGTGGAGCTCGCCGTCGGCGGGATGACCTGCGCCTCCTGCTCGGCTCGTATCGAGAAGAAGCTCAACCGCCTCGACGGCGTGACGGCGACGGTCAATCTCGCGACCGAGAAGGCGAGGGTCGCGTACGCGCCCGGGGTCGAGGTCGCCGACCTGGTCGCGACGGTGCGGAAGCTCGGGTACACGGCGGAGCCGGTGCTCCGGGAGGAGCCGGTCGTCCGTGAGGAGCCGGTCGCCCCTGAGGGGGCGGTAGAAGCCACTGCGGACGGTCATCCGGGCGGGGCCGGCGATGTGACCCCGGTCGAGGTCCGCACGGAAACCAGGAGCGGAACCGGCGCCGAACCCGACCCCACCGCCCCGCTGCGCCGGCGCCTCGTCGTCTGCGCGCTTCTCTCCCTGCCCGTCGTCCTGCTGGCGATGGCGCCCGCCCTCCAGTTCGACAACTGGCAGTGGCTCTCCCTCACCCTCGCCGCCCCGGTCGCCGTCTGGGGCGGGCTCCCCTTCCACAGCGCCGCCTGGACCAACGCGCGGCACGGCGCGGCCACCATGGACACGCTCGTCTCCGTGGGGACGCTCGCCGCGTTCGGCTGGTCACTGTGGGCCCTGTTCCTCGGCGACGCCGGGATGAGCGGGATGCGGCACGGATTCACGTTCGCCGTCGACCGCACCGACTCCTCCTCCACCATCTACCTCGAAGTCGCCGCGGGCGTCGTCACCCTGATCCTGCTCGGCCGCTATCTGGAGGCCCGCTCCAAGCGCCGCGCCGGCACCGCCCTGCGCGCCCTGCTCGAACTCGGAGCCAAGGACGTCGCCGTACTGGACTCCTCGGGCGCGGAAGTGCGCGTACCGGTCGGGCGGCTGAGGCCCGGCGACCGGTTCGTCGTGCGGCCCGGCGAGAAGATCGCGACCGACGGCACGGTCGTCGAGGGCACCTCAGCCGTCGACGCCGCCCTGCTCACCGGCGAGTCCATGCCCATGGACGTGACCGTCGGCGACGCCGTGACCGGCGCGACAGTGAACGCGGGCGGGCGGCTCGTCGTCGAGGCGACCCGCGTCGGCGCCGACACCCAGCTCGCCCGCATGGCGCGCCTCGTCGAGGACGCGCAGACCGGCAAGGCCGAGGTGCAGCGCCTCGCCGACCGGATCGCCGGCGTGTTCGTGCCGGTGGTGTTCGTCATCGCGCTCGGCACGTTCGCCGGGTGGCTGCTCGCCACCGGTGAGGTGACCGCCGCGTTCACCTCGGCCGTCGCCGTCCTGATCATCGCCTGCCCCTGCTCGCTCGGCCTCGCGACCCCGACCGCGCTCATGGTCGGCACCGGCCGCGGCGCCCAGCTCGGCATCCTCATCAAGGGGCCCGAGGTCCTGGAGAACACACGCCGCGTCGACACCGTCGTACTCGACAAGACCGGCACGGTGACGACCGGCCGGATGACGCTCCAGGACGCGTACACCGCCGAGGGCGTCGAGGAGAAGACGCTGCTGCGGCTGGCCGGGGCCGTGGAGCACGCCTCCGAGCACCCCGTCGCCCGTGCCGTCGCGGAAGGCGCCGCCGACCGGGCCGGAGCGCTGCCCGCCGTCAGCCGCTTCACCGCGCTCGCCGGGCTCGGCGTCCGCGGCGTGGTGGACCGGCACGACGTGCTCGTCGGCCGGGAGCGGCTCCTCGCCGAGCACGGGATCACCCTGCCGCCCGCGCTCGCCGCCGCCAAGACCGCCGCCGAGGCCTCGGGCCGTACCGCCGTCGCCGTGGCGTGGGACGGGGTGGCACGGGGTGTCATCACGGTCGCCGACACGGTCCGCCCGACGAGCGCCCGGGCCGTCGCGGAACTGCGCGCGCTGGGCCTCACGCCGATGCTCCTGACCGGCGACAACCGGATCGTCGCCGAGTCCGTGGCGCGGGCCGTCGGGATCGCCGAGGACGCCGTGTACGCGGAGGTCCTGCCGCAGGACAAGGTCGACGTGGTCCGGCGCCTGAAGGCCGAGGGGCGCACCGTCGCCATGGTCGGTGACGGCGTCAACGACGCCGCGGCGCTCGCCACCGCCGACCTGGGGCTCGCGATGGGCACCGGCACGGACGCCGCGATCGAGGCGGGCGACCTGACGCTGGTGCGCGCGGACCTGCGCGTGGCCGCCGACGCGATCCGGCTCTCCCGCCGCACCCTCGCGACCGTCAAGGGCAACCTCTTCTGGGCGTTCGGCTACAACGTGGCCGCGCTGCCGCTGGCCGCCGCGGGGTTCCTGAACCCGATGATCGCGGGCGCCGCGATGGCGTTCTCGTCGGTCTTCGTGGTGACGAACAGCCTCCGGCTGCGGACGTTTTCCTGAAGGTGAGGGCCCTTTTTCTGGAAGGACTTCCCATTGCCCCTGCTCTGGCCCATCATCAAGGGGTCTTCACATTCGCCTCACATCACAACCGCAGCATTCTCACGTCCGAACCTCGATCTACATATGGGGTCTCTTGCGCACGATCAGGACATATGCAAGAGACGCAGATCACAGTGATCCGAACGTAACCATTTGAGGTTCTCGTGAGTCTAAGGAGGCGATGCAGGAACGTCTTGGGGGGCGTTTCTGTGTTGACCGGGGCCGTCTTGGGGGACGGACCCGACTGCGTTGGCCGGGACACGTGCCACGGAGAGCTTGAGCGGCCCTCCCGTGTACGCGTCCCGGCAGACCGCACCATAGACGCCCGGACGGATCCCGTGGGGGGAATCCGCACCGGGACAAAGGAAAGCGCCCCGACTGCCGGCCCGTGGGGGGACTGGCAGGGGGGCGCTTTCCGCTTTCTCTTTACTTCTGCTCCCGCTCTACGCGGGGTGCGCTGCATGCGGGGTGCGCTGCGTGGTGTGCGGTCACGCAGCGCGGGCCGCGCAGACCCGGGGGCGACCCCCGGACCCCCGGCCGAGGATCAGCGGGCCTCGACGGGGACGAAGTCGCGCAGGACCTCGCCGGTACTGTGCTGACCCGGGGAGCAACCCCCGGACCCCCGGCCGAGGATCAGCGGGCCTCGACGGGGACGAAGTCGCGCAGGACCTCGCCGGTGTAGATCTGGCGCGGGCGGCCGATGCGCGATCCCGGCTCCTTGATCATCTCGTGCCACTGGGCGATCCAGCCCGGCAGCCGGCCGAGGGCGAACAGGACCGTGAACATCTCGGTCGGGAAGCCCATGGCCCGGTAGATGAGGCCCGTGTAGAAGTCGACGTTCGGGTAGAGGTTGCGCGAGACGAAGTACTCGTCGGAGAGCGCGTGCTCCTCCAGCTTGAGCGCGATGTCGAGCAGCTCGTCGGACTTGCCGAGGGCCGAGAGGACATCGTGCGCCGCAGCCTTGATGATCTTGGCGCGCGGGTCGAAGGACTTGTACACCCGGTGGCCGAAGCCCATCAGGCGGACGCCGTCCTCCTTGTTCTTCACCTTGCGGATGAAGGAGTCGACATCGCCGCCGTTGGCCTGGATGCCCTCGAGCATCTCCAGGACCGACTGGTTGGCGCCGCCGTGCAGCGGGCCCCACAGCGCGGAGATACCGGCGGAGATCGAGGCGAACATGTTCGCCTGCGAGGAGCCGACCAGACGCACGGTGGACGTCGAACAGTTCTGCTCGTGGTCCGCGTGCAGGATGAGCAGCTTCTCGAGCGCGGCGACGACGACCGGGTCGAGGTCGTACTCCTGCGCCGGCACCGAGAACGTCATGCGCAGGAAGTTCTCGACGTAGCCGAGGTCGTTGCGCGGGTAGACGAACGGGTGGCCGATCGACTTCTTGTACGCGTACGCCGCGATCGTCGGCAGCTTGGCGAGCAGCCGGATCGTCGACAGGTGGCGCTGCTGCTCGTCGAACGGGTTGTGACTGTCCTGGTAGAACGTCGACAGGGCGCTGACCACGGAGGACAGCATCGCCATCGGGTGGGCGTCACGCGGGAAGCCGTCGAAGAACCGCTTGACGTCCTCGTGGAGCAGCGTGTGCCCGGTGATCTCGTTCTTGAAAGTGGAGAGCTCGTCGACGGTCGGGAGCTCGCCGTTGATCAGCAGGTAGGCCACCTCGGTGAAGGTGGAACGCTCGGCCAGCTGCTCGATCGGGTAGCCGCGGTACCGGAGGATGCCCTGCTCACCGTCGAGATAGGTGATCGCGGATTTATAGGCGGCGGTGTTGCCGTATCCGCTGTCGAGGGTCACCAGACCGGTCTGAGCCCGGAGCTTCCCGATGTCGAAGCCCTTGTCACCGACGGTGCTGTCGATCACCGGGTAGGTGTACTCGCCATCGCCGTACCGCAGTACTACAGAGTTGTCGCTCACGTCATCCCTCACCGACGTAGTGCCTCTTCTTCGAGGTGCCCTGACTGTTCTCTACCATCCCCCACTTGGCCCAGCAGAGTGCACTCGGGGTCGACCATTGGGCCTATTCGCGGCACTGAGTGCCGCCAACCTGCTCATCCTGCCCTCTTCGCCCCGCTCCCGGAAAGCCCGTGTGACGTTTCCGACTCATTTGATCGATCGAAAGTTACCAAACCGAAGGATGTGCCCCCGGAGAGCCGGAAACGGAGCGCCGTGCAACGCCTTCCCGCGGAGACCGTGCGCACCGCCTGGCCGAGCGCTTTGCGTGAACCGACGAGCACCACCAGCTTCTTGGCCCGAGTGACCGCCGTATAGAGGAGGTTCCTCTGCAGCATCATCCAGGCGCCGGTCGTGACCGGGATCACGACGCACGGGTACTCACTTCCCTGGGAGCGGTGGATCGTCACCGCATACGCGTGAGCCAGCTCGTCCAGCTCATCGAATTCGTATACGACTTCCTCGTCCTCGTCGGTGAGTACGGTCAGCCGCTGCTCGTCCGCGTCGAGGGAGGTGACGACGCCGACGGTGCCATTGAAGACGCCGTTCGCCCCCTTCTCGTAGTTGTTTCTGATCTGGGTGACTTTGTCGCCCACACGGAAGACCCGGCCGCCGAAGCGCTTCTCGGGGAGGTCGGGGCGGGCGGGCGTGACGGCTTGCTGGAGCAGGCCGTTGAGGGTGCCGGCACCGGCCGGCCCGCGGTGCATCGGGGCGAGGACCTGGACGTCGCGCCGCGGGTCGAGGCCGAACTTGGCGGGGATGCGGCGGGCGGCGACATCGACGGTGAGCCGGCCCGCCTCCTCCGTGTCCTCCTCCGCGAACAGGAAGAAGTCCTTGAGGCCCTGGGTGAGCGGGTGCTGACCCGCGTTGATGCGGTGCGCGTTCGTGACGACGCCGGACTCCTGGGCCTGGCGGAAGATGCGGGTGAGGCGGACCGCGGGGACCGGGCTGCCGTCACCGAGCAGGTCGCGCAGCACTTCGCCCGCGCCGACGCTCGGCAGCTGGTCGACGTCGCCCACGAAGAGCAGATGGGCGCCCGGCGGCACGGCCTTGACCAGCTTGTTGGCCAGCAGGAGGTCCAGCATCGACGCCTCGTCGACCACGACGAGGTCGGCGTCGAGCGGCCGGTCCCTGTCGTACGCCGCGTCACCGCCGGGCTTGAGTTCGAGCAGACGGTGCACCGTGGACGCCTCCGCGCCCGTCAGCTCGGCCAGGCGCTTGGCGGCGCGGCCCGTGGGGGCGGCCAGGACGACCTTCGCCCGCTTGGCGCGGGCCAGTTCGACGATCGAGCGGACCGTGAACGACTTGCCGCAGCCGGGCCCTCCGGTGAGGACGGCGACCTTCTGCGTCAGGGCGAGCTTCACCGCCTCCTCCTGCTCGGGCGCGAGCTCGGCCCCCGTACGCCCCGCGAGCCAGGTCAGGGCCTTGTCCCACGCGACGTCCCGGAACGCCGGCATCCGGTCCTCGTCGGTGCGCAGGAGGCGCAGCAGCTGGGCGGACAGGGAGAGTTCGGCGCGGTGGAAGGGGACGAGATAGACCGCGGTCACCAGCTCCTCCCCGCCTTCCGGGCCCGGCACCCGCTCCCGTACGACGCCCTCCTCCTCGCCCGCCAGCTCGCCCAGGCAGTCGATGACCAGGCCCGTGTCGACCTGGAGGAGCTTGACCGCGTCGGAGATCAGCTGCTCCTCCGGCAGGAAGCAGTGGCCCTGGTCGGTGGACTGCGAAAGGGCGTACTGCAGGCCTGCCTTGACGCGCTCGGGGCTGTCGTGGGGGATGCCGACGGACTGCGCGATGCGGTCGGCGGTGAGGAAGCCGATGCCCCAGACGTCAGAGGCGAGCCGGTAGGGCTGGTTCTTGACGACGGAGATCGACGCGTCGCCGTACTTCTTGTAGATGCGCACCGCGATCGACGTGGACACCTCCACGCTCTGGAGGAAGACCATCACTTCCTTGATGGCCTTCTGTTCCTCCCAGGCGTCGGCGATCTTCTTCGTGCGCTTGGGGCCGAGGCCCGGCACCTCGATCAGGCGGGCCGGGGCCTGCTCGATGATGTCGAGGGTGTCCAGGCCGAAGTGACGGGTGATCCGGTCGGCGAAGACCGGGCCGATGCCCTTGACCAGGCCGGAGCCGAGGTAACGGCGGATGCCCTGGATGGTGGCGGGCAGGACCGTCGTGTAGTTCTCCACGGTGAACTGCTTGCCGTACTGCGGGTGGGAGCCCCAGCGGCCCTCCATGCGCAGCGACTCGCCGGCCTGCGCGCCGAGCAGCGCGCCGACGACGGTGAGCAGATCGCCGCCACCGCGGCCGGTGTCCACGCGGGCGACCGTGTACCCGCTCTCCTCGTTGGCGTACGTGATCCGCTCGAGGACCCCCTCGAGCACCGCCATCCCCGGGTTCGGCATGAGGCGACCGTACCGGTGGGGTCGGACACCCGGGGAGCGGTGCCCCGATTACGGGCTACAGCCCGCCCATGGGTTCGATGTCCACCTTGATGGGCGTGCCCCAGACCCGCACCACCTCGTAGTCCGTGAAGGCGTGGACCAGGCGGTACGCCGAGGCCGCGCGGGGCTCCCTGCGCTGGGCCGCGAGAAAGTGCTCGGCCTCCCTGCGGTCGTGCCGCGGGGTGCCGCACAGCTGCCACACCTGGCCGTTCCACTTCTCGGGGAGCCAGCGCTGCTGGGGCTGCGGGCGGTCCTCCCGGATGCCGTACCGCGACATCGACGGGGCGTCCGCGGCCTCGCCCTGCCGGGGTCTGGCGGGGTACGCGCCGTTGATCTCGGAGCGGCGGGCGACGCGGCGGCGGGTCTCGCAGAGGAGGCACAGGTCCTGCGCGTTCTCGTCGACCGGGCCCGTCGGGTGCTCCGGGCAGCGGGTGGTGGGCGCGTCACCCGTGACGGAGTCCTCGACGAGATCCAGCGCGCGCTTCACGTCCGCGCGCATCTCGTGCAGCTTGCTGTCGGGCGTGTCGGTGCTGAGGCCCTCGCCGTGCTCGCCGAGGAGGCGCAGGGCCCGGCCGAGCGCGGTGAGCTGTGCGTGGTTCACGGGCGTGTGCCCCTTCCGTGCGGGTTGCGTGACCGGCTTCCGCCAGCGTCTCACGCGCCACTGACACGCCCGTCCGGCAGCGGCCGCGACGGCGGCGGACATCACGATCCGGTCTCGACAAGCGGAACGGGGGTTGCCAAGAGCCCGTGTAATCGATTCCAATCCTCCGTGTAATCGATTCCATGACGGTGTCGGACCACGTCTCGGACCAGATGCCGGCCCCGTTGCGCACCAGGTTCCGGAACCCGTTCCGGTCCATGCAGCCACAAGGAGGTGGTCCCGCGATGGCGAGCATCAAGGACGTCGCCGCGGCGGCGGGTGTCTCCGTCGCCACGGTCTCGCGGGTGCTGAACAGCCACCCGTCCGTGAGCCCGGACGCCCGCGCACGCGTGCTCGGCGCCGTCGAGTCGCTCGGCTACCGCCCGAACGCCGTGGCCCGCTCCCTGCGCACCGCCCAGACCCGCACGCTCGGCCTGGTCATCAGTGACGTGCTCAACCCGTACTTCACCGAGCTGGCCCGCTCCGTGGAGGAGGAGGCCCGCGCGCTGGGCTACAGCGTCATCATCGGGAACGCGGACGAGCAGCCCGACATACAGGACCACCACGTACGCACGCTCGTCGACCGGCGCATCGACGGCCTCCTCGTCTCCCCCACCGACGGCGGCTCGCCGCTGATGCTGGAGGCCGCTCGGGCCGGTACGCCGATGGTCTTCGTCGACCGCTGGATCCCGGGCGTGGACGTGCCCGTGGTCCGGTCCGACGGACGCGCCGCCGTGCGCGACCTCGTGGCCCATCTGCACGCCCTCGGCCACCGCCGCCTCGCCATCATCGCGGGGCCCGCCGCCACCACGACGGGCAGCGAGCGCGTCGAGGCGTTCCGCGAGGCGCTCGCAGCGTTCGGGATCGCACTGCCGGACGCCTACATCGGGCAGGGCGACTTCCAGGCGGACAGCGGCCGGCGCGCGACGGAGCGCTTCCTCGCCCTGTCCGAGCCGCCCGAGGTCGTGTTCGCCGCCGACAACCTGATGGCGCTCGGCGCGCTCGACGCCATCAGGGCCGCCGGGCTGCGCGTGCCGCACGACATCGGGCTCGCGGCCTTCGACGACATCCCCTGGTTCGTGCACACCGACCCACCGGTGACGGCGATCGCCCAGCCGACCAAGGACCTCGGCCGGGCCGCCGTACGGGCCCTGATCGACCGCATCGAGGGCAGGCCCCCGCAGTCGGTGACGCTGCCGGCGCGTCTGGTCGTCCGCCGGTCCTGCGGCGAGGCGGGGACCTCTGAGGCCCGGCCCCCGGTGCCCACGGCTCCCGCAGACACCCCCACCGCCACGACCTCAACGAGGAGGAACCCGTGAGCAACCCGGAAGAGCGGCCCGGCAAGGAGCCGACCGCGCCGGCCGACGAGCTGCTGCGCATCGAGGGGATACGCAAGACGTTCCCCGGCGTCGTCGCGCTCGACAGCGTCGACTTCGATCTGCGCCGCGGCGAGGTGCACGTGCTGCTCGGCGAGAACGGCGCGGGCAAGAGCACCCTCATCAAGATGCTCTCCGGCGCCTACCGGCCCGACGCGGGCCGGATCGTCGTCGACGGCCAGGAGGCCCGTATCCACGGGGCGCAGGACGCCGAGCGTCTCGGGATCGCCACCATCTACCAGGAGTTCAACCTCGTCCCCGATCTGACGGTCGCCGAGAACATCTTCCTGGGCCGCCAGCCACGCCGCCTCGGGCTGATCGACCGCAAGAAGATGGAAGCCGACGCCGAGGAGCTGCTCCGGCGCGTCGGCCTGACGGTGTCGCCCCGCGCCCGGGTGCGCGAACTGGGCATCGCCCGGCTCCAGATGGTCGAGATCGCGAAGGCTCTGAGCCTGGACGCCCGCGTCCTGATCATGGACGAGCCGACGGCCGTGCTCACCTCGGAGGAGGTGGACAAGCTCTTCGGGATCGTGCGCGCGCTGCGCGAGGACGGCGTCGGCGTCGTCTTCATCACCCACCACCTGGAGGAGATCGCCGCGCTCGGCGACCGCGTCACGGTCATCCGCGACGGCAGGAGCGTCGGCCAGGTCCCCGCGTCCACCCCCGAGGCCGAGCTCGTACGGCTCATGGTGGGCCGCAGCATCGAGCAGCAGTACCCGCGCGAGCGGCCCCGACTCGACGCCACCGACGCCCCGTTGCTGCGGGTCGAGGGACTGACCCGCGACGGGGTCTTCCACGACGTGCACTTCGAGGTGCGGGCCGGCGAGGTCGTCGGCATCGCGGGCCTCGTGGGCGCGGGCCGTACCGAGGTCGTCCGTGCCGTGTTCGGCGCCGACCCGTACGACAAGGGCACGGTCGAGGTCGCGGGCGCGCGGCTGCCGCGGCACGACGTGAACGCGGCGATGGCCGCCGGCGTCGGGCTCGTGCCCGAGGACCGCAAGGGGCAGGGCCTCCTCCTGGACGCCTCCGTCGAGGAGAACCTGGGCCTCGTCACCCTGCGTTCGGCGACCCGCGCGGGACTCGTGGACCGCAAGTCGCAGCGCGTCGCGGCCGCCCGCATGGCCGAGCAGCTCGGCGTGCGCATGGCCGGGCTCGGCCAGCATGTGCGCACCCTGTCCGGCGGCAACCAGCAGAAGGTCGTCATCGGCAAGTGGCTGCTCGCCGACATCAAGGTCCTCATCCTCGACGAGCCGACGCGCGGCATCGACGTCGGCGCGAAGGTCGAGATCTACCAGCTCGTCAACGAACTCACCGCGGCCGGGCACGCCGTCCTGATGATCTCCAGCGATCTGCCGGAGGTCCTCGGGATGAGCGACCGGGTCCTCGTCATGGCGCAGGGCCGGATCGCGGGCGAACTCGCGGCCGGCGAGGCGACCCAGGACTCCGTGATGGCGCTCGCCGTCAGCACCGCGGCATCCCCGGCAACCACCCCCGAACACAATGAAGTGGAGGGCTCCCGTGGCCACTGACACGCTCAAGAGCAGCACGGCCGGCGCGGGTGGCCTGCGCCGCGTCCTGCTCGACAACGGCGCGCTGAGCGCCCTGGTCGTCCTGGTCATAGCGATGTCGCTGCTGTCCGGCGACTTCCTGACCACGCAGAACCTGCTCAACGTCGGCGTGCAGGCCGCCGTGACCGCGATCCTCGCGTTCGGCGTCACCTTCGTCATCGTCTCGGCGGGCATCGACCTGTCGGTCGGCTCCGTGGCGGCGCTGTCGGCGACGGTCCTCGCGTGGGCCGCGACCAGTGAGGGCGTCCCGGTGTGGATCGCCGTGATCCTCGCGGTCGTCACCGGTATCGCCTGCGGATTCGTCAACGGCGCCCTGGTCTCGTACGGCAAGCTCCCGCCGTTCATCGCGACGCTCGCGATGCTGTCGGTGGGGCGTGGTCTGTCGCTCGTCATCTCGCAGGGCAGCCCGATCCCGTTCCCGTCGTCCGTCTCGCGGGTCGGGGACACGCTGGGCGGCTGGCTGCCGGTGCCGGTGCTCGTGATGATCGTCATGGGGCTGATCACGGCGCTGATCCTGGGCCGTACGTTCATCGGCCGGTCCATGTTCGCGATCGGCGGCAACGAGGAAGCGGCGCGCCTGTCGGGTCTGCGCGTCAAGCGGCAGAAGGTCGTCATCTACGCTCTGTCGGGCCTGTTCGCCGCGGTCGCGGGCATCGTCCTCGCCTCGCGTCTGACCTCCGCGCAGCCGCAGGCCGCGCAGGGTTACGAGCTGGACGCCATCGCCGCGGTCGTCATCGGCGGCGCCTCGCTGTCCGGTGGCGTCGGCAAGGCGTCGGGCACGTTCATCGGCGCGCTGATCCTCGCCGTGCTCAGGAACGGCCTCAACCTCCTTTCCGTGTCCGCGTTCTGGCAGCAGGTCGTCATCGGCGTCGTCATCGCGCTCGCCGTGCTCCTCGACACCGTGCGCCGCAAGGCGGGCGCGACCCCGACGGCCGCCGGCGCCACGTCCGGGCCGGGCGGCTCCAAGGGCAAACAGGCCGCCCAGTACGTGATCGCGGCCGTCGTCGCCGCGGCGATCATCGGCGGCATCTCCCTCTGGAACAACGGCTCTTCGGGCAAGTCGACCAAGCTCGGCCTGTCCGTCTCGACGCTGAACAACCCGTTCTTCGTGCAGATGAAGGCGGGCGCGCAGGCCGAGGCGAAGAAGGAGGGCGTCAAGCTCACGGTCACCGACGCCCAGAACGACGCGTCCCAGCAGGCCAACCAGCTCCAGAACTTCACCAGTGAGGGCATGAGCTCGGTCATCGTGAACCCCGTCGACTCCGACGCCGTCGGTCCCGCCGTGCGCGGCGCCAACAAGGCCGACATCCCCGTCGTCGCCGCCGACCGCGGCGTCAACAAGGCGAAGACGGCCACGCTCGTCGCCTCCGACAACGTCGCGGGCGGTCGCCAGGCGGCGAAGACCCTCGCCGACAAGCTCGGCGGCAGCGGGAAGATCGCGATCCTCCAGGGCACGGCCGGCACCTCCGCCAGCCGGGAGCGCGGCCAGGGCTTCGCCGAGGGCATCAAGGCGTACCCCGGCATCAAGGTCGTCGCCAAGCAGCCCGCGGACTTCGACCGCACCAAGGGCCTCGACGTCATGACGAACATGCTCCAGGCCAACGCGGGCGTCGACGGCGTCTTCGCCGAGAACGACGAGATGGCCCTCGGCGCGATCAAGGCGCTCGGCTCCAAGGCCGGCAAATCCGTCGCCGTCGTCGGCTTCGACGGCACGCCGGACGGCCTCAAGGCCGTCGAGGCGGGCACGCTGTACGCGTCCGTCGCGCAGCAGCCGAAGGAGCTCGGCCGGATCGCCGTGCAGAACGCGGTCAGGGCGGCGAAGGACAAGAAGGTCGCGCAGATGGTCAAGGTGCCGGTGAAGGTCGTCACCTCGAAGAACGTCGCGAGCTTCAAGTGACCGTCGCGCGTTCCACGTCGCCCATCGAGAACACGGAGATGACGGAGAAAGTGACAGCGATGCACGACTACGACCTGTTGGTGGTGGGATCGGCCAACGCCGACCTGGTGACCGTCGTCGAGCGCCGCCCCGGCGCCGGGGAGACCGTCCTCGGCTCGGACCTCGTCGTCCACCCGGGCGGCAAGGGCGCCAACCAGGCCGTCGCCGCCGCGCGCCTCGGGGCCCGTACGGCACTGCTGGCGCGGGTCGGCGACGACGGGCACGGGCGGCTGCTTCTCGACTCGATGAAGTCGGCGGGCGTCGACCCGGTCGGCGTCCTCGTCGGCGGGGCGCCCACCGGGGTCGCCCTGATCACGGTGGACCCGTCCGGGGACAACAGCATCGTGGTGTCACCGGGTGCCAACGCCCGGCTCACCCCGCAGGACGTCAAGGCCGCAGGCAGCCTCTTCCAGGCGTCGCGGGTCGTCTCGGCGCAGCTGGAGATCCCGCTCGACACGGTCGCGGAGGTCGTACGGGCCCTGACGCCGGGCAGCCGGTTCGTCCTCAACCCGTCCCCGCCCGCTCCCCTGCCCGCCGAGGTCCTCGCGGCCTGCGACCCGCTCATCGTCAACGAGCACGAGGCGCGGGTCGTGCTCGGGGCGGACGTCACCGGCGAGCCCGAGGACTGGGCGTCGGCGCTGCTCGCCCTCGGACCGCGCTCCGTCGTGATCACGCTGGGCGCCGAGGGCGCGCTGGTGGCCGACGGCACGGGGACGTGCCGTGTGCCGTCCGTCAAGGTGACGGCCGTGGACACGACCGGTGCGGGGGACGCCTTCACGGCGGCCCTGGCATGGCGGCTCGGCGCGGGCGAGAGCCTCGCGGACGCGGCGGCCTTCGCGGCCCGCGTCGGCGCGGCGGCGGTCACGAAGGAGGGCGCGCAGGCGTCGTACCCGACGACCGCCGAGGTCACGGCGCTGTGAGGAAGGCCGGAATACTCAACCGCCACCTGGCCGGCGCGCTCGCCGAGCTGGGCCATGGCGACGGCGTGCTCGTGTGCGACGCGGGCATGCCGATCCCGGCGGGGCCGCGGGTCGTGGACCTGGCGTTCCGGGCCGGTGTCCCGTCGTTCGCCGAGGTCCTCGACGGGCTCCTGGACGAGCTGGTCGTGGAGGGCGGGACGGCCGCTGCCGAGATCCGGGCCGCGAACCCCGACGCCGCGGGGCTGCTCGCGGAGCGGCTGCCCGCGCTCGCCTTCGTCCCGCACGAGGAGCTGAAGGAGCTCTCACGGGGGGCGCGGCTCGTCGTCCGTACGGGAGAGGCGCGGCCGTACGCGAATGTGCTGCTGCGCTGCGGGGTCTTCTTCTAGGCAGGTCAGCAGGTCCTGCTTGCAGGCGTGCAAAAGGGGGCCCGGTCGGCGGACCGGGCCCCCTGACGCTTCCCCTCCCCATCAGGACCCCCGCGATCCCCCCGGATCCCCCTCCAGAAGTCCTGATGCCACATACGACCCGCCAATCGCGGAAAGGGTTGCACGGTCGGCCCGGAATCTTTTCGGGGTGCCGACATAGTGGGGCAGACGTAGCGTTTCGGGCATGAGCGAAAACACCGGATCTGCCGGACCCTCCCTGCAGAAGGACGTACTCGACGAGCTCGGCGACGACCGGCTGAGCGAGATCGCCGGGCTGCTCGGTACGGACGCGGCGGGCGCGCAGGACGTCGTGAGCACCACCGTCTCCGAGCTCTCCGGAGGGCTCAGGGAGAAGGCCACGGCCGACCCCCAGCAGGCCGAGGAGGTCCGGCAGGCGCTCGCCGAGACCGAGGAGCAGCAGCCGCTGCAGGGCGTCGCCACCTTCGGCGGGCTCGGCAGCCTGGCGGGCGGCGGCCTGATGGCCGGGATCCTGGCGAAGATGAGCCGGCCCGTCGCGACTGCCGTCGCGAAGAAGACGGGTCTGCCGCCCGCGACCGTGACACGGGTCATCGAGCTCCTGGTCCCGGTGGTGCTCGCGGTCTTCACCAAGCGGTCCGCGGGCAGGAAGGCGGGCCGCGGCCCCCTGTAGGAGGCCGCCCGCCCGGAAGGCTCAGCCGGCGTGCCGCACGAAGCGGTCCGCCGTCTGAGCGAGGACCTCGCGCCCGTCGCGCGCCCACAGCCCGTCGTTGAACAGCTCCACCTCGATGGGCCCCGTGTATCCGGCGGCCTCGACCAGGCCGCGCCACGCACGCATGTCGATCGCGCCGTCGCCGATCTGGCCCCGCCCGTTGAGGACGCCCTCGGGCAACGGCGTCGTCCAGTCGGCCAGTTGGAAGGCGTGCAGCCGCCCGCCCGCCCCCGCGCGCGCGATCTGCGCGGGCGCTCGGTCGTCCCACCAGATGTGGTACGTGTCCACGCAGACGCCGACCTGTTCGGCGGGGAAGCGCTCGGCCAGGTCGAGCGCCTGCGCCAGCGTCGACACGACGCAGCGGTCGGAGGCGTACATCGGGTGCAGCGGCTCGATCGCGAGCCGGACGCCCCGCTCGGCGGCGTACGGGCCGAGCTCCGCGAGCGCGTCGGCGATCCGCTCCCGCGCGCCGTGCAGGTCCTTGCTGCCTTCGGGGAGGCCGCCGGAGACCAGGACGAGGGTGTCCGTGCCGAGCACCGCCGCCTCGTCGACGGCCGCGCGGTTGTCGTCGAGGGCCCGCACGCGCGCGTCCGGGTCGATCGCGGTGAGGAAGCCGCCCCGGCACAGCGTGGTGACGGCGAGCCCCGCGCCCCGTACGAGCTTCGCCGCGGCCTCGACCCCGTACGTCTGCACGGGCTCGCGCCACAGGCCGACACCCGGGACGTCCAACTCGGCGCAGACCGCGACGAGTTCTTCGAGGCCGAGCTGCTTGACGGTCATCTGGTTGATGGAGAAGCGGTCGAGTGCGTGGCTCACTGGTCGACTCCGTACACGCTGAGCAGGGTCTTCATCCGGGTCTCGGCGAGGGCGGGATCCGGGAACAGGCCCAGGCCGTCGGCGAGTTCGTAGGCGCGGGCGAGGTGGGGCAGCGGGCGGGCCGACTGGAGGCCGCCGACCATCGCGAAGTGGGACTGGTGGCCCGCGAGCCACGCGAGCAGGACGACGCCCGTCTTGTAGAAGCGGGTCGGCGTCTCGAAGAGGTGCCGGGACAACTCGACGGTCGGGTCGAGCAGTTCACGGAACTTGGCGGTGTCCCCCGTGTCGAGGACGCGCACCGCCTCCGCCGCGAGCGGGCCCAGCGGGTCGAAGATGCCGAGGAGCGCATGGCTGAACCCCTGCTCGTCGCCCGCGATCAGCTCGGGGTAGTTGTAGTCGTCCCCCGTGTAGCAGCGCACGCCCCGCGGGAGGCGGCGGCGCAGCTCGACCTCGCGCCGGGCGTCCAGGAGCGAGACCTTGATGCCGTCGACCTTGTCCGGGTGCGCGGCGATGACGTCGAGGAACGTCTCCGTGGCGGCGTCGAGGTCCGGCGAACCCCAGTAGCCCTCCAGTGCGGGGTCGAACATCGGGCCGAGCCAGTGCAGGATGACGGGCTCGGATGCCTGGCGCAGCAGATGCCCATAGACGTCGAGGTAGTCCTCGGGTCCGGACGCCGCGGCCGCCAGGGCCCGCGAGGCCATGAGGATCGCCTGCGCGCCCGTCCCCTCCACGAGCGCGAGCTGCTCCTCGTAGGCCGCGCGGACCTCGGCGAGCGTGGCGGGCCCGGACAGCTGGTCGGTGCCCACCCCGCACGCGATGGCGCCGCCGGCCGACTTCGCCTCGGCGGTCGAGCGCCGGATCAGCTCGGCCGCGCCCGCCCAGTCGAGGCCCATGCCGCGCTGGGCGGTGTCCATGGCCTCGGCCACGCCCAGGCCGTGCGCCCACAGATGACGGCGGAAGGCGAGTGTCGCGTCCCAGTCGACGGCGGCCACGTCGGGGCCGGGGTCGGCGAGCGGGTCGGCGACGACGTGCGCCGCCGAGAAGACGGTCCGCGACACGAGCGGCGCGCCCGTGGTGAAGGAGGCCGGCTCGGCGCGCGGGGTGTAGTCGCGCAGCGAGCCGCCCGGGCCGGGGAGTCGGATCGTCACAGCGAGATCTCCGGTACGTCCAGGCGGCGGCCCTCCGCCGACGACTTCAGGCCGAGCTCGGCGAGCTGCACGCCGCGGGCGCCGGCGAACAGGTCCCAGCGGTAGGGCGCGTCGGCGTACACGTGCTTGAGGAACAGCTCCCACTGCGCCTTGAAGCCGTTGTCGAACTCCTGGTTGTCGGGAACCTCCTGCCACTGGTCGCGGAAGGAGTACGTGGCAGGCAGGTCCGGGTTCCACACGGGCTTCGGGGTCGCAGCGCGGTGCTGGACACGGCAGTTGCGCAGCCCGGCGACCGCGGAGCCCTCCGTGCCGTCCACCTGGAACTCGACGAGCTCGTCCCGGTTGACCCGCACCGACCAGGAGGAGTTGATCTGCGCGACGGCGCCGCCGTCGAGCTCGAAGATGCCGTACGCCGAGTCGTCGGCCGTCGCGTCGTACGGCTTGCCGCCCTCGTCCCAGCGCTGCGGGATGTGCGTCGAGGCCAGCGCCTGCACGCTCGTCACGCGGCCGAACAGCTCGTGGAGCACGTACTCCCAGTGCGGGAACATGTCGACGACGATGCCGCCGCCGTCCTCCGACCGGTAGTTCCAGCTCGGCCGCTGCGCCTCCTGCCAGTCCCCCTCGAAGACCCAGTAGCCGAACTCGCCGCGCACGGACAGGATCCGCCCGAAGAAGCCGCTGTCGATGAGGCGCTTGAGCTTGAGCAGGCCCGGCAGGAACAGCTTGTCCTGGACGACGCCGTGCTTGATGCCCTTCGCCTTCGCCAGCCGGGCCAGTTCGAGCGCGCCGTCGAGGCTCGTCGCCGAGGGCTTCTCCGTGTAGAGGTGCTTTCCGGCGGCGATGGCCTTCTTGAGCGCCTCCTCGCGGGCGGAGGTGACCTGCCCGTCGAAGTAGATGTCGATCGTGTCGTCGGCGAGGACGGCGTCGAGGTCGGTGGAGACGTTCGCCGGGTCGAGGCCGTGCTGCTCGGCCAGCGCGAGCAGCGCGTGCTCGCGGCGCCCGACGAGGACCGGCTCCGGCCACAGCACCGTGCCGTCGCCGAGGTCGAGGCCGCCCTGTTCGCGCAGGGCGAGGAGGGAGCGGACGAGGTGCTGGCGGTAGCCCATGCGCCCCGTCACCCCGTTCATGGCGATGCGCACCGTCTTGCGTGTCACGAGAGTCCCTTCGTACAGACGCCGATGAAGAACACGCTCGTCGTAGCAAGCGCTTTCTATATGGGAAGAAGCTAGCCTCTGCACAGCCGGTCGGACAAGACCGGAGGCTGATGAAACGGGATGCGAGGCCGGACGGGGGACCGGACGGCGACCGGAGGATGATGCGATGACCGTGACCCTGGCGGACGTGGCGGCACGCGCCCAGGTCTCCCCCGCCACCGTGTCCCGCGTGCTGAACGGCAACTACCCCGTGGCCGCGGCCACGCGCGAGCGGGTGCTGCGCGCGGTGGACGACCTCGACTACGTGCTGAACGGGCCGGCCAGCGCCCTGGCCGCCGCCACCTCCGACCTGGTCGGCATCCTCGTCAACGACATCGCCGACCCGTTCTTCGGGATCATGGCGGGGGCCGTGCAGTCCGAGATCGTGGGGCCCGGCGGGCGCGCGGGCGGCGAGCGGCTCGCGGTCGTGTGCAACACCGGCGGGTCGCCCGAGCGCGAACTCACCTATCTGACGCTCCTCCAGCGCCAGCGGGCCGCGGCCGTCGTCCTCACGGGCGGCGCGGTCGAGGACGCCGAACACGCCAGGGCGATCTCCGGGAAGCTGCGGCGGCTCGCGGACGCCGGGACGCGGGTCGTCCTGTGCGGGCGGCCGCCCGTGCCGGACGCGGACGCGGTGGCGCTCGCCTTCGACAACCGCGGCGGCGGCCGGGCGCTCACCGACCACCTGCTCGACCTCGGCCACCGCAGGATCGGGTACATCGCGGGCCCCGAGGAACGGACGACGACCCGTCACCGCCTGGAGGGACATCGCGCGGCGCTGGCGGCGCGGGACGTGCCCGACGACGCCGGGTGGACCGTGCACGGCCCGTACGACCGGCGGTCCGGTTACGAGGCGACGGTCGAACTCCTGCGTCGCGAACCGTCGTTGACGGCCGTGGTCGCCGCGAACGACACGGTGGCGCTCGGCGCGTGCGCCGCGCTGCGGGAGGCGGGCCTGAGCATTCCGGGCGACGTGTCGGTGGCCGGCTTCGACGACCTGCCGTTCAGCGTGGACGCGGTACCGGCCCTGACGACGGTCCGGCTGCCGCTGGCGGAGGCGGGGGCCCGCGCGGGCCGCATCGCGATGGGCCGCGAGGCGGCTCCCGCCGGGGGGATGGCAGTGGTGCAGGGGGAGTTGATGGTGCGGGGGTCTACGGGGGCGCCGTCCAAGGCGTCGGGATCGGGCGGGTAAGCGGGGCTCGCCTCCGCTCACCCACCCGGATCTCCCCTGACCGTCACACCTGCGGGCGTCGGCCCCTCTCCTGGTGCGGGAAGTGCTGGTCCGCGCCCGGGAGCGTCGGCTTCGGGAGCGTGGCGACCTCCTGCTTCGCCTTCTCCAGCTGCTCCGCCGTGTCGTCGGGCAGGCGCGGGGCGTGCGGCCTGCTGTCGGAGAACCGGAACGCCGACGTGAGGTCGCCGAAAGTGTCTCGGCGCCAGTCGGTGATGTTGGGTTCCTCGACGCCGGTGAACCGCTCGAGGAACTGCAGGGCGGAGGTGTGGTCGAAGGTCTCGCTCGAGACCCAGCCGCCCACGGTCCAGGGCGACACGATGATGGCGGGCACCCGGAACCCGGCGCCGATCGGCAGCCCCTGGACATACTCGCCCTTCGCACCGGCGGGCGCCGTCGGCGGCGGCACGTGGTCGAAGAGGCCGTCGTTCTCGTCGTAGTTGAGGATGAAGGCGGTCTTCGCCCAGACCTTCGGGTTGGACGCGATGGCCTCGATCTTCGAGGCGACGAAGTCCGCGCCGGCCGCCGGCAGGTAGTCCGGGTGCTCGGACTGGTAGCTCGTCGGCATGATCCAGGAGACCGCGGGGAGCCGGTCGCCTCGGGCGTCGTCCTCGAACGTGCCCTCGGGCTGCGGCCGCACCCCGCGCTCATAGAGGTCGGAGCCGGGCTTCGCGTCCTTGAACGCCTGGAACTGCTCGAGCATGTTGCAGCCGTAGTCGTCGTCCTGCTGGTAGACCTTCCAGCTGACCCCGGCGGCCTGGAGGCGTTCGGCGTACGTCTTCCAGCGGTACGGCGTCGGCGCCTTGTTGGACAGGACCGGGCCGCCCTGCGTGCCGCCCGCGTCGATCGAACCGGTCATCCAGTACAACCGGTTGGGCCAGGTCGGGCCGAAGACCGAGCAGAAGTAGTGGTCGCAGATGGTGAAGGCCTCGGCGAGGGCGAACTGGAAGGGGATGTCCTCGCGGGTGTAATAGCCCATGACATAAGGGCCGTTGGCACCGTCCGCCTTGCGGTGGGCGGGCAGCCAGCGGTCCATCCTGCCGCCGTTCCAGGCCTCGTGCTGGACGGACCAGGCGTGGCTGGTGGAGGGGATGGCCTGGGCGCTGGAGCTGTGCGTGTCGAGGTGGAAGGGGAGCAGGTACCCCTTCGGGTTCACCGCGTCCGGCTGATAGAAGACCGAACGGCCGGTGTCCAGCTTGAGGGCCCGCGGGTCGTTGAAGCCACGGACGCCGGACAGGGTGCCGAAGTAGTGGTCGAAGGACCGGTTCTCCTGCATCAGCATGACGACATGCTCGATGTCGCGCAGCGAGCCGCGCCGCGGCGGTCCCGCGGCGACGGCCTTCTGGACGCTCGGCGGCAGCAGCGAGAGGGCGGCGGCGCCTCCGAGCGCGCCTGCGGCCGAACCCAGCAGCCTGCGACGGGTGAACTCCTCGGGCATGGGGATCCCTTCATGCGACGGACGACCATGAACTCCCATGGACGGAAAGGCGGTTGGGGGCGCTCTTGTCCACGGATGTGCGGGGGCACGTGCGTTCCGGTGAGCCACTGTCCAGGGCCGAGGTGAGGCCCGCACGGGGCGGGCGATGAATACGTGGCCAACGCACGGAATCGGCTTGGCCAAGCCGTGACCCGCATGGCAGGGACGTTGCCGAAGCTTGGCGCGGCAAGGGGATTGGGCCGGGCGCGGTCAGGTGTCGCCGTCACCGGGTTCCTCGCGCCGCCCCTTCACCCGGCCGCCGCATCCGCGCCGGGCATGCCCTTGACCCCGCCCCGCAGCCCGGTAGCGTCCCCGCCATGAAACTGGCCTTCTCCACGCTCGGGGTTCCCGGGCTTCCCCTCGCCGATGTCGTGCGGCTCGCCGGCGAGCACGGGTATCACGGTGTCGAGCTGCGCGCCCATCCCGAAGAACCCGTACACCCGGGGCTCGGGCCCGCCGAACGGGCCGACGCCGCCGCCGCGTTCAAGGCCGCCGGGGTCGAGATCCTCGGGCTCGCCGGGTACGCGCGGGTGGCCGCTCCCGGCGAGGACGAACCGGTGATCGCGGAGATCAGGTCACTCCTCGAACTCGCCCGCGACGTCGGCGCGCCCTATGTACGCGTCTTCCCGGGCGGCGGCACGGAGCAGAGCCGCGCCGACGCCGACGCGACAGCCGCCCGGCGCCTGGGCACCGCCGCCGAGTACGCCGCGGACCTCGGCGTCCGCATCCTCCTGGAGACCCACGACTCGCACCGCACGGGAGCCGACGCGATGCGCGTGCTCGGCGCCGTCGGACACCGGCAGGTCGGCGCCCTGTGGGACGTCATGCACACGTGGCTCGGCGGCGAGCAGCCCGTGGCGTCGTACGCGGCGCTGTCCCCGCACCTGGGCTACGTACAGGTGAAGGACATCGCGGGCGCCGACGACACGACGCCGCTCGCGCTCGGCACAGGCGTGCTGCCGCTCACCGAGGTCGTGGACGTGCTGTGCCGCGAGGGCTGGGACGGGTGGCTGTGCTGGGAGTACGAGAAGCGCTGGTATCCGGACGCCGCCCCGCTGCCCGGGCTCCTGACGGCCGGACGTGAGCATCTCGCCCGGCTGCTCAACGAGTCGGCATAGCCCGCCGGGCGGGACAGGCATATGTGGGGCTGATGCGAGGCCGGGCGGCCACCCCCGTGGTGCAGGGACGGCCGCCCCTGTGGTGCAGGGACGGCCGCCCGATCACCGGCCTGGGCCGGAGCCGGCCGTCTCGACCGGCTGCTCGACGAGTCGGCACAGCCCGCCGGGCGGCCATCCGAACGGCTATCCGAACACCTTCGCGAACGCCTCGTGGAAGTCGGGGAACGTCTTCCGCACGCACCCCGGGTCGTCGAACGTGACCCCGCCGGGGATCCGCAGGCCCGTCACCGCGAAGGACATCGCGATGCGGTGATCCCCGTACGTGGTGATCTCCGCCGGGGCCGGGGTGCCCGGCTGGATCTCGATCCAGTCGGGTCCCGTCGCGACCGTCACGCCGAGCCCGCGCAGGTTCTGCGCGCAGGCTTCCAGGCGGTCGCACTCCTTGACGCGCGTGTTGTGCACGTCCTCGATGCGGACCGGGCCGCTCGCGTACGGCGCGATCGCCGCGAGGGTCGGCATCGTGTCGGAGATGTCCCGCATGTTGACCGTGATGCCGGACAGACCCGCGGGGCCGGGCGCGGTGACCGTGGTGCGGTCCGCCGTCGTCGTCACCCCGGCGCCCATGCGCCGCAGGACGTCGACGAACGCCAGGTCGCCCTGGAGCGCGTTCTTGCCGAGTCCTTCGACGGTGACCTCGCCGCCGGTGACGGCCGCCGCCGCGAAGAAGTAGCTCGCGGTCGAGGCGTCCGGCTCGATCGCGTAGGTGGTCGCGCGGTAGCCGCCGGGCGCGACCTCGAACACGTTGCCGCCGCGGCGGACTTCGGCCCCGAAGCTGCGCATCATCGCCAGGGTGATCTCGATGTACGGCGCCGAGACCAGGTCGGTGACCGTGATGCGCAGGCCGGTCCTGGTCAGCGGGCCGAGCAGCAGGAGCGCGGTGAGGTACTGGGACGACTGGCCCGCGTCCAGGGTCACGTCACCACCCTCCACCCCGCCCGCCGTGACCGTGAGCGGGTGGCGCCCCTCGGCCTCCTCGTGACGGAGGTCCACACCCAGGTCGCGCAGGGCCCTGCTGAGCGGAGCGAGGGGACGGCGGCGCATCTGGGGCGAGGCGTCGAAGCGGTACGTGCCGTGCGCGGCGGCCGACGTGAGCGTGGGCAGGAAGCGGGCGGTGGTCGCGCCGTCGCGGCAGTACACGTCGGCGTCGGTCGTGGCGGGGCCGGCCGGCCGGCCCTCGATGTGCCAGGCGTCCGGGCCGCGTTCGACGCCGTAACCGAGCCGGAGCAGCCCTTCGGCGAATCCCTCGGTGTCGTCCGAGCTGAGGGGGCGCACGAGAGTGGTGGTGCCCTGCGCGGCCGCGGCGAGGAACAGCGCCCTCGCCGTCACGGACTTGGAACCGGGGATCTCAACGACTGGCATGCGCTTCATGGTCCTCGACGGGCAGCGCGGGCGCCGGAGTGTCCACACGCTGGACGGCCCGGTTCCGGGGAGCGGGCGCGAGCGACGCGAGAGCGACACCGCCGACGAGGAGCGCGGCGGCGCACCAGCGCAGGGGGCTGACGCTCTCGCCGAGGAAGAGCGCGGCGGACGACATCCCGAACACCGGGACTAGCAGCGTGAACGGGGCGACCGACGAGGCGGGGTGGCTGCGCAGCAGGAAGCTCCAGGCGCCGAAGCAGAAGAGCGTGGTGACCCAGGCGACGAACGCGATGATGCCGACGCCGGTCCAATCGAGCGACGCGAGCGCCCGGCTGTCGCGGTCCCAGCCCTCGAAGGCGAGGGAGAGCGCGAACAGCGGCAGGACGGGGACGGCCGACGTCCACACCATGAAGGTGAAGGGGGCGGACGGTGCCGCCTTGCGGGTGAGGACGTTCGAGACGCCCCAGCCGACGGCGGCCACGACGACGAGCGTGAAGCCGAGCAGCGGGCCGCTCGTGCCCTCGTCGACGGCCGCGACGCCGATCCCGGCGAGCGCGACGACCATGCCGGCCAGGCGGACCCGGCCGGGCCGTTCGCCGAGCGCGACGAAGGCGAACAGGGCGGTGAACACGGCCTGGATCTGCAGGACGAGAGAGGAGAGCCCGGCGGGCATCCCCTGGTTCATGCCGACGAAGAGCAGCCCGAACTTCATGACACCGAGCGCCAGTCCGACGCCGACGACCGACTTCCACGCCACTTTCGGCCGCCCCACGAAGAACACCGCGGGCAGCGCCGCGACGAGGAAGCGCAGGGCCGAGAAGAGCAGCGGCGGGAAGCGGTCGAGGCCGACCTCGATGACGACGAAGTTGACGCCCCAGACGGCGGTGACCAGGACGGCGAGCGCGATGTGGGACGGGCGCATAGGGAGCGTGGGAGCCATGCGTCGAGGATCACCGGCAACGACCGTGTAGCACCAGCGCGAATGTCTGCATGGTTGAATTCAGCAACGCTGAAGAATGTCCCAGGCGTCATGACGGCCCGGGTCATCATGACTGCCCGAGGCTCACCGGGAGGCCGGCATGCTCGATCTCCAGCGGCTGCGCGCGCTGCACGCCGTCTCCGTGCACGGCACGGTCGGGGCCGCCGCGGCGGCGCTCGGCTACACGCCGTCCGCGGTCTCGCAGCAGATCTCCAAGCTGGAGCGGGAGACGAGGACCGTACTCCTCGAACGGCACGGGCGGGGCGTGCGCCTCACCGACGAGGCCCTCGAACTCGCCCGCACAGCACAGGACTTGATGGTCATCGTCGAGCGCGCCGAGACGGATCTGGAGGAGCGCCGCGGGCTGCCTGCGGGACGCCTGACGATCGCCGCGTTCGCCTCGGCGGCCCGCGGCCTGCTGCCGTCCGTCCTCGCGGATCTCGCCGTACGGCATCCCGCGCTCGATGCGCGGCTCACGGAGGTCGACCCGCACCTGTCGGTCGACCTGGTCGCCAAGGGGGCCGTCGACCTGGCCGTCGCGCACGACTGGGACATCGCGCCGCTGCCGGCCCCCGCCGGCGTGGAGCAGGCCGCCATCGGGGACGACCTGTGCGACCTGCTCGTGCCGGCCGGGCATCCGCTCGCGGGACGTCACGCGGTGCGCCGCGAGGAGCTCGGCGGCGAGCGGTGGGTGTCGCAGCCGCCGGGGCGGGTGTGCCACGACTGGCTGGTGCGGACGCTGCGGGCGGCGGGCTTCGAGCCCGACATCAGGCACCAGGCCGAGGAGAACCCGACCCTGACGGCGCTCGTCGCGGCCGGCCTCGGCGTGGCGCTGATCCCCCGCCTCGGCCGCGGCCCGCTGCCGGACGGCGTCGTCGCGGTGCCCCTGGACCCCATGCCCGTAAGGCACTTGTACGCGCTGTGGCGGACGGGAGCGTCGCGCAGGCCGGCCATCGCGGAGGCGGTGCGGACGCTGCGGGAACGGTGGGGGGGAAGTCACCCGGGAGCCGGATCAGGCGGATCAGCCGGACCAGCCGGACAAGGCCCGCTGACGCACGCTGACCGGTGCCCAGAAGCACTACCGCTCCCCTGATTTCACCGGCGCACCACTTTCCGGCATTCCCCGGGTAGTGGGGAACCCGCCCGCGTACCGCTCCGTCAGAACGGCGTACTGCCGGAGAGTCTCCGCAGAGCGGTGTCGGCCTCGCTGCTGGCTGCGAACGCTGACCACCCTCTCCGCCGCCTGCGGCCGGCAGCACGCCGTCACCGGCGCGCCCCCTCCCTTGCGCCGGTGACGGCCCCTCCCCTCCCCCTTCTGCCGCCCCGGCTGCGCGCACCCTTGACTGGCAGAAACTTTCCAGATATTCGTGACCCTCGGAAGTTTCTTTCAGGGCATGGATCACCAGTTCTCCTCCGGAAGGAGTGCGCAGTGCACCTCAGCCTGTCCAGACGCACCCTGCTCGCCGCCGCCACCGCGGGCGCCGCCGCGGTCACCCTGTCCGGCGTCCCGGCCCAGGCCGACGACGCGTCACGCAAGGGCAAGGACGCGCGACTCAAGCAGCTCATCTCCCGGATGAGCATCGAGGAGAAGGTCGGCCAGCTCTTCGTGATGCGGGTCTACGGCCACTCCGCCACCGACCCCGACCAGGCCGACATCGACGCCAACCTCGCCGAGATCGGCGTCCGCACCGCGGCCGAACTGATCGACAAGTACAAGCTCGGCGGCATCATCTACTTCACCTGGGCGCACAACACCCGGGACCCGCACCAGATCGCCGACCTCTCGAACGGCATCCAGCGGGCGGGCCTCGCCCAGCCGAGCCGTATCCCGCTGCTCATCTCCACCGACCAGGAACACGGCATCGTCTGCCGCGTCGGCGAGCCCGCGACGCTCTTCCCCGGCGCCATGGCCATCGGCGCGGGCGGCTCCCGCTCCGACGCCCGCACCCTGGGCCGGATCGCCGGCGCCGAACTGCGCGCGGTCGGCATCCGCCAGAACTACGCGCCCGACGCCGACGTGAACATCAACCCGGCCAACCCGGTCATCGGCGTGCGCTCCTTCGGCGCCGACCCCGAGGCCGTCGCGGGCCTGGTCGCCGCCGAGGTCAAGGGCTACCAGAGCAGCGACATCGCCTCCACGGCCAAGCACTTCCCCGGCCATGGTGACACCGCCACCGACAGCCACTTCGGCTTCCCGATCATCACGCACACGCGCGAGCAGTGGCAGCAGATCGACGCCCCGCCGTTCAAGGCCGCGATCGCCGCGGGCATCGACTCGATCATGACCGCGCACATCATGGTCCCCGACCTCGACGGCTCGGGCGACCCGGCGACGCTCTCGCACCCGATCATGACGGGCATCCTGCGCCAGGAACTCGGCTTCGAGGGCCTCATCGTGACCGACTCCCTCGGCATGCAGGGCGTACGCGACAAGTACGGCGACGACCGCGTGCCGGTGCTCGCCCTGAAGGCGGGCGTGGACCAGCTCCTCAACCCGCCCTCCCTGGAGGTGTCCTGGAACGCCGTCCTCGACGCCGTGAAGAACGGCGAGCTGACGGAGGCGCGCCTCGACGAGTCGATCCTGCGCGTCCTGCGTCTCAAGGAGAAGCTGGGCCTCTTCGACGAGCCGTACGTCACCGGCCGCGGCGTCGACAAGACCGTCGGCACCCGTGACCACCTGGCCGCCGCCGACCGCATCGCCGAGGCCACCACGACGCTCCTGCTCAACAAGAACGGGCTGCTCCCGCTGTCGCGGCGCACCCACAGGAACATCCTGGTCGTCGGCGCCGACCCGGCCTCGCCCTCCGGCACGACGGGCCCGCCCACGACGACACTCGGCCAGGCACTGACCGAACTCGGCTTCACCACAACGGTGCTGTCGACCGGGACCGCGCCGAACCAGGCGAAGATCGACGAGGCGGTGGCCGCCGCCAAGGGCAAGGACGCGGTACTGGTGGGCACGTACAACGTCACTGCGGGCAGCAGTCAGCAGCGGCTCGTGAACGCCCTGGCCGCCACCGGCGTCCCCGTCGTCGCGGTCGCGATCCGCAACCCGTACGACATCGCGCAGGTGCCCGGCGTCGGCGCATCGCTCGCCGCGTACTCGTGGACCGACGTCGAACTGCGGGCCGCGGTCCGGGTGATCGCGGGCCGGGCCAGGCCGCGGGGCAAGCTGCCCGTGCCCGTCCAGCGGGCCGACGATCCGACGCAGGTGCTGTATCCGATCGGCTACGGGTTGTCGTACTAGACGTACGCCGCACACCCGGCGCACCACTCCCAAGCGACCCAAACCACCCTGCACGCCTGGCGTGCGCCCGCCCCGGCGGGTCACGCTGGGGTGTGTATCGGGGGGATTGCATGCTTGCGTGGAACAGGGCGCGGTGGGTGGGGGCGGTGTGCGCGGCGTTGCTCGCCATGACGCTCGCGGCGTGTCAGGGGTCGCCGGACGCGGGGTCCGGCGGGCCTTCGCCGGGGGCGAGCCGGTCACCGTCGGGGTACGGGGCGGTGTTCCTCGCCGTGGACGAGTGCAGCTCGCGGGGGCGCGACACGTTCACCGAGGTGCCGTGCAGAAGCGAGCGGGCGGTGGCGCGGGTCACCGCGCGCTATGACGGAAAGGTGGCGGCCGGGCCCAGGTGCCCGGCCCACACCGACTTCGTCCTCCACATCAGCGAGAACCGGCCCGCGCCGGACGAGAACGGCGATGGGGAGATCCCGCAGGGCTACGCCTGCATGCGCAACCTGGAGCCGCCGCACCCCGGCGATCCGGGGGGCGGCGGCGGGCCCCGCACGATCGTCGGGGACTGCGTGTACTCGGCGGGCCGCGGCCAGGTCCGCGAGACCGCCTGCGACGGCTCCGGCACCGAGAAACCCCAGTACCGGGTGGCCGCCGCGGCGGCCGACCGCGCCAAGTGCCCTGCGCTCACGACGTTGTACGTGACGCTGGGCGGGTCCGAACCGGTGGGATGCGCGGTCCGGGTGTAGACCCGACGGTCAGGGCCGCAGGGTCGGCTCGCGCTGGACGTCACGCTTGTCGAGCCTGGCGTCGTACGTGGCGAGCGGCTTGGCGGCCTGCGCGGCGGGGGCGGAGACGCCCGCCCACTTCAGGATCCGCTCCGTGGCGAACGTCTTGTCGTCGGCGTTCAGACCGGCGACGTTCGCCCCGTGGTTGGCGCCGGGGGCGGTGAGCACGTACGAGTCCGTCGAGCCCTTGCCGGGGCGGAACCGCTCGGCGCCCCACGGGTCGTTGGAGCCGTAGACGTACAGCATGCGCGTCGCGTGGTGGCGCACCCAGGAGTCCACGTCGCGCATCGCCGACGGCTGGAACTTCATCGGGATGGAGCGCGGCACGAAGTTGCGCGGCGGCTGGTAGCCGTAGCGCGACAGGTTGCCCAGCCAGGGCTGCTTGATGTCGGGCGAGCCGAGCTGCGTACCCGCCTGGTAGTAGTACGGCGTGTACTGGGTGAGGCCCTGGTCCGCGTACGAGGACCAGCCGCCGACCGCGTCGACGTAGTCGAAGAGCGCCTGGTCCGTGACCGTCGCGGCGTCGGGCACCTCGGCGCACGCCGTCTGCGACGGCTGGTACTGCCAGAAGCCCCACACCAGGTCGAGGACCGTGGCCTCGTAGGCCTTGTCCAGCGAACCGACCGTGTCCACGGTGTAGTTGTTGGCCTTCAGGTAGTCCGCGTACTTCTTCTCCAGGGCGTCGCGGCGCACCAGCGTCTCGCGCTGCACGTTCTGCAGCGCCACGCGGCAGTCCTTCGGGCCGACCGTCTTGAAGAAGTCGTCGTACGCCGAGTCCTCCTTGTTCACCACGTCGTTCGGCGCGACGTACGCGACGACACCGTCCATGTCGCGCGGGTAGAAGCGCTCGTAGTACGTGGCCGTCATGCCGCCCTTGGAACCGCCGGTGGTCAGCCAGTTCTTGCCGTAGATCGGCTTGAGGGCCTGGTAGATGCCGTGCTGGTCGCTGGCCGCCTGCCAGATGTCGAGCTTGGACCAGTCGGCCGGCGCGGGCCGGGACGGGGTGAAGTAGCGGTACTCCACGGAGATCTGGTTGCCGTCGACGATGCGGGTCGGCTCGCTGCGGCTGGGCGTCGTGGACACGTTGTAGCCGCTGGTGAACATGACCGTCGGGCGGCTGACGTCCTTGTGCAGCACGGTGATGCGCTGCTGGAAGGTGCCCTTGGACGGGTGCCGGTGGTCGACCGGCTGGGTGTAGTTGAGGACGAAGTATCGGTAGCCCGTGTAGGGCTTCTCCTCCACCAGGCTCATGCCGGGTATGGCGAGGAGCCGGTCCTTGATATCGGTACTGGTGTCGGAGGCCGCCGGCCGGGCCTGAGCGGCGGTGGCCGCTGTGGCCGTACTCATGGTGCCTATCAGCACCACGAGCGCGAGCAGCCATCTCAGCGCGTTGCGCATGCATACTCCCCTGTAGAACACAGATGCGCACCGGAACCTAGCGGAGGAACATCTGTTCTGTCAGGGGTTCTTGGTGTTCTGTCAGCGCACGGGCCGCGCGTTCAGCACAGGATCCAGCCCGAGCTCACCGAGGCCGCGCCGACCGTGCCCCTCACCCACACGCAGCGGTGGCCCGTGTGGACGGTCACCGGGCCCGCGTGGTGCATGTAGCGCCCGCTGTCCTGAACCGGCCTGCTGCCGCGTGCCTGCACGCTGACCGACATCTTCTGCCGTACGCCGTCGCGCTTGGTGAGGGTGTACGCGCAGAGGTAGTTGCCGCTGCGGTAGAGGACCGTCCTGCCGGTGGAGAACGGCAGGGTGCGCACCTTGTGGCCGGGGCAGATCGCCGCGGCCTGTGCCGTGCCGACGGCCGGCCCCGCGAGGGCCAGCAGCGCCGAGGAGATCAGTACTGCTGCCCCGGCCGCCAGCCGTCTGCGTATGCCGCCCTCGCTCATGCCTCCACCCACCGTCGCCCCTCCAGTCACGTGTGCCACAGCGTACTGATGAACGGACGCAGCACACAGGGCCGGTGGTTGCACCGATCCCCCGTCACAGCGAAGAGCTGATCTCGGCCTCGGGCTCGGGCTCGCCGGCGAAGGTCCGCCACAGCTCGGCATACTGTCCACCGAGTGCGAGAAGCTCGGTGTGCGTGCCGTCCTCCGCGACGCGCCCGTCCGCCATCACGACGACCCGGTCGGCGCGGGCCGCGGTGGTGAGCCGGTGCGCGACGACGAGGGTGGTGCGCTTGCCCGCTATGCGGTCAGTGGCCTGGTTGACCTGGGCCTCCGTGGCGAGGTCGAGCGCGGCGGTCGCCTCGTCGAGCAGCAGGATGTCGGGGTCGACGAGCTCGGCGCGGGCCAGAGCGATCAGCTGCCGCTGCCCCGCCGACAGGTTGCGGCCGCGCTCGGCGACCTCGTGGAGGTAGCCGCCCTCAAGGGTGGCGATCATCTCGTGCGCGCCGACCGAGCGGGCCGCCGCCTCCACCTGGGCGTCGGTCGCGTCGGGGCGTCCGTAGGCGATGGCGTCACGCACGGTGCCCTGGAAGAGGTACGCCTCCTGCGGCACGACGCCGAGGCGGTGGCGGTAGCTCGTCAGGTCGAGGTCGCGCAGGTCGGTGCCGTCGACGGTGACGCGGCCCGCCGTCGGGTCGTAGAAGCGGGCGACGAGCTTGACGAGGGTCGACTTGCCCGCGCCGGTCTCGCCGACGAAGGCGACGGTCTGCCCGGCGGGGATGCGCAGGGCCACGTCGCTGAGTGCCGCCTCCTGTTCGTCCGCGGCCCCGTACGCGAAGTCCACGTCCTCGAAGACGATGTCGCCGCGCAGGGAGAGGACGTCGAGGGGTTCGTCGGCGTCCTTCGTGGACGTCGGCTCCTGGAGCAGCTCCTGGATGCGGCCGAGCGAGACGGTGGCCTGCTGGTAGCCGTCGAACACCTGGGAGAGCTGCTGCACGGGCGCGAAGAACAGGTCGATGTAGAGGAGGTACGCGACGAGCGCACCGGTCGTCAGGGTGCCCGCCTCGACCCGGCCCGCGCCCACCATCAGGACCGCGGCGGCGGCGACGGACGACAGGAACTGAACGAACGGGAAGTACACCGAGATCAGCCACTGGCCGCGGATACGCGCGCTGCGGTAGGCGCCGCTGCGCTCGGCGAACCGTGCGGCACCCGAACGCTCGCGCCGGAACGCCTGCACGATGCGCAGCCCGGCGACGGACTCCTGGAGGTCGGCGTTGACCACCGAGACGCGCTCGCGGGCGAGTTCGTACGCCTTGACGCTGGAGCGGCGGAAGAAGAACGTGCCGACGATCAGCGGCGGGAGCGTCGCGAAGACGACCAGGGCGAGCTGGACGTCGATGACGAGGAGGGTGCCCATGATGCCGAAGAAGGTGACGACGGAGACGAAGGCGGTGACCAGGCCCGTCTGGAGGAACGTCGACAGGGCGTCCACGTCGGTCGTCATCCGGGTCATGATGCGCCCGGTCAACTCCCGCTCGTAGTAGTCGAGTCCGAGCCGCTGGAGCTGGGAGAAGATCTTCAGTCGGAGCGAGTAGAGGACCCGCTCGCCGGTGCGTCCCGTCATGCGGGTCTCACCGATCTGCGCGCACCACTGGACGAGGACGGTGACGAGGCCGAACGCGGCGGCCGCCCACACGGCGCCGAGCGCGAGCTGCGAGACGCCCTCGTCGATGCCGTGCCGGATCAGGACGGGGAGCAGCAGGCCCATGCCGGCGTCGAGGGCGACGAGGGCGAGGCTGATCAGCAGGGGCGCGCCGAATCCGCGCAGCAGGCGGCGCAGCCCGTACGACTCCTCGGGCGTCACCGCGCGCGCCTCGTCGATGTCCGGGACGTCGGTCGCGGCGGGCAGGGCTTCGACCTGGGCGAGCAGTTCGGGCGTCGCGGGCATCCCGGAGAGCGCGGTGTCCTTCGGCTCGCGGTCGCCCGTCCACAGGGTGGGCGTGATCCCGCGCTCGGCGTCGAACTCGGCGTCCAGCTCGTCGCGTACGGAGGTGTCCTCGTCGGGGAGCGCGGGCGCGACGTGGCCCGGCGAGACCCCGCCGAGCTCGTCGGGATCGGTGAGCAGGCGCCGGTAGAGGGCCGATCCGGCCTCCAGCTCCTCGTGGGTGCCGATCGCGGCGAGGCGCCCGCCGTCGAGGACGGCGATGCGGTCGGCGAGGCCGAGGGTGGAGCGGCGGTGGGCGATGAGGAGGGTGGTGCGGCCGGCCATGACGCCGCGCAGCGCCTCGTGGATCTCGTGCTCCACGCGCGCGTCGACGGCGGACGTGGCGTCGTCGAGGACGAGGAGGCGGGGGTCGGTGAGGATGGCGCGGGCGAGCGCGATGCGCTGGCGCTGGCCGCCGGAGAGCGTGAGGCCGTGCTCGCCGACGGTCGTGTCGTAGCCGTCGGGGAGTTCGGCGATGAAGCGGTCGGCCTGGGCGGCGCGGGCCGCGGTCTCGATCTGCTCGTCGCTGGCGTCGGGGGTGCCGTACGCGATGTTCGCGCGGATGGTGTCGGAGAACAGGAAGGAGTCCTCGGGCACGAGCCCGATCGCGGCCCGCAGCGAGTCGAGGGTCAGTTCGCGCACGTCGTGGCCGCCCACGAGGACGGCGCCGTGCGTGACGTCGTAGAAGCGCGGCAGGAGCAGCGAGACGGTGGACTTGCCGGAGCCGGAGGAGCCGACGACGGCGAGGGTCTGGCCGGCCGGGATCTCGAAGGAGAGCCCGTCCAGGACGGCCCGGTCGGCACCTTCGTAGGAGAAGGAGACATCGTCGAACTCGACGGTCGCGGGGGCGTCGGCGGGCAGTTCCTTCTTGCCGTCCTCGATGGACGGCTCCGTGTCGATCAGTTCGAGGACGCGCTCGACGCCGGCGCGGGCCTGCTGGCCGACGGTCAGGACCATGGCGAGCATGCGGACGGGGCCGACGAGCTGGGCGAGGTAGCTGGAGAACGCGACGAACGTGCCGAGCGTGATCTGGCCGCGGACGGCGAGCCAGCCGCCGAGGGCGAGCATCGCGACCTGGCCGAGCGCGGGCACGGCCTGGAGTGCGGGGGTGAACTTGGAGTTCAGGCGGATGGTGCGCAGGCGCCCGGCGAACAGCCGCCGCCCGACCTCCCTGAGCTTCCCGGTCTCCTGGTCCTCCTGCCCGAAGCCCTTCACGACGCGCACGCCGGAGACGGCCCCGTCCACGACCCCGGCGACGGCGGCGGCCTGCGCCTGCGCGTACCAGGTGGCGGGGTGGAGGCGGGAGCGGCTGCGCTTGGCGATGAACCAGAGGGCGGGGGCGACGGCGAGCGCGACGAGGGTGAGCGGCAGGGACAGCCACGCCATGATCACGAGGGAGATCAGGAAGAGGAGGACGTTCCCGATGGTCATCGGGAGCATGAAGAGCAGGCCCTGGATGAGCTGGAGGTCGCTGGTCGCCCGGCCGACGACCTGGCCGGTGGACAGCTCGTCCTGGCGCCGGCCGTCGAGCCGGGTGATCGTCCCGTACATCTCGTTGCGCAGGTCGTGCTGGACGTCGAGTGCGAGGCGGCCGCCGTAGTAGCGGCGGATGTAGGTGAAGACGTAGACGACGAGGGCGGCACCGATCAGGGCGCCCGCCCACGGGGCCATGGAGCGGGTGTGGTCCTGGACCACGTCGTCGATGATCACCTTGGTGATCAGGGGCACCAGCGCCATGACGGCCATGCCGCCCAGGGACGCCCCGAGCGCGAGCACGACGTCCTTCGGGTACCGCCACGCGTACCCGGCGAGACGCCTCCCCCAAGTTCTCGACTCCGCTCGAACAGGGGGGACCCCCATCCAGCCCCGTTGCTCCGCCACCAGATGCCTCCCGTCGACCTGACCTGCCGAGAGGCCCAACGCGGAGACCGGCCGATTTCATCCCGCCGCAACAAATCGGGGAGCGGACCGGGACCAAGGACGGAGTTCCCCCGGTCCTTTCGTCCTCGGCCGGTCAGCCCTGCGGCACGGCGACGAAGGCCTCCTTGGGCGTACTGGTCGGGGTGTAGCGGGACGCCGCGGGCGCAGTCGGCGTCAGGTCCTTGTGTATGACCCGCGCGACACCCTGAATCGTGTCCACGCCGTAACTCATGGTGCTGTTCCCGTGCGTCAGCACCGAAATGGTGTAGTCATGACCACCTCCCTGAAAGGCCCCGATGCTGTGCACGCGCCAGCCGTACGTGGAACGCTCCAGCCAGCCGTTCTTGACGTGCACGGCGACGGACGAGGGCGCGCCGGCCGGGGTCCCCCACCGCTGCGAGGACACGACCTTCCCCATGAGCTTGAGGATGTAGGCGCGGGAGTTGTCACTGAGGACGGAGTTCTTGGCGGTGACCAGCGAAAGCAGCTTCTGCTCGTCCTGGACGTTGATCTGGGTCAGCCCCCAGTAGCCGCCGGACCCCGGCACGGTCCGCGTCATCCCGGCGGCCTTGAGGAAGCCCTTCACCTTGGTGGTGCCGAGCTGCTTCCACAGCGATGTGGTGGCCGCGTTGTCCGACTTGGTGATCATGGCGGTGGCGAGGTTCGCCTCGCGCGTCGTCAGATACCGGTTGGTCTTCTTGGCGTCCCAGAGCAGCGTGGCGAGAACGGTCACCTTCACGACACTGGCGGAGTCGTACGAGGACGTGGCCCGAAGCGAGCACGTGGTGTTCGTGGTCCGGTCGTGGAGCCCGACGGCGACGGTGCCCTTACGGGTCGCGAGGGCGGCGGTGATGTCCTTCTGGAGCTTCGCGGCGAGGCCGGCCTTGTCGGAGGTGCAGGTGACCTGTGGTGTGGTCGCGGCGGACGCGGGCGCGGCGCCCGCGACGACCGGCACGAGCACGCCGGCGGCGAGCACCGCCGGGAGCACGCGGGCAGCACGTATGGATATGCGGCGAGTCATGCGTTTCCCCCCAGATTCGAAGCGAGCACGCCTCCAGCGCACTCGCCTCACATGACTCTCCAATGGGGGCGAAGGGTTGTACGAACCCCAACAGATCCGGGAGCGCGTCAGGGAACTGCCCGGCACCCCGTGGACGCAGCCCCTGGCGGACCAGGGACCGCAGACGCCAACGGCCCCCGGGAAGACATCTCCCGGGGGCCGCCGCGTGAACGACCGATCGGCTGATCGCCTCAGCCCAGATGCGTAGGCGCGAACATCTTCAGCAGCGCGGGCAGCACCACGACCGACGGGCCCGGTTCCGCGAGCGCCTTCTCCAGGTCGGCGCGCAGCGTCTCCGGGGACGTTCGTACTCCCGGGACCCCGAAGGACTCGGCGAGCGCCACGAAGTCCGGGCGCGCAAGCTCCGTCGCCGTGGCCTCACCGAACGCGTCCGTCATGTACTCGCGCAGGATGCCGTAGCCGCCGTCGTCCACGATCAGCCAGGTGACCGGCAGGTTGTACTGCTTCGCCGTGGCCAGTTCCGCGATCGAGTACATCGCGCCGCCGTCGCCCGAGACCGCGAGGACCGGCTTCGACGGGTCGGCCGCGGCGGCGCCGAGCGCGGCCGGGAAGCCGTAGCCGAGGCCGCCCGCGCCCTGCGCCGAGTGCAGGGCGCCCGGCCATGCCGACCAGGCCCAGTACGCCAGGATCGTCATGTCCCAGAAGGAGGGGGAGGACGCCGGGAGTGCCGCCCTCACCGAACCCAGGATCTCGCGCTCGAAGGCCAGGTCCTGGCCGTCGAGGCGTTCGCGGACCGCCGCGAGGAGCGTCGCGACCCGTTCGGGCACCGACGGGTCCTGGCGTTCCGTGACCGTCTCCAGGAGCGCCGAGAGCGCCAGGCGCGCGTCGGCGTGGATGCCGAGCGCCGGGTGGTTGGACTCCAGCTTTCCGGCATCCGCCTCGATCTGGATCACCCGGCCGCGCGGCACGAACGTGTGGTAATTGGACGAGAGTTCGCCCAGGCCCGAGCCGATGACCAGCAGGACGTCCGCGTCCTCCAGGAGGTCCGTCGTGTGGCGGTCCTCCATCCAGGACTGGAGCGAGAGCGGGTGCTCCCAGGGAAACGCGCCCTTGCCGCCGAAGGTGCACACGACCGGGGCGTTGATCTTCTCCGCGAGCGCGACCAGCTTGCCGCTCGCGTCCGACCGTACGACGCCGCCGCCCGCGATGATCACGGGGCGCTCGGCGCGCGACAGCAAGTCGGCTGCCACCGCGGTCAGTTCGGGGCGGGGCACGAGGTCGCGCGGGGTCGCGTCCATCGCCGTCACGACCGGAAGGGTCGTCTCCGCGAGGAGCACGTCCTGCGGGATCTCCACCCAGACCGGGCCGTGCGGCGCGGTGAGGGCGGACTCCCAGGCGGCGGCGATCGCGGAGGGGATCTGCGACTGCGTCCGCACGGTGTGGACGGACTTGACCACGTCCCGGAACGAGGCCTGCTGGTCCCGGAGTTCGTGCAGATAGCCGTGGCGTCCGCCGCCGAGCCCGGCGACCGGGATCTGGCTGCCGATGGCAAGGACCGGCGCCGACGCGGCCGCCGCCTCCTGGAGCGCGGCGAGCGACATCAGCGCGCCGGGCCCGGTGGAGAGCAGGAGGGGCGCGACCTCACCGGTCACGCGCCCGTAGGCGTCGGCCGCGAAGCCCGCGTTGTTCTCCACGCGCAGGCCCACGTACCGCAGGTCCGAGCGGCGCAGCGCGTCGAACATGCCGAGCGCGTGCTGGCCCGGGAGCCCGAAGACGGTGGACGCGCCGAGGCCGTGCAGGGTCTCGACGACGAGGTCGCCGCCGTTCCGCCCTGCGGGCGGGTTGAGGGCGGCCGCGGTCTGCGCCGCGGTGGGCAGCAGTTCCAGGTCGTGGTCGTGGGTCATGTTCGGGGTTCCCTGGCGTCGTGATCGGGTGCGGGCCGGTGGTCGGGGTGTGCCCACCCGCTCCGCCCTGCGGGCCGGTGGGCACACCCCGACCGTCGTCCGTCCTACTGTGCCGCGCGGCTCTGCGCGATCTGACGGGACATGATCGTCGTCAGCTCGTACGCGGTGTGCGAGGCGGCGACGGCCGTGATCTCCGCGTGGTCGTAGGCCGGGGCGACCTCGACGACGTCGGCGGAGACGAGGTTGCAGGACGACAGGCCGCGCAGGATCTCCAGGAGCTCACGCGAGGTCATGCCGCCGGCCTCGGGGGTGCCGGTGCCGGGCGCGTGGGCCGGGTCGAGGCAGTCGATGTCGATGGAGATGTAGAGGGGTCGGTTCCCGATGCGCTGGCGCAGCTGGTCGGCGACCTCGTCGGCGCCGCGGCGGTAGATGTCCGCCGAGGTGACGATGCCGAAGCCCATCTTCTCGTCGTCGGTCAGGTCCTGCTTGCCGTAGAGCGGACCGCGCGTACCGACGTGGGAGAGGGCGGAGGTGTCGAGGATGCCCTCCTCCACCGCCCGGCGGAACGGCGTGCCGTGCGTGTACTCGGCGCCGAAGTACGTGTCCCACGTGTCGAGGTGCGCGTCGAAGTGGAGCAGCGCGACGGGGCCGTGCTTCTTGGCGACCGAGCGAAGGAGCGGCAGCGCGATCGTGTGGTCGCCGCCGAGCGTCATCATGCGGGCGCCGGTGCCGAGGAGGTCGTCGGCCGCGGCCTCGATCGTCTCGACGGCCTCGTTGATGTTGAACGGGTTGGCCGCTATGTCACCGGCGTCCGCGACCTGCGCGAGGGCGAACGGGGAGGCGTCCTGCGCCGGGTTGTAGGGGCGCAGCAGCCGGGACGCCTCGCGGATCGCGTTGCCGCCGAAGCGGGCGCCCGGCCGGTACGAGACGCCCGTGTCGAAGGGCACGCCGACGACGGCCACGTCCGCGGTGCCCACCTCGTCGAGGCGGGGCAGCCGGGCGAAGGTGGCGGGACCGGCGTACCGCGGGACGCGGGAGGAGTCGACCGGACCGCGGGGCGTCTCGTTGCTGCTCATGGGAATTGCCTTCTTTCCTACGCTTCGTGGCGCTGCGCAGCCCTTGACGGGGCTACGCAGCGCTTTGCGACTTTACTGAGTGGCGGTGGCCGGCTCCGCGTCCGTCTCCGTCTCGGCCCCGCGCCCGGCGAGCCGCTCGCGCCAGGCGGCGAGCACCGCGGCGTCGGTCGGCTTGGTGGCGAGGGAGACGATGACGTAGGCGGCGAGGGACAGCAGGAGGCCGTAGTAGACGGGCTCGTTGGCGAGGATTCCGTAGCCCCACATCAGGCCGATGACGGCGAGTCCGCCGACGCAGACGGCGGCGAGGGCGCCGGCCACGGTGCCGCGCTTCCACAGCAGGCCGCCGAGGATCGGCACGAGGAGCCCGGCGACGAGCAGGTTGTAGGCGACGGTCAGCGCCTCGACGACGTTGTTGAGCGCGATGGCGATGCAGATCACCGCGACGCCCATGATCAGGATGAAGAGGCGGTTGCCCTTCACCTCGTCGTGCGCCTCGTCCTTGCCGCCGCCGGAGGGCCTGACGGCGCCCCGCAGCCGCGACCAGATGTCGTTGTTGGCGACGGTCGCACAGGCGATCAGCGCGCCGGACGAGGTCGACATGACGGCGGCGAGCGCGGCGGCGAGCACCAGGCCGCGCACACCGATGGGGAGCTCGTCCTTGACGATGGTCGCGAACGCGGCGTCGGCGCTGGGCAGCTTCGGGTACATGACCTTCGCGGCGGTGCCGATGACGGCGCCGGCGACGGCGTAGACCAGGCAGTAGGTGCCCGCGACGGTGCCGCCGACGCGGGCGACCTTGTCGCTGCGGGCGGTGAACACGCGCTGCCAGATGTCCTGGCCGATCAGCATGCCGAACGTGTAGATCAGCACGTACGTGAAGATCGTCTCGCCGCCGATGCCCAGCGGGTCGAAGTACTCGGTGGGCAGCTTGGCCTTCATCTCGCTGAAGCCGCCGGCCTTGATGACGGCGATCGGCAGCAGCAGGAGCAGCACGCCGATGGTCTTCACCACGAACTGCACCATGTCGGTGAGGGTGATGGACCACATGCCGCCGAGCGTCGAGTACGCGACGACGATCGAGCCGCCGAGGATGATCGCGATGGTGCGGTTCATGTCGAACAGCACGTCGAAGATCGTGGCGTAGGCGATGGTCGAGGTGACGGCGAGCATCAGCGTGTACGCCCACATCACGACGCCGGAGATGAGCCCGGACCGGCCGCCGTAGCGCAGGTCGAGCATCTCGGAGACGGTGTAGACCTTCAGGCGGGCGATGCGCGCCGAGAAGAACACGGACAGCGCCAGCAGGCCGAGGCCGATGGTGAAGACCATCCACGCGCCGGACAGGCCGTACTGGTAGCCGAGGCCCACGCCGCCGATGGTGGAGGCGCCGCCGAGGACGATCGCGGCCATGGTGCCGGAGTACATCATCGGGCCGAGCCTGCGGCCCGCCACGAGGAACTCGCTCTTGGACTTGGCGCGGCGCATGCCCCACCAGCCCATGGCGAGCATGCCGGCGAGATAGACGACGATCACTGTGTAGTCGACGGCCATAGGGCCCTCCTTCGCGCACCTCGGTGGCGTGTCGTGCAGATGGGGGTGGGTGACCGGCCGTGGGGACATCCGCCCGTACCCGAGGCCTGCGGTCGGCACGACCTTAGGTGGCCTGAAAGCAACGCTGAAGTGTACTTTTTATCCACTCTCCCGCGACTGGATGGAGGAAACATCCACCATGCCGGACGCAACCCGGCCGACGGCGGGCCCCTCAGGCCCTCCCGCACCGGCCGTTCCGCCCACCCCGCCGGTGCCGCTCACCGCGCTGCTCGCCCGCGAGGACCTGGGCCTGCGCCAGATCGCGGGCCCGCCCGTCGGCCCCGACACGGTGATCCACTGGGCGCACACGTCCGAGATGGCCGACCCGTACCCGTATCTGCTCGGCGGTGAGCTGCTGCTGACCGCCGGGGTGCACGCGACGGAGTCGGCGGGCACGGGTCCCTATTACGACGACTACGTGGCGCGGATCGTCGCGGCGGGCGGGGCGGCTCTCGGCTTCGGCGTCGCGCCGGTGCACGACACGGTGCCGCGCGCCCTGGTCGAGGCCTGCGAGCGGCACGGCCTGCCGCTCCTCGAGGTGCCGCCGCACTCCACGTTCAGCGGGGTGACGCGCGCGGTGTGGCAGCTGATGGCCCAGGCGCGCCACGCGGAACTGCGCCGCGTCAGCGAGGCGCAGCAGGGCCTCGCCACGGCGGCGGCGCGCCCCTATCCGGTGCCCGCGGTGCTGCGGCAGCTGGCGCAGCGCACCGGCGGCTGGGCGGTGCTCACCGCGCCGGACGGCTCGGAGGTCGGCCGGGCGGGCCCCGAGCCGACGGCCGAGGTGAGCGCGGCGATGGTCCAGCTGATGCGGATCGTGCGCCCCGGCGAGACGCGCCTCTTCCCCGCGCCCACGTCGGCGGCGGACACGGTGGGCGGCTCGCATCTGGCCGCCTACGCGCTGGGCGGCGGCCAGGGTTACGCGCTGGGGACGGCGGTCGGGCAGCGCGACCCCGGCGACCACACGATCGCGGGGGTCGCCGTGGTCCTCCTCTCCCTGCTCACGGGCGAACACCAGACGACGGCCGAGGGGGCGCGCTCGGCCGCCCTGGTCCGGCTCCTGTTCGGCGAGGAGCCGGCCGGTGTCGCGGCGCTGCTCGGCGACGGCAATTGGCGGGTGGTCCACGCCGCGCCGGACGGTCCGTCCCCGCCGCCCGTCTCCCTCGGCACGCCCCTGGTCGACACCACCGACTCCCTCGTACGCGCCCTGCTCCCCGCGGACCAGGAGGTCATCGCCCAGGAGGGCTGGGTGATGGGGGTGAGCGGCGCGGCTCCCACGGAGGACCTGGCGGCGGCCGACGCGCAGGCGTCCCGCGCCCTGACGCGGGCGAGGGCGACCCATGCCCCGCTCGTCCACCACCACGCGGACGCGCGGGGACTCGCCTCGCTCCTGGACCCCGGGGAGGCGACGGCCCACGCCCGGACACTCCTCGGCCCGATCTCCCACACGCCCGCGCTGACCGAGACGCTGCGTACCTGGCTTTCCCTGCACGGGAGTTGGGACCGTACGGCCACCGCGCTCGCCGTCCACCGCAACACCGTGCGTCAGCGCATCGCGAAGTGCGCGACGCTCCTGGACACCGACCTGGACGACCCCGATGTGCGCATGGAACTGTGGTTCGCTCTGCGCCACGCAGAGTGACGCCCGTCCCACCCCCCGGGACATCGGGGCCCGTCACAGCGCCCGACGGCACAATGGGGTGCATGCCGATACCCGGGACCCCCAGCCGCGCCGCGCTCGTCGACCATCTGATCCGGACCCGCATCGCGGGCGACGTGGCCACACCCCGCGACAACAACCTCTCCCACTACCGCAGGCTCGCGAACGGCGACCGCCACTACTGGCTCGGCCTGGAGCTCGGCGACCGCTGGACCGACGAGCAGGACGTCCTCGCGGTGATGGCGGAGCGCTGCGGTGTGAACGACGATCCCGAGTACCGCTTCGGCCAGGACACCATCGACCCGCAGCTCACGGTCGACGCCCTGGAGCGCATGGGCGCCCGGCTGCGCAAGGCGGCGGCCGGCAAGGAGCGCGTCCTGTTCGCGACCGGGCACCCGGGCGGCCTCCTCGACGTGCACCGCGCGACGGCCGCGGCGCTGCGCGCGGCGGGCTGCGAGATCGTCGTGATCCCCGAGGGCCTCTCCACGGACGAGGGCATGGTCTTCCAGTTCGCGGACGTGGCGATGCTGGAGCGCGGTGCGACGCTGTGGCACACGCATTCCCCGGACCCCATGGCGCGGATCCTCGACGGCCTGGAGCGCGAGGAGCGCGCCCTGCCGAACCTGGTCGTCGCCGACCACGGCTGGGCGGGCTGCGCGGGCCAGCGCGGGATCGACTCCATCGGTTACGCGGACTGCAACGACCCGGCGCTGTTCATCGGCGAGGCGGAGGGCACCCTTCAGGTGACGGTGCCGCTCGACGACCACGTCACGAGCCCGCGCCACTACGACCCGATGACGGCGTATCTCCTCGACGCGGCGGGCCTCAGCCCCACGGGTTGAGCCCCTCCTCGCGCCGCTGCGCGAAACCGGGCGTCGGGTCGAGGTAGACCCGGGTCACGTTCGGGAACCGCTCGCGCAGCCGGCGGGCCGCCTCCTCGCAGGCCCACTCGATCTGCGCGGCGGTGGAGGTGTCGCGCAGGTCGACCTTCGCCGCGACGAGCGCCTCGCGCGGCCCCTGGACGAGGGTGGTCAGTTCGAGTACGGCCTCGATGTGCTCGACGCCTGCGAGGATTTCGCGGATCTCCAGGCGGACCGGCTTGGGCAGCGGGCGCCCGATGAGGAGTTCGGCGTTGGACCGTCCGAGGACCCAGGCGACGTACAGGAGCAGGGCGCCGATGCACAGGGAGGCGATGGCGTCCCAGACGCCGGAGCCGGTGAGCTGACCGCCGAGCAGTCCGCCCGCGGCAAGGACCAGGCCGACGAGGGCGGCCGAGTCCTCCATGACGACGGCCTTGACGGCGGTGTCGGGAGTGCGCTGCAGATACCGGCCCACGGGCGCCCCCATGCGCTCGGCCTCGCCCCGGACCTGCTTGATGCCCGTACGCAGCGAGAAGCCCTCCAGGAGGAAGGCGAGGGCGAGGACGATGTACGAGATGAGCGGGTTGCCGAGCTCCTCGCCGGCGATCAGGGTGTGGATGCCGTCGTAGATCGAGAAGACGGCGCCGCCGACGAAGGTGGCGACGGCGGCGAGCATGGCCCAGATGTAGCGCTCGGGCCCGTAGCCGAGGGGGTGTTCCTCGTCCGCGGGCTTCTCGCTCCGCTTCAGCGCGGTGAGCAGCAGCACCTCGGTGACCGTGTCGGCGACCGAGTGGGCGGCCTCCGAGAGCATGGCGCTCGACCCGCTGATGATGCCGGCGACGGCCTTGGCGAGGGCGATCCCGAGGTTGGCCGCGGCCGCGACGAGAACGGTGGCGACGCTCTCGCCCCCGCCGTTCTCCTCCGTGTCCCCGGCCGTCCCACTCTGCTCAGCGCTCGTGCCCATGCAGGTGACGGTATGTCCGATCGCCACGCGCCGCGAACCACGCCGGCCTGATCCGGACGAGAGGCCCTAGCGCGGGACGCGGACGACGCCCTCCTGGATCACGGAGATGGCGAGCTGTCCGTCGCGGGTGTAGATGCGGGCCTGGCCGAGGCCGCGCCCGCCCGAGGCCGACGGCGACTCCTGGTCGTACAGGAGCCATTCGTCCGCGCGGAACGGCCGGTGGAACCACATCGCGTGGTCGAGCGAGGCGCCGACCACGTCGCCCACGGCCCATCCCCCGCGCCCGTGCGCGAGCAGCACGGAGTCCAGGAGCGTCATGTCGGAGACGTACGTGGCGAGGCAGACGTGCAGCAGCGGTTCGTCGATGACGCCGTCGAGTTTGCCGTTCGTACGGAACCAGACCTGCGAGCGCGGCTCCTGCGGGGTGCCGACGCTGCCGAACGGCGGCGCGTCCACGTACCGCAGGTCGACGGCCTCGCGCGCTTCGAGGAGCCGCTCGGCGACGCCGGGCTCGACGAACGCGTCGGCGTAGCGCGGCAGCATCTCGGCGGCGGTGGGCAGCGTCTCCGGGTCGGGCGCGGGCGGCATGGCCGCCTGGTGCTCGAGCCCGTCCTCGTACGTCTGGAAGGACGCCGAGAGATGGAAGATCGGCTGCCCGTGCTGGATGGCGACGACGCGGCGCGTGGTGAAGGAGCGCCCGTCGCGGATCCGGTCGACGGTGTAGACGATGGGCGCGCCCGGGTCACCGGCCACGAGGAAGTACGCGTGCAGCGAGTGGGCGTGCCGGTCGCCGGGGACGGTGCGCCCGGCGGCGACGAGCGCCTGGGCCGCCACCTGTCCGCCGAAGACCCGGGGGACGACGGCGGAGCGGGACTGCCCGCGGAAGATGTCCTGCTCGATCCGCTCGAGGTCGAGCAGATCGAGCAGGGACTCCAGTGCCTGATTCATACAGCCAGTTCTACAGAAGGCGGATGGACGGGTGGGTTACAGGCCCATGTCCTTCGCGATGATCGTCTTCATGATCTCGCTGGTGCCGCCGTAGATGCGGTTGACGCGGTTGTCCGCGTACAGGCGCGCGATCGGGTACTCGTTCATGAAGCCGTAGCCGCCGTGCAGCTGGAGGCAGCGGTCGATGACGCGGTGCGCGACCTCGGTGCAGAACAGCTTGGCGCTGGCGGCCTCGGCGGGGGTCAGCTCGCCCGCGTCGAGGGCCTCGAGGGCGCGGTCGGCGACGGCCTCGGCGGCGTCCACCTCGGCCTGGCAGGCGGCCAGTTCGAACTTGGTGTTCTGGAAGGACGCGACGGGCTTGCCGAAGACGGCGCGCTCCTGGACGTACTCCTTGGCGAACCGGACGGCGGCCTTGGCCTGCGCGTAGGCGCCGAAAGCGATGCCCCAGCGCTCGGAGGCGAGGTTGTGGCCGAGGTAGTAGAAGCCCTTGTTCTCCTCGCCGAGGAGGTCCTCGACGGGGACCTTCACGTCGACGAACGCCAGCTCGGCGGTGTCGGAGGTCTTCAGGCCGAGCTTGTCGAGCTTGCGGCCTATCGAGTAGCCCTCGGACTTGGTGTCCACCGCGAAGAGGGAGATGCCGTGGCGGCGGTCCTCGGCGGTGGGCGCGTCGGTGCGGGCGCAGACGATCACCTTGTCGGCGTGGACGCCGCCGGTGATGAAGGTCTTGGCGCCGTTGAGGACGTAGTGCGTGCCGTCCTCGGAGAGCTTGGCGGTGGTCTTCATGCCCGCGAGGTCGGAGCCGGTGCCCGGCTCGGTCATCGCGAGGGCCCACATCTCCTCGCCGGAGACGAACTTCGGCAGGAAGCGCTTCTTCTGCTCGTCGGTGGCGAGCATCTTGATGTACGGCAGGCCGAGCAGCACGTGCACGCCGGAGCCGCCGAACTGGACGCCCGCGCGCGAGGTCTCCTCGTACATCACGGCCTCGAACTTGTACGAGTCGATGCCGGCGCCGCCGAACTCCTCGGGCACGCGGATACCGAAGACGCCGAGCTCGGCGAGCTTGTAGTAGAAGTCGCGCGGGGCCTGCCCGGCCGCGAACCACTCGTCGTAGACGGGCACGACCTCGGCCTCGATGAAGGCGCGGATGGTGTCCCGGAACGCCTCGTGGTCCTCGTTGTAAACGGTACGGCGCACGACCTGCTCCTTCGGAAACGGCATCACTGCACGACTAAGCGCTTGCTCAGCTTAGGTTACCCGCCAGTTTCTGGAGCGTCCAGAGACGCACGTCACGCCCGGCCCGCCCTCGCGGGCGGACGACGGGAACTTGACGACAGGCGCCTACGCGGCCTCGAATGCCCCGCGCGCCATGCGGTGCAGCAGCCCCGCCGTCGCCTCGCGGCCGGGCAGTCCGCCGGACCTGCCGAGGTGCGGGGTCGAGTTGAGCAGGCCGAAGACGGCGTGCACGGCGGCACGCGCGGGCTGCTCGACCAGGCCCGGATAGACCTCGCGCACCGCCTCGACCCACAGCTCGACGTACTGGCGCTGGAGCTGGCGCACCAGCTTGCGGTCGCTGTCGCGCAGGCGGTCCAGCTCACGGTCGTGCAGGGTGATCAGGGGGCGGTCGTCGAGGGCGAAGTCGATGTGGCCCTCGATGAGGGAGTCGAGCAGCGCCTCGGGGTCGCCGCCGTCGGACTCGGCGAGCCGGCGCTTGCCGCCGGTCAGGAGCCGTCCGCTGATGCCGACGAGCAGCTCGGCGAGCATCGCGTCCTTGCCCGCGAAGTGACGGTAGAGCCCGGGGCCGCTGATACCGACCGCGGCGCCTATCTCGTCGACGCCGACTCCGTGGAACCCGCGCTCGGCGAAGAGCCGCGCGGCCTCCTTGAGAATCTGCTCGCGGCGGGTGGGGGCGTCGGTTCTGGTGGCCATGAAGGTAATTCTAGACAGCGACGTTAGCGGTCGTTAACCTGAGGGAAACGCGTTAACGCTCACTAACCGAGCGAGAGCCGATCGAGGGGACTGCGCAATGCAGGAGGCACCGGAGCTGACGAGCGCGGCGGATCCCGCGTCGGAGGCCTGGAAGGCCAACGAGGCGGCGCACGAGGCGCTGGCCGACGAGCTCCGCGGCAAGCTGGCCGCGGCCCGGCTCGGCGGCGGCGAGCGGGCCCGCGCCCGGCACACCGCGCGCGGCAAGCTGCTGCCGCGCGACCGCGTGGACACACTGCTCGACCCGGGCTCCCCGTTCCTGGAGCTGGCGCCGCTGGCGGCCGACGGGATGTACGGGGACCAGGCCCCGGCCGCCGGGGTGATCGCCGGGATCGGGCGGGTCAGCGGCCGCGCGTGCGTGATCGTCGCCAATGACGCGACGGTCAAGGGCGGCACGTACTACCCGATGACGGTGAAGAAGCACCTGCGCGCCCAGGAGGTGGCCCTGGAGAACAGGCTGCCGTGCGTCTACCTGGTCGACTCGGGCGGCGCCTTCCTGCCGATGCAGGACGAGGTCTTCCCCGACCGCGAGCACTTCGGGCGGATCTTCTA